>JAKEIB010000310.1 GCA_022614705.1 Planctomycetota bacterium | reverse complement strand
GTGACCAGCCGCTGTCCATCAATTCCACGGACAGCCAATCGAGCAGTTCGGGATGCGTCGGCAACATCCCCTGTGAACCGAAGTCTTCGCTCGTGAGCACGATGCCAGTGCCGAACAGTTGTTCCCAATGTCGGTTCGCCACGACACGGGCGGTGAGCGGGTTGTTGCGATCAACAAGCCACTTGGCCAGCCCCAGTCGGTTCCGCGGCGCATCCTTCGCAAATTTCGGGAACACATCGGGAGTATCGGGGTGAACCTCCTCGCCCGGATTGAGAAAGCTGCCGCGAGTGAAGATGTGCGTCTCGCGCTGCTTGTCCGCCGGCAGTTCCGTCATGATCGGTGTTTTGTCCGGCTTGTATTCTTCCGTGAGCCGGCGCTCGATGTCCTCGCGCTGCGCGACAAGTTGAGCCAATTCCGGAACGGTCGAGCGATAATACTTCGCAATTTCCTCCGCTTGCGCAAGCGTACGCTGACCGGTCTCGATGCGCGCGATCTCGCGGATCGACGGCGGCACAGTGGCCGTGGTGGCGGCATGCGGGTCACTGGTCACGAACACGCGAAAGCAGCCCAACGTCTGGCCGGCTCGGTCATCAATCTTCACTTGCTGATCTAAGATGATTTTCAATTCATTCGGCCCGTTGGCCACGATTGGCTGCTCGAATCCAAGCAACAGCGCCTGCGACCCTTTTTCGTGCGGATCGGGCGACCACCCGTGCTTTTTGCGATCTTGGTTCTCGATTGCGTTATTCGCCGGAAATTCCTTCCGCTGGCTATCCGCCCCCGCCCATTCGATTTGAGCTGTCGTCGCGTCGTCGACCGTCAACGTGGCCGTCAGGTTCGGCGAGTAAAGGAGCGTCTGTTGCCAGACCGGCGAGCGATTCGGGTCCAGCAAAGTGACGCGCGAGTGCCCCAGGCGATAGGGATGGGCGTCTTCGTTCCATAACACGATGCGGTCGACTCGCGTCGGCTGGCTCAGCTCAACTTCCCACCACGGATTATCGTTGAACGCAGTGTGAGAGATGGACCGCCCCGTGGCGAAATGCGGATGCGTGCTGCCATCGATCGCCAGGTTGGCGTGGCCTTCGTACGCGGTGCTGGACTGGGTGGCTGTTCCACCACTTGCAACGTTTTCGTCGCCACGAAACACCTGGACCTCCGACATGGTGAGATAATCGTGCCGCGGAAGTTCGACGCGAACGAATTTGACGTTCTCGGCAGGGCGAATAGGTTCCTGAAAAACTTCGACCTTCGACAGCACAAGGCCGCCATCCTCCGCGCGGCCGGGCCCGCCATGCGGCAGCGATTCGTCGGGCAGTGCTTCAAGCCGGATGGCCGTGATGCGGCGCAGATCAGAGTTGCCGCGCACCGTGTATATGTCGGTTTCAGGTTCGGTCCCACTTATCAACACCGAGCTGTCATCGCGAATCATACACGTGGCGCCGGCCTGGGACGCCGCCTCGGTCAACCGCAACGGCCGCCAATTGATCGCCGCGACGACGGCCTTTTCCCAGTCAAGCTGCGCCGCCGCGAGAGACGCGGATTTCGACTTGTATGCTTGCTTTGTTTCTTCGAGCATCCGGTCCAACTTTGCCTTCAACTGCTGTTGCTTCGCCGACGGCGTGAGCAGCGTCGGTTCCTGGTCGTAGCGATTAGCGTCGGCCGTTTGATTGAAGAATGCGAGCAGCTCGTAATACTCGCGATGGGCGAACGGATCGTACTTGTGAGAGTGACACTGGCAGCAACCCATCGTCGTGCCCATCCACGCCTGCATCGTGGTATTCACGCGGTCGATGACCGCCGCCACGCGATACTCCTCCTTGTCCACGCCGCCTTCGTCGTTCTGCATAGAATTTCGATGGAATGCCGTGGCGATGATCTGGTCTTTCGTGGGGTTGGGCAGCAAGTCGCCCCCCAGTTGCTCGGTTGTGAACTGGTCGAACGGCATGTCGGCGTTGAGCGCACTGATGACCCAATCGCGATACGACCAAATCTTGCGTATTGAGTCCTTCTCGTAGCCGGTCGTGTCTGCGTAGCGGGCCAAATCGAGCCACTTGCGCGCCCATTGCTCACCGTACGCCGGGGAGGCGAGCAGCCGATCCACCAGCCGCTCATACGCATCCGGCCGCTCGTCGTGGACAAACTCGTCTACTTCTTCGATCGTCGGCGGCAGGCCAATGAGATCGAGCGACAGACGGCGGATTAGCCGATAGCGATCTGCCTCCGGCTCCGATTGAACCCCGGCCTGTTCCAACTTGGCGAGAAGGAAGCGATCGATATCGTTGCGACACCAATCGGGGCGCGACACTGCGGGCAATGGCGGACGCTGCGGCGGCTCATACGACCAATGCCGCGCGTACTTAGCGCCGGCGGCGATCCACTGGCGAATCTTTTCGATCTCGTCGGCCGTGAGCGTGTGACCAGTTTCCGCCGGTGGCATGCGCTCGTCGATGTCCTCACTGCTGATCCGGCGCATCAGCTCGCTTTCGTCCGGCGCGCCGGGCACGATGGCGCCCAAATCAACGGCCACATCGCGCTCATCCAGGCGCAAATCCGCCTCGCGATGGGCCTCGTCGGGGCCGTGGCAGGCGAAACAATTCTTGGAAAGAATTGGGCGGATTTCGAAGCGGAAATCCGGCGGCGGGGTCTCGGCCACACCCGCACGCGCGCAACCCAGCAGCACCGCCCATGCCACGACGGCGGCTACGAATGGCCGACAACGCGCCTCGATTCTTTGGCTCCGCATTTCCACTTGCATTATTTTCTTCTGCGCACGACGCCGGAAAGTCACGCTTCGTTTTGAAACCGGCGGATTACCGACATTTTGAGGTGACAAAGCCAAACCGGTGTTTGATATGAATTCATTTTTTGACTACAAAATATTGACGGGATTTCGCTGCGGTGAAAACATGCAGTGGGCGGCCTCGCCGAGCCCGATCACGACTGGGTCGATCGTTTTGAAACGAGATCGGCATAATGCCGACAGGTCATTACTTCGTTGTTCAGCGACTTGCCAATATCGAATTCAGCCGAGCGGCCATGAGACGTCGAATCACCTTTTTCCATTTTATCCTGGCGGCGTTGCTGTGGGCGTGCGGTTTCGCGGGCGGCCACGCTTGTGCCGAGGTAGACGCCCCGCCAATTGGCGCGTCGGTGGACAGTGGCCCGGGAAGT
>JAKEIB010000309.1 GCA_022614705.1 Planctomycetota bacterium | reverse complement strand
GCTTGATCACTATACTTCTTATCCCTCTGTAGTTTCCTCTGTTACCTCCTGTTCAAAATGATATGCTGTCACGAATGTTGCTCGAAGATCTTCAATGGCGCGGTTTGATTCATCAAACGACTGATGAGGGTTTGGGTAAATGGCTCGATGAGAAACCGCGCAACTTGTACGCGGGTTTCGATCCAACGGCCGACAGTCTGCACGTCGGCAATCTTGTTGGGCTGTTGTTGTTGCGGCGATTTCAACTTGCCGGGCATAAGCCGATCGCGGTGGTTGGCGGCGCGACCGGGATGATTGGCGATCCCAGCGGAAAGAGCGAGGAGCGAAACCTGCTGTCGCTCGATCAGTTGCAGCGCAACGTGGCGGCCATCCGCGAGCAGATGCGGCGGTTTCTCGATTTCGACGCCACGCCCAACGCGGCCCTGCTCGTCAACAATCTCGACTGGATCGGCGGATTCTCGTACCTCGAATTCCTGCGCGACGTCGGCAAGAACTTTCCGGTGAACGTGATGCTGGCCAAGGATTCGGTGAAAAGCCGGCTCGGACGCGACGACAGTCGCCATGGCGACCAGGCCGGCCTCAGCTACACCGAGTTCAGCTACATGTTGCTGCAGGCGTACGATTTCGCGTACTTGCACGACAAGTTCGGCTGCGAGCTGCAAACGGGCGGCAGCGACCAGTGGGGCAACATCACGGCCGGAATCGATCTCGCGCGGCGGATGCGCGGCGTGCAGCTCTACGGCCTCACCACGCCGCTGCTCACCAAGTCCGACGGCTCCAAGATGGGCAAGACGGAAACCGGCACCATTTGGCTTTCAGCCGAGCGCACCAGCCCCTATCAATTTTATCAATATTGGATTCGCGTCGAGGACGCTGACGTGGGCAATATATTGCGGATGCTTACCACGCTCTCGCGTGATGAAATCGAATCGCTCGATGCCGCCCGCCAGCATGACGCTGCCAAGCGCGAAAGCCAGCGCCGGCTGGCGGAGGAACTAACGCGGCTAGTTCATGGCGACGAAGGCCTGGCGGCTGCGCAGCGCGCGACCGATATCTTTTATGGCGCCGAGATATCGAATTTGAGCGATGCACAGCTCACGGAAATCTTTTCGGACGTGCCCAGCCAACAGCTTTCCCGTTCCGCATTGACCGCCGACGGCGGCCTGCCAATCATCGACGCCCTCGTCGCCGCCGGCCTGGCGAAAAGCAAAGGCGACGCGCGCCGCACCGCACAACAAGGCGGCGCGTACGTGAACAACCGCCGCATCGAGGGCATCGACACGCGCCTCACGCCCGCCGACCTGGCCAGCGAAACCGTCATGGTCCTCCGTAGCGGCAAAAAGAACTACGCACTGCTGCGCTTTGTTTAAACGGGTGGCACGCCCTGACGCTCTGGGAAGGGCGTGATATTTCACGTAATGCATTGCGCCCCACGCCCTTCGCAAAGCCTCAGGGCGTGCCACCCGCGTGACCACTCGCCGCTTGCGACCCGGCCCAAACGCATTTATAGTGAGACGTTTAGCCTGTTCGCGAAGCCACACGCGGCCGCGAACCGGCGTATGGCGGGCGGCGTAGCGAGTAGTGGGATAGTTCCGATTCCGGCGGCCGTAGTGAGGCAGTGCATGGCGGGTGAAACAGTCATTGAGGCGCGGGCCCTTTCCAAAACGTACCGCGATTTCTGGGGCCGGCCCAAGGTTCGAGCCCTCAAAGCGCTCGACTTGGAAATCAAACAGGGCGAAGTCTTTGGCCTGTTGGGGCCCAACGGGTCGGGAAAAACGACGACCATCAAACTGCTGCTCGGCCTGTTGTTTCCCACGCAAGGCCAGGCCCTCGTGTTCGGCAAGGATGCCACCGACGTCGACAAGAACCAGCGCATCGGCTACCTGCCCGAAGAGTCATATCTCTATCGATTTCTCAATGCGGAAGAGACCCTCGATTTCTACGGCCGACTGTTCGACATCCCGCACAACACGCTGCGCCAGCGCATCGACCATCTCATCAAACTAGTTGGCCTGGATCGCGCACGGAAACGTCAACTCAAGGAATACTCCAAGGGCATGACGCGCCGCATCGGTCTCGCGCAAGCGCTCATTAACGAACCCGAGCTGATCCTGCTCGATGAACCCACCAGCGGCCTCGACCCGATCGGCACGCGCGAGATGAAGGACATGATCCTGCGGCTTCGCGACCAGGGGACGACCGTCGTCATGTGCAGCCACCTGTTGGCCGACGTGCAGGACGTGTGCGACCGCATCGCGATCCTGCACCAGGGCGAATTGAAAGAGCTCGGCCGCGTCGACAGCCTGCTGACGGTCGCCGATGTCACGCAAATCCGCGCCAAGGGGTTGAACCAGGACACGATCAACGAGATTCGACACGTCATCGAGCGAAGCGGCGGGCAGGTCGTGAGCATCGAAAACCCGACGACCACGCTCGAAGAGCTGTTCCTCTCGATCGTCCGCGACAGCGAAGCGCGGCCAGGCCGCCGCGCGGTCGAAGACGAAGCGATCGGTCCGGCGCCGTCGACGAATTGAACCATGCGGATTGGGAGTCAATTGCACGGACACGCGCTCCGCTTCGCGTCGCGGCTAAACTTCGATGAGTCTGTCTTCTCCTCAAATCCGAAATCCGCAATCCGAAATTGAAATAACCATCGATGGTTCTCGAACAAGAACTTCTCCCTTTTTGGACGTGGCTGATCGGCTACCCGTTTGATAACGCGGGGGCGATCCTGAATAGCGCGCTCGTCGTGTTCCTGGGCACGGCGCTGGCGCTGGGCGTGCTCGCGCTCGTGGTGGGTTTCCTCGTCGCGGTCGTGCGGCACGGGCCGCTTGCGGCGGGCGACATCGCCTACCGCGTCGTCGCCAATGGCGTTCGCGAACTGCTGCACACCTCGCCGCGGCGCGTATGGGCGATTGCCCGGCTGTCGGTCCAGGAATCAATCCGCCGTCGCGTGTTTGTGGCAATCGCAGTGTATGCGGTCATCCTGCTGTGCGCCGGCTGGTTCCTCAAAACCAATTACGCCGAGCCGGGCAAGCTGTTTTTCAGCTTCGTGCTGACCACTTCCACCTACATGGTGCTGTTGATCGCCCTCCTGATCAGCACGTTCAGCCTGCCGAACGATTTCAAATCGAAGACGATTTATACAGTCGTCACCAAGCCGGTTCGCTCCAGCGACATCGTGCTCGGCCGTATCTTCGGATTCACAATTGTTGGCACGGGACTATTGGCAATCATGGCCCTGCTCAGCGCCGTGTTCGTGTGGCGGATGCTGGACCATTCTCACACGGTCGAACTCTCCAGCCTGGAAAACATTTACGACGGCGACGGCAAAGAAATCGGCAAACAAGGTCGCACGGGCATCGATCAGTTCCACTCGCACGAAGTTGAGATTTACCCGAACGGCACCGGCAGGGC
>JAKEIB010000308.1 GCA_022614705.1 Planctomycetota bacterium | reverse complement strand
CCGCTCCGACTGCTTCCGGCTGGAGCGACCCCTTGCCGGGCGGGACTTGCACCCGCGACAATGCCAGCACCTTTCCACGGCGCACTGAATAATCCGGGCTATAACAACGATCGGCGGCCGGCCTCATAGAGGCCAGCTACAGTTGAGAGTTTAGCATGCAGAACGATCTACTTGATGTGTCGCCGGTATCCGTCGCCGGACAGCAGAAATTCGACGGCCACGTGTTCCCGCTCGTGCTGCAGTGCAACACGCCGGGCGCCACGCTCGACGCGACCATCGATTGGGTCCGCGTGAATCGCGACGAGCTGCTCGGAAAAGCGAGTCAACACGGCGCGGTTCTGTTTCGCGGCTTCCCATTGGCGACGCCGCAGGACCTCGACGCGTTCATCGCCGCGTTCGAGCTGCCGAATTTTCCGTACTACGAGTCGCTCTCCAACGCAGTGCGCGTGAACTGGACGGAGCGTGTCTTCTCGGCCAACGAAGCGCCCCCCGAGGTGACGATCTTTTTTCATCACGAGATGGCGCAGACGCCCATCTTTCCGGCCAAGCTGTTTTTCTTCTGCCAACAGCCGGCGGAGGAGGGGGGCGCCACGCCGATTTGCCGGTCGGACGTGCTGTTCGATCGCCTCGCCGAGCGCTGCCCGCAGTTCGCTCGCGAATGCGAAGATAAGGGACTGCAATACACGAACGTGATGCCGGCCGAAAATGATCCGAAGTCTGGCATGGGTCGCAGTTGGCAAAGCACGCTCGGCACGAAGACGCGCGAGGAAGCCGAAGCGCGGCTGCGCTCGCTGGGTTATTCCTGGGAATGGCAGCCCGACGGTTGCCTGCGGGCGACGACGCCCGTGCTGCCGGGAGTCCGCGAAGTGTCGCCGGGCCGCAAAACGTTTTTCAATCAATTGATTGCTGCATTCCGCGGTTGGAAGGATTCGCGCAACGATCCGTCGAAGGCGATTCGCCTCGGCGACGGCTCGCCGCTGGATCGCGAGGCGGTTCAGGTCGCGATCGATCTGTCCGAAGAGCTGGCGTTCGATGTTCCGTGGCAGCGCGGCGACGCGGTACTCGTCGACAACTTTCTCGTGATGCACGGACGTCGCACGTTCCGCGGTACACGAAAAGTGTTGGCCTCGCTCGCGGAACCACATACCCATGAGCCCGTGGGCGCGAATGCATGAGCAGGCGAATCGAGGCGAATTGAGGAGAATCCATTGGCCGTTCATCAAAAGGTGCTCAGCACGACTCCGGAGAACCGCGAGACGCCGCTGGCCGACGTTCCGAGCTGGGTCACGCCCAATCGCTGGTTCTTCGTTCGCAGCCACTACGAAACGCCCGAAATCGACGTCGCCCAATGGCGGCTCAAGGTCGCTGGCGCTTTTCAGCGCGAGCTCGAATTGACGTGGGAGCAATTGGATTCGCTGCCACACCGCTCAATATTCGTCACTATGGAATGCGCCGGAAACGGGCGGTCGTTCCTCAAGCCGTATGTCGAAGGTGTTCAATGGACGGCCGGCGCCGTCGGGCATGCCGAATGGAGTGGTGTGCCGCTGCACGTGGTGCTCGAGCGGGCGAGCCTCGCTGCCGCCGCCGTGGAAGTCGTTTTTTACGGCTCTGACTCCGGCGTCGAGCACGGGCACGGCGAACCGACCGCATTCGCGCGCAGCCTTCCGCTCGATAAAGCGCTGCACGCCGACACGCTACTCGTCACGCACATGAACGGCGAGATGCTCGAGCCTTCGCACGGCTACCCGCTGCGACTCATCGTGCCGGGTTGGTACGGCGTCGCGAGCGTCAAGTGGCTCACGCGGATCGAAGCAGTGACTACGCCGTTTCGCGGTTACTATCAGACCGCAAAATACACGATCAAGCATCGCACGGGCGGCGGCGTGCGGACCGACGTCGTCGGACCGATGCCGGTGAAGTCGGAGATCATCCGGCCGATCGACGGCAGCGTGCTCGGCATCGGGGCCAATCGTTTGTTCGGCATGGCTTGGGCGGGCGAGCACGCGGTCGCGGCGGTGGAGGTGAGCGTCGACGGCGGCCTGAGTTGGCAACGGGCCGAGCTGCAAGGGCCGCGCGCCGCGTATTCCTGGACCGCCTGGGAATACCTTTGGGAAACAGCCGCACCTGGCGAATACACACTGCTGGCTCGCGCGATCTCGGCGGACGGGCACGTACAACCCATGAACCACGACTTCGACCGCGGTGGATACCTCATCAACTTCAGCCGGCCGATCAACGTTCGACTCGATGCCTCCCGGCTCAGTCAGGATTTCGTCGGCGACGTGGCCAAGTTGCAACGCGAAATGGCGGCCGTCGCCCGCGAGCGCTCGCGCCAGCCGCTCGATGCCGACATTGAGTTCATGAGCGGAGCTGGGATTTGATTCAAATCAAACCACTATTGATCTCACGCAGAGGCGCGGAGGGCGCGGAGAATGAGAGCTATGTCTACGAGGAAGAGAAACTCTTGGAACGCTAATTGGCGCTAATAAAAAGAATTAGTGATAATTAGCGGCAATTAGTGTTCCTTACCTCCGCGACCTCCGCGCCTCTGCGTGAGAACTTCTCCGTCAACATTCGTACGATTTGCCTTTGCATGTCTGACCAATCGTCCCCAGAGTTGACGGAAAACAGGAAACGCTGGTACGCCGGCATCACGCGCTATCAATGGCTCGTGCTCGCCATCGCGTCGGCCGGCTGGGTCTTCGACGTCTACGAGAGTCAGATCTTCGCCATCACGCGCGGCCAGATGCTCCCGGAGATTCTTCGCGGTCACAGCGAGGGCGCCGCAAAGCTTTGGGGCGATCGTTTGTTCGCTGTCTTCCTGCTCGGCGGCACGTTCGGCGGATTGGCGGCCGGGTCGCTGGCCGATCGCTATGGCCGGCGGCCGATCCTGGTCCTCACGATCTTGATGTATTCGCTCTTCTCCGGCTTGACGTTCTTCGCCACGGAATTGTGGCACGTGGTCGCGCTGCGGTTTTTCGTGGCGATCGGCGTCGGCGGCGAATGGGCGGTGGCCGCTAGCCTCGTGGCGGAAGTCTTTCCTCCGCGAGCGCGGGCGTACGCCTCCGGCATCTTTCACGCTTCGAGCGTGCTCGGCACGTGGATGGCCGCGCTGGCCGGCCTCGCCGTGGGTTCGCAATGGCGCCTCGCATACTTGTTCGGCGTGGTGCCCGCGCTGTTGATCCTCTGGGTACGCGCCGGTGTGCGCGAGCCGGAGAAATGGCAAGCTGCGGCGAACGATGCGAAAGAATCCAAGTCCAAAAAATCGCAGCTGGGTAGCTTCAAATACTTATTGCTCGAAAAACCCTGGAATCACCGCGCGCTCTTGGGCATGCTTCTTGCCGCCGTGGGACTCGGCACGTTCTGGGCGGTGACCGTGGCTGGTCAAAACCTGGCCGACGAGTTGCTGCGCCGCACCGGCTTGAGCGCCGAGCTGGCCACCGAGAAAGCCAAGTTCGCGTATGGCATCGTGCAAACCATCGGTGGCGGGCTCGGGCTGTTGTCGTTCGGCCCCATCAGCGCGCGGTTCGGGCGACGCCGTACCTTCGTCGCGTTTCATTTGCTGGCCTTTCTCATCGTGCCGATCACCTGCTTCGGGCCGAAGTCGTATCCGCAACTGCTCGCAATCCTGCCGATCTTCGGCTTCTTCACACTCGGCATGCACGCGGGCTACGCGATCTATTTTCCGGAACTATTTCCCACGCACCTGCGAGCCACCGGGGCTAGCTTTTGTTTCAACGGCGGCCGCCTTGCGGCGGCGGGTACTCTATGGATGTCCAGCTGGCTCAAGTCGCTCGAAGGAATGACTCTGCCACTGGCCGTTACATTGCTCGGCTTCTTATTCTTGTTCGGGGCCGCGCTGATGGCGTTTCTTCCGGAAACCAATCGCGAGGAACTCCCCGAATAGCGCCCGACTTTTGAGGTTCAGCGCGCGAATCGATACGGCGGGTGCCACTGGAATTTCGCATCAGGCGCTGAGATGTTTTTCGATGAATCGTACCGCGTCGCCCACGTTTTTCACCTGCAGCGCGGCTTCCTCGTCCATGTCGATGTCGAACTCCTCCTCAAACGCGGCGACCAGCTCGATGCTTTGAATCGACTCGGCCCCCAAATCCTCGACGAACCGCGCGCTGTCCGTGATGCGATCCTTATCCACCTTGAGCGTTTCCGCGACGACCCGCTTGACGCGTTTTGCATTTTCAGACATTTGCTCGCCCTTTCGTAGCGCACCCTAGTCACTTAATTGCTTTGATACCACCTCACACCGCGCCGGCAAGGATTCGATGTCCGCCGTCAATTGTTTGACAAAGCTGTTTTCCTCGAACTTACCGCGCACCGCCGTAAAGTCAGCGTCGGCAGCCGGCGCGTCGCCATCAAGGCCGAAGCCCACCCGGCTGCCTTCATCATACTCGCGCTCCGCATCGAGCAGGACGAGCCGCAAAAACTTCTGCTGCTGCTCGCAGTACCGCGACACGCAGTCGCGGGCCTGTTCGACATTAATTTCATCGAGATTCAGTCCGAGCGATGCCTTTACCTGTCGATGCGACCACAGCCAGACGTCCTCGTCATAGGCGGCCCGAATGTCGAGCAACGACTGTTGAAGCCGATCGATGCTCGCAATTTCGCCGCTGGCAATCGCGCGGCACAGTTGGTCCAATCGGTCGCGCGGCATCAATTGCCCGCCCCAATCGATCCAATCCTGGCTGTACATGGCCTTTGGATCGGTGGCGAGCGCGTCCTTGAGCCGCTTCGCGCCTCCCGCCAACATCTTCTCGAGCCGATTGAAAACCTGCTCGAGCAGATATCGTTCGACGGCGGCCGTGTAACGCTTGGCCCCCATGCGGAGCAACACGCGTTTGATTTCCGCGCCGCTCACGTTCACGCTCGCCACGCTGCGGTCCGTCGACTCCTGCAATTGATTGAGCAGCTCGGCCCCGCGCAGCATCCGCCCGACGGTGAGCGGGCTGAAGACTTCAAAGCATAGCACGTCGCGCAAGACAGGCCCCGTGCGACGATCGCGCTTGGGCCACTTCGCGCCGTCGCGGAGCGTGCCAACCGTGGCAATGTAATGCCCCGGAATGACTTCGCAGCGGCCCGACGAATCGGCCTCCAAGTGACTGAACGGCAGGTCGGCCGTGTTGAAGCTGCGCGTGTGCTTGCCGAGCACGACCGAAAACGGCCCCACGCGGCAAGGCCACATCATGTACGCGAACGAGCCGGTCTTCGAGCCGCGCTCGACCTTCCCTTCGTGCGTCGGGCCAAGTTTATAACGGTGATTCGATTGATTCGTGCCGCTCCCGGCGTTGTAAAAACTGAACATGCCGCCAATGAGCAGCGTGGACTTGTGATGCGTCACCGTATACGGGCCGGCGAACACGCTGCACGCCTCGCCGTGAAACGCCTCGCAATTGGCGAAGAACAGCGCGTTCTCCGCCGAGAATTGATTGCCGACTCGCGAGCCCTGGCCGACGAACGTGCTGCGGACAATCGCGCCGCCGCCGACCTGCGCCCCTTCGGCCACAATAAAATCCTTCGCGATAACGCCGTCGCCGATCGTCGTGACGGCATCGGGATGGCTCAACACGGCGCCGTTGACGAGCGATTGGGCCGAGTCGATCGTCGCGGCCGGGCCGACGTTCACGTCGACGATTTTTGGAACGCCGGTGATCCACGCACCGTCGCCGATCGTGCCAAAGTCTTTGGTGGCGTCGGCCGCCGCCTGGCGTGCCATTTCCATCAACCGCTTTACGACGTCGGTCTGATATCGATACACGCACACCAGATACGCGAACTGCGAAGATAGCGCGTTGAACAGCGGCACTTCCCGCCCGCCGGCTTCGTTGAGCGCGACCACCTCGACGCCATTGCCGAAGCGTGCGCCTCGGCGGGTTTCCATCACGCCGACGTTCTCGATGAGAACGTTGCTGCCGATGTGGTAGCCAGCCAGGTGGCCGCCTACATTAGCGATCCGCACATTGTCGCCAATGGTGCAATCCTGAATTCGAGCGCGATAGATGCCGCAGGGCTTGGCCAGCGCCGCCGGCCGAGTGACTTCGCCCGCCAGGCTGCCAATCGAAACGCTTCCCACGAAGTCGACATGCCAAACGCGATCGGCAAGAACCGGCTCCGTAACTTGCACGTTTCGCCAGTCCTCGGCCGTGCAGCCTTGAGACTTCAATTGACGAATTTCGTCGTCGCGAAGGGATCGGTGCGATCGTGGAGATGCGTCGGTCATAGTATTTTCGTGTAGGTCAGGCTATGCCTGACAATGTTTGGTTCGCGTCAGGCACAGCCTGACCTACTGGGTTGCCAATTGATACGTATCCGCCGCGATCACGCCTTCCTCATCGGTCGGCACAACGAGAATCGCGACGCCGCCACCCGCATCGATCTGCCGTTCCTTGCTGCTCGGTTGCTCATTTTTCTTCCGGTCGATCGCAATGCCGAGCGGTTCCATGCCGGCACAAATCTTCTCGCGCACCATCGTCGCGTTCTCACCGATGCCGCCCGTGAACACGATCGCGTCCAACCGCCCCAAAACGGCATGATACGCACCGATGTATTTCTTCACACGATAACAGAAGATGTCGATGGCAAGCGTCGCCCGTTCGTTCCCGGCCGCCGACTGCTCAATGAGAGTTCGCATGTCGTTCGACGACCCGGACACGCCCAGCACGCCGCTCTTCTTGTTGCACAAATCGTTCAGCTTGTCGAATTCGTAGCCGTTCTGAGCGAGGAAAAACAGGATCGCGGGATCAATATCGCCGCAACGAGTGCCCATCACGAGGCCTTCCAGCGGCGTCAGGCCCATCGACGTATCCACGGAGCGGCCATCCCGCACTGCGGTGATCGAGCTGCCGTTGCCAAGGTGACAGGTGATGCAATTGATGTCGTACTTCTCGCGCCCGAGGATGGCCGCCGCTCGGCGGGCCACATAGCGATGCGACGTACCGTGGAAGCCATAACGGCGCACGCCGAGCTTCTCGTACAGCTCGTAGGGCAGGGCGTACATGTAAGCAACCTGGGGAATCGTTGCGTGGAACGCCGTGTCGAAGCAGGCCACTTGCGGCGCGCCCGGCAGCGCGTGCATTGCCGCGCGGATCCCGGCCAGGTTGGGCGGATTGTGCAGCGGAGCGAGGTGCGCCATCTCCTCGATCGAGGCCAGCACGGCGTCGTCGATCCGCACCGAGCCGGTGAATTGCTCACCGCCGTGAACAACGCGATGGCCGACCGCACCGATTGGCTCACGTGGGCGAGTCTCTCCGAGACTCGCATTCGCGTCTGCCGCGGCGGACGCGGCCAAAGATGATCGCCGCGGCGACCCCGCAGCCCCTAATTCACCCATCAGCCGCTGCATGATCGCCACCATCGCCTGATCGTGGTCGGCCGCGTCGATCTTCTGTCGCTCGCGTTTTTCGTTTTCCTGGTGAATCATCGCCGCCTCGCGGTCGCCGATCCGCTCAACCATGCCTTTGGCTAGGAGGGAGCGCTCTGGCATGTCGAACAGTTGATACTTGATCGACGAGCTGCCGCAGTTGACAACGAGAATTTTCATACGTCCTGTCCCGGAGGGACATCTGACAATAGCCCAGCGATTCATCGCTGGGTAAGTGATCCAAATCTTCGCTCGTCCCGTAGGGACGACTGAACCCCGTCGCCGCAACTTTTCAGTCGTCCCTACGGGACTATCTTAATGCTCCGCATCCACATTCCCAGCGATGAATCGCTGGGCTATTCTCGTGTGTCCCTACGGGACAATTTGTTTGTGTAGAACAACGAGGATCACAGACCCCAGCTACAGTTCCTCCGTTTGTGCCAAACACACCGCCGTGGTGGCGATAATGTCGTCCACGCTCGCGCCGCGCGACAGGTCGCTGATCGGTTTGGCAAAGCCCTGCAGGAACGGACCAATGGCCCGAGCACCCGCGAGATATTGCGTGAGCTTGTAGCCGATGTTGCCCGAGTTGAGATCGGGAAACACGAGCACGTTTGCGTTGCCGGCCACATCGCTTGGCCGCTTGAGTTTCTTGGCGGCGACCTGCGGCACGAGCGCCGAGTCGGCCTGGAATTCGCCGTCAATCGGCGCATCGGGCGCTCGCTGCCGAACAATCTCCATCGCTTTGGTGACCAGCTCGACGCGCTCGTGTGCCGCGCTACCCTGCGTCGAGAACGACAGCATGGCGACGCGTGGCGGTTCGCCGAGCAGCTTCGCCGCGCTGGCGGCCGAGGCCAGCGCGATGTCGGCCAACTGCTCCGCGGTGGGCGCGATGTTCACGGCGCAATCGGCGAAAATCAGCGCGCAGCTTTCGCGGCCACGAAACTTCGGCAGGATCATCAAGAAGAAGCTCGATGCCGTCGTGATTCCCGGCCCATACCCCACGGTCAGCGCCCCGGCCTGAATGACGTTCGCCGTCGCGGTGCGGACGCCCGCGACCATCGTATCGGCGTCGCCGCGCTTGACCATCATGCCGCCGAAGACGACGGGCCGGGCGACCATGCGTTTCGCCACCCCTTCCTTGAGGCCGCGATCGGCCGCGTAGGCCGCCGTGTACGTCTCCAACTGCTCGGCTCGCTCCGGATCGATTGTCCGCACGCCATCGAGCGTGACGCCCGCAACCTCGGCCGCCGCGTTAATTTCCTCGGCCGTGCCCAGCACGATCGGCACGGCAATTTGCTTGTCGGCGATCCGTCGCGCCGCCGCGACCACCCGCACGTCGCCGCCTTCCGGCAGCACCAGGGTGCAGCCGCGACCCCTGGCTGCTGTCATAAATTGTGTGATTAAATCCGCCATGCCAATCCTAGCTGTGAATAAGAAGGGCCACGAAGAACACGAAGAGGCACGAAAAACGAAGTAACTTTACTTTCAATCAACGTCCGACTCTCTCAAACTCTTCGTGTCTTTTCGCGCTTTTTGTGGCCATTACAAAATTGCTCTGCCGTCAAGTCTGCGGCGCGTCGGGTTTCTTTCTCCTGACCCAGTCGTAGTAATCGCGCATCTTGAGCTCGCCGGCTGCACTGTCGTCTAGGAAAACCCTGGCGTCCGGGTGAAGCTGCAGCGCGCTGGCCGTGATCATCGAAGTGACCGGCCCTTCCACCATCGCCGCGCAGGCGGTCGCCTTATTCTTGCCGTTGGCCAGAAGCACCAGCGTGCGGGCCTCCAGTATCGTGCCGACCCCCATCGTGATCGCGTAAATCGGCACGTCTTCGCGCTGCTCGAAGAATCGCGCGTTGTCGTCGATCGTCGGCTTGGCCAGCGTCTTCAGCCGCGTCCGCGAGCTCAGCGAGCTGCCCGGCTCGTTGAACGCGATGTGTCCGTCCGAGCCGATGCCCAGGATTTGCACGTCGATCCCGCCGCACTCGGTGATCCGCCGTTCGTACCAATCGCAGAACGAGCGGTAGTTGCTCGTCGTGCCCGATGGAATGTAGATGTTCGTTGGCGCGATGTTGACGAGCTTAAAGAAATTCTCGTGCATGAAGTAGTGGTAACTCTGCGGATGGTTCGGCCGCAGCCCCACGTACTCGTCGAGATTGAACGTCGTCACCTGGGCGAAGTCGAGCCCTTCCTCGCGGTGCATTCGCACCAGCTCCTGATACAGGCCCAGCGGCGTCGAGCCCGTCGCCATGCCCAGCACGGCATTGGGCTTTTCGTTGAGCACATTCGCCACAATCGCAGCGGCCGCCTTGCTCATTTCCGCGTAAGTCGGTAGGACAACAACTTCCATCGATCAACATCTCCAAAGAAAAGCTTGCAACCGAAACAACCCAAGCAGATAACTTACCGTACCGATGCTTGGCTTGACAATCGGCTCCCGTGGCACGCCCAGAGTCTTCGATGGGCGTGGTTAACTTGACTCGGACTACGCCTTCTGAAGAGTCCTTGTCATTACTGACAACTTCCGTCCCGGAGGGACGACATGAAAATAGCCCAGCAATTCATTGCTGGGAAATGCAGGTGCGAATACAGTCAAGTCCCGTAGGGACGACAGAAGCTTCGGCGAGGCATTCAACCGTCCCTACGGGACGTGCTGCATGTGATCATTGGATACCCAGCAATGAATTGCTGGGCTATTTTCGAATGTCCCTACGGGACAAGCGTGCCACCGATCTGCTTGGTACATCGCGCCGACCTAGATAAGATAGTCTGGGTTCGCATTATTTCCTTCAGCGCGTTACCTGCGCTCAATGCACGGACGCTTGCGCAAGAGAATGATTGGGCCAAATCATGATTCGTCGATGTTGCAACTTTGCGATATTGCTCGTAGCGATGGCGAGCGTTCATCCATTGAACGGCCTCGCGGCCGAATCGGATCGGACGCCGCAGTACACCGATCACCAGGATCTGTCCTATTACATGCGATCCGATGGCAGCCGCGCCGAAATTCGTACCGCCGACGATTGGCAAGTCCGGCGGCGACACATTCTGGCCGGCATGGAACAAGCCATGGGGCCGTTGCCGCGGCCGGCAAAGCCGGTGCCGCTCGACGTGCAGATTCTCGAAGAGCATAACGACAATGGGATAATTCGCCGCAAGTTGGCGTATCACACCGATCGGCCCGACCAACAGGTGAAGGCCTGGCTATTGATGCCGGCAGGCCGGGGACTGCCTCATTTTGCGGAGTCTGCGGAGCAAAATGTGTCTGTTCCCCTTTCCGCAGCCAAACGCCGCCCAGCAGTTCTCTGCCTCCATCAAACGACACCGGGCGGCAAGGACTCGCCCATCGGTCTCGCCGATCGACCGACACTGCACTACGCTCTGGAACTTGCCCGCCGCGGCTACGTCACGCTTTCGCCCGACTATCCGTCGTTCGGCGAATACGAGTACGACTTCGACGCCGACGATTACAAAAGCGGCTCGATGAAAGCCATCTACGACAACATGCGGGCCATCGACCTGCTCCAATCGCTGTCGGAAGTCGACGACCAGCTCATCGGCTGCATCGGCCACTCGCTCGGCGGCCACAACGCCCTCTTCACCGCCGCGTTCGACGAACGCATCAAAGCCGTGGTGACCTCCTGCGGCTTCACCAGCTTCCACAAATACATGGGCGGCGACCTCCACGGCTGGTCCGGCCCGCGCTACATGCCCCGCGTCGCCACCGATTACAACTTCTCCCCAAACCGCATGCCCTTCGACTTCCACGAAGTCCTCGCGTCCATTGCCCCCCGCGGCATCTTCATCGTCGCCCCCCTGCACGACGACAACTTCGACGTCGCCGGCGTCCGCGACTCAGTAAAAGCCGCCCGCCCCATCTACAAGCTCTTCGGCCACCCCGATCGACTCCAAGTTACCTACCCCGACGCCGGCCACGATTTCCCAGATGATGCACGCGAAGAAGCTTACGCATTCTTCGATCAATTTCTAAACATGTTACAATGACGGCTCGGCAAATGGAGAACCCGCCGCCGACGAAGCCGATTGGGCAAGCAGCAGGCCGAAGGGCTCTATTTTTTTGATGTCGCCCGACGCGGCACGCCCGTCAGGCGAATGGCCGCGAGGGCATCGAGTACGCCGGAATAGAATACGCCAGCCGCCATCACCGCCAGCAAGCCCCTCAGCACCGCCGGAACCGCCGCGGGCTGCCATGAAATCGCGGTCGGCTCAAAGCCCCAATGTCCCGCACCGAAGAAGATCGACGCCACGAACGCGCCGAAGACCATCGCGATGACGACGTGCAGCACGTACTCGCCGCTGGGCAGGCCGCCGAAGAATCGCCGGCTTTCGCGCTCCATCGCGAAGTCAACGATCGAGATCGCCACGTCGACGATGAGCCAACCGACGAGTGCCCAGAAATATGCGCCGCGCAGCGCGAAGTTCGGCACGAAGAGGAACAGCGTGGCATACGTCGGCCCACGGAGACTGTGGATCACTAGTTCCGCGCGCGAGTCCGGGTGCGAGCGGATGCCATGGGAAGCGGCATGGTACAGCGCGATGTCGGCCGCGCCGAGAATGCCGATGACCAAGAGCAGCCAGGTCGCGACTTCCATCAGCAGGTCCGTGTCTCGGCTCTCACAGCGCCGCCCGCTCTGAGGACGCGGGTGATTGTGCCGTCGGCTGCAAGCCGTTGCAAGTTTCGTCCGCGCAGAGCGAATGCCCGCCGGAGCCGCGGGGCCGCGATCCGCTCCATCGCCAGCGCGCCGCCATACTGCCACGGCAGCCGGACATCGAGCCGATCGCGCACGATGGTCCTCCCGGGGCCATGCGCCTCGAACTCGTGCACATGCGTGAACCGGCTGAACGGGCCGTGAATCAATTGTTCGCCAAAGCGGTGCGGCGGCTCATACACATCACTGCGGAAACCCAACGCGACGGGAATCCATCCCAGCGCGTTCTCCTCGACCCATACTTCACTGCCCGGCGCGATCGAGCCGTCGTGATGAAGCAACCGGAACGGCCGCCAGTCCGCCATAATCAGTTCAAGGTGAGCGGGGTTCTCGTGAAATGCAAAAACCGCGTCGCGAGCGAGATCTATGTGATGCTCGAACAGCAGCTCCATGGCAGCCCCGCCGATGAACTTCGTGCGCGCCCCCAGGCGTCTCGAACTATTCATTGTAAATGGGGACGAGGACCTTGAGAATCCACATGCTTCCGACGGCGAACGGCAGCGGTCTTACCAGTTCCTGGGCGCAGTTCTGAATCATCGCGCCGATGTCGGCCAACCAGCACAACTCGCACCGTAATTCGCAATGGCGCCCCGTCAGGTGCAGCGTCTGGTTCGTCCAGCAATTTGAGCACATCTTAGCGATTCAACTTCAGAATGCCAAGTACTGCGGGCCGGTGCCTTTCCATCAAGAGCTTCATGTTATCACTCGCATAGAATCCAATGAATCCTTCAACATTCTCGCTTACATCAACGGCGTGGAACGATCCGCTTAGTTCGTCGCCATAGAAGCTAATGTCGATTTGCCCTGGCCCGTCGCTATAGTCAACAAGTCGAAAACGACGTCCGAACTTCTTGGAAAACCACGGTTGCAGCGAATCGAACGGGGCGTTGGACGCAAAAACAATTGCGTTCTCGACGCCGTGCCAGTTGTATTCCGACGGCAAGGATTCGGCCGTGTTGGGCGGAAGAAAATCGGAAAGCGGCTTGGCAACGGCATTGCGGATCGGTTCACTCCATCGATCCGTTTTCCAAACAAATTCTCCTCGCTGATCTATGTAGCCCGTGAGACTGCCCGTCTCAACGTATGCCAGTTCGCCGCGAAACTCCTCGCCACGATCGAAACGCATCGGGATGACCAATTCCGCTTCGGCATTGACGTATCCAAGCTTATTCTGCGACTCCAGAGTAGCTAATCCACTCCGCAGTCGCCCTATGTTGGCATCTTTACCCAGAGCAATCTCTTTCACACATCGGCCCGTCTGATCGACGATAAACTTCGTCCCGTCCTTTTCGCCCGTGGTGAGATTGCTGTCCTCGAATTCCCAAAGTTGGTCGAATTCGATTGGAATCACGATGTCACCTTTGGTGTCTATACAGCCCACTTTGCCATCCCTTACGACACGAGATACACCGGCGCCAAAATCGGAGATGCCGGTGTAAAGATATGGCGGAATCACGGTTTCACCCCTTAAGTTGATGACAGATGGGTGCCCGCGTCCTTCGTCGTCCAAAATACTGATAACGCACAAGCCCTCCGAAAAACCATGTGCCACGAACTCGCGGTTGGGAGGGATAACAAACTCGCCATTTCGGTCGATGAAGCCAGCCAATTTAGGCCCGAAAGGTGAGCCGTCTGTTCTCGGCAGGGAGACACAAGCGAGACCTTCAGAAAAGTCATGAACACCTGCGTACGCAGGTGGGATCGCAAGCTTGCCGTTGCGATCAATGTACCCGCCAAATCCCGTAGCGTCCCCGACCCAGAATTTCGCCCGTCCATCGTGGAAATCGCCGTAGGAATAATCGTTGCGGTATTCAGGAAACGTGTAGCCGGGTGGTGAACCCGGACCAATGGCAAAATCTCCACGTTCATCGATGAAACCACTGGCGTTCCGCTCGAATACCCGATCCTCGTCGGTCAACCCTGGTACGGTAGCTTTCGCGAGCCCTTCGGAGAACTCACCAATGCTGAGGAATTGAGGCTGAACAACGATCTTGCCAGACGCGTCAATGAATCCCCACCGCCCGTCAATGGAGATCGAGTACAGCGTTTGGTTGTTCTCTCGGGAAGCGATAATCGGCATTGCCATCGAGTCCGACGTGGATTGTTTTCAGCAGTCCCCAAAAGAGAAGACGCAGCTCTTTTTCCTACAAATCGAATGCTCCTCTCGATCTCGCCCCCAACGGCAAATCTATCGTGCGCCTGGCACCGCGACGAGAAACTCTGCCAGATATGCGGGTGATCGCAACCTGGGACGACAGAGAATGATTCCGCACGTCGAATTCTTACCCTTGCGGAACGCCAGATGACCAAAATCCTTATCGAACGTGACAAGCACGCGCGATTCGGCAATCGACATCGCTAGTACAGCATCATCATCGGATCCGGGCGCGTGCTCATGTATCCAGGCGACATCGAACCCAGCGTTACGGGCTGCCTCGACAGCTTCCGCCGGCACGTTCTCGTTGGCGAGATAAGTTGTCACTCATCACACCGAAATTCTGTAAACGTGCTCTTGTTTCATGACGTCGGCCGCGTAGTGAAGGGCTGCGTGAATATCATCCAAAGTGAGTTGGGGGTAGTTCTTCACTATGGCTCATCCGAAAAAATCTGCAACACAACAACGGAAGAAGATGCCGCGAATTAGCGAAGGGTTATTGGACATACGTGTGAGCTTGCTTTGGGTG
>JAKEIB010000042.1 GCA_022614705.1 Planctomycetota bacterium | reverse complement strand
GCAGCCCGTTGAAAAATGTTGTAGCCGGGGTCTGTGACCCCGGAATCCTCGACGAAAAGCCGGCCTCACAGAGGCCAGCCACAGTTTTTCAACGGACTGCTTGGCATTCGCTTGTGGAGTTCGTTCGCCGTCTGGAGACATTAGCTCGCCTCCATAGAATCCGTGTCGTCAGTCTGTGAGCATACCGCGCTCGTGAGCAGACGCAAGTTTTTTTTGCTGAATTCTGATCGGACGTCACCAGACGAGCGAGCTGCCGTTTTGGCACCATCGACCAGTCATCCCGGTCGGATAATGCCACTACTGCACCTGCCAATTTGGCGCTCTCAGTGTGAACGCGCAAGTCAAATTGCTACGCAAGTGATTTGCAGTTAAATACTTATGGCGAACATAGGTTCGACCATTCGCCGTTCGATTCGCATGGCACGCAGCGTGCTTTTGTTGGTTAGCGGGGGCGTTTTGCGGGCCCATCCGCGAAGTCGCGCCCATCTTGGATTTTCACCGGCGTCCACACGCTGTGACGTCGGAAAGACTTGTGAAATCAATTCGTGAACGAGAGGAAAGGAGATTTGATATGTCCAGTGCGTTGCAGAAGAATCGGCTTGGCCACCTATTGCCCGGTGGATTTCCGGAGCTTGACAATTTGTTCAACCACTTCCTCCGCGCCGAGGAAGTGGCCATGTGGCGTGCGCCGGCTTCCATTTGGGAAGCGGACAACACGTTCCACATCGAAATCGACGCGCCCGGCGTCAAGAAGGAAGACGTTGAGCTGACGTTCGATAAGGGCGCGTTGCAGATCACGTTGGAACGCAAGGCCCCCGAGGGCGAGCGGACCAACTGGCACAACGAGCGCGGCTACGGCAAGGTCTCGCGCAGCGTCGCTGCCCGAGACGGTCGATCCCAACACGATTGCGGCCGAGCTCACCAATGGTGTGCTGCACGTGACGATCACCAAGCTGCCCGAAGCGCAGCCGAAGAAGATCGACGTGCGGGTGTCGTAAAAGTAGGTCCGCCGAGCCGAGGCGGACTTTGAAGTGGGTGAGTCTCTCCGAAACTCGTCCGCCGCGGCGGACGTCTCGGAGAGACGCGGCCACGTGTGCCGCTCGGCTCGCGGCACCTACTTGCAAGCCGGGTCCGCGCATCGTCGCGGGCCCGGCTTTTTTTGTGCGCCAACGGGGATTTCCACTCAAGAACACCTCTGTGAGATTACAATTGAGCCGGTTCCAAAACTCCACGGGCCGTACTCCTGGTAAACAATTTAGGATTGAACAGGAGGAAACAGAGAGAACAGAGATCAGCCGCAGCGCCAGTCCTCTGTTTTCTCTGTTCCTCCTGTTCATTTCGATTCGAGGGACGTTTATGCACCAAAGATGCTGGTTTGTAGTGATATTGTTGGCGTTTGGCATCGCATCCGGCGTTCGCGGCGCGCCACCGAATGTCGTCATGTTTTTGGTTGATGACTTGGGCGCGACGGACTTGGGCTGTTTCGGCAGCCGGTTCTATGAGACGCCGAACCTCGATCGGCTGGCGGCGAGCGGGATGCGATTCACGGGCGCGTATTCCGCGTGCCCCGTGTGCAGCCCGACGCGGGCCAGCATCATGACGGGCCGCTATCCGGCGCGCACTGGCATCACCGATTACATCGGAGCCCCGCAGCCCGACAAGTGGACTCGCAACACGCGTTTGCTGCCGGCGCCGTATGCCGATCGACTTTCTCTCGATCATCGTACGCTTGCCGAAGCACTCCGCGACGCCGGCTATGCGACGTTCTTCGCCGGCAAGTGGCACCTGGGCGACGCTGGAGTCTTGCCCACGGATCAGGGGTTCGACGTCAACAAGGGCGTCTTTCGTGCGGGGAGCCCACCTAGCTATTCCAGTCCATCCCTCAATCCGTCCTTGAAGGACGGAGAGCCAGGAGTGCATCTTACGATGCAATTGGCTAACGACACGTGTCAATTCATCGCGTCCAATGCTGACCGGCCGTTTTTCGCCTACCTGTCGTTTTACTCGGTGCACATTCCGCTCCAGGCGCCGCAGGAACTGATCAAAAAATACCAAACAAAAGCGCAACAAGCTGGCCTCGCTGAAGCGTCGTGGGGAATCGAACGCGGCAGCAAGGTGCGGCTCACGCAGAATCACCCAATCTACGCCGGCATGATCGAATCGATGGATACTGCGGTGGGCATGGTGCTGGACAAGCTACAGTCGCTGGGTCTCGACAAGAACACACTGGTCGTGTTCACGGCGGACAACGGGGGCCTGGTGACGGCCGAGGGCAGCCCGACGTCGAACCTGCCGCTGCGGGCCGGCAAGGGCTGGCTCTACGAAGGCGGAATCCGAGTGCCCACGATCGTTCGATGGCCGGGCGTTACGGCCGAAGGCAGCGTGTGCGAATCGCCGATCATCAGCAATGATTATTTTCCGACCGTTTTGGAAGCCGTCGGTCGGCCGCTTGAGCCGTCGCATCACGTGGATGGCGTGAGTTTTGCGCCCGTGCTGCGCGGCGAGAAACTAGCAGGGCGGCGTCTCTATTGGCACTACCCTCACTATGGCAATCAAGGCGGCGCGCCGGGCGGCGCGGTCCGCGACGGCCGCTGGAAGCTCATTGAATGGTACGAGGACGAAAGCGTCGAGCTTTATGATCTGAAGGCGGATCCGAGCGAGACCAAAAATTTAGCGAAAGATCGCGCCGATGTTACGGCGCGCATGCGACGATCGCTCAACGATTGGCGTCGCGATACGAACGCGAAGATGCCAACGCCGAACCCACGCTACGAGCCAGGCAAATCCTCGAACGCCGTGCCGTAGGCACGATTGAGAATAGCCCAGCAAATTTCACAGGACCATGCAAGTGGTAGCGGTTTCAGAGCCGCAACGCGGCGATAGTTAATAGCCAGGGGCGGCAGCCCCTGGAGTCGTGATGATTGAAAACAATGCCCTGAAGGGGCGCAGCTTGACCCCCGGCTAATGGCTGGGAACCCTTCGGGTTCGCAGAATTGTCGTGCCGTTATCCCGGAGGGATATTAGCCATTAGCCGGTGGTTGAGGAGCATTAGCGACGATACCACCGGAAACCAGACAACCAACGAGGAGTTGACCCTGGAAGGGTCGCAGCTAATGGCATCCACCTATCTCAGCCTTCATTATCATCTTGTTTTCAGCACAAAGAACCGCGAGCCGTTAATCGCTGACGCATGGCGTTCGCGCTTGCACGAATATTTGGGCGGGACGATTTCGGGGCTCGGCGGATTTCCGCAGGGAGCCGGCGGCACGGCGGATCACGTGCACCTTTTGGTGGGATTGAAGGCGACTCATTGCCTGGCCGATGTTCTGCGGGAGTTGAAGAAGGCATCTTCGGTATGGGTTCACGAGCAAATCGGCTTACGAGCATTTTCCTGGCAGGAGGGTTACGCAGCGTTCACCGTGAGCGCCACCGCGCGTCCGGCGGTTCGGCAATATATCGCCAATCAGGAAGAACATCACCGCGCGAAATCATATCTGGAGGAGTTGATCGAAATGTTGGAAAAGGCTGGAATCGAATATGATCCGAAATATCTCGACTAGTTAGTTGCGTTGCTGCGAACCCTCCGGGTTCGGGGAGGTGCATTGGGCGTTACGGTGACTAATGGCTGACATCCCTTCGGGATGGACACGATGGCGGGCATCTCCGGGATGGGAATAATGGCTGACATCCCTCCCGGGATGGAATGCGCGGCGTGCGCCGCGCTTGTGGCGAACCCGAAGGGTTCGCAGCCATTAGCCGGGGGTTGAGCGTAGCGATACCCCCAGTCATGATGGGCGCCAAAATCGCGTCGAACCCGAAAGGGTTCGCAGCCAAGACCGGTCGCCGCGGCGACCGACCCTGCCTGGGTCGCCATCTCCGTTACCTGTCATCCGTGGTTTCGTCGCGATCGCTCCTCAACCCCCGGCTAATGGCTTCAATCCCTTCGGGATATGCTGGCACATCCTGCAGTCCCACCTTCAAGCCATCGATTAGAAGCGGCCATTTGCGCCCGCTAGCAGCTGCATAATTGTGTGGAACTACTGGGCTATTTTCATCGGTCCCTGTGGGACGGCAAATTACGTGGGTGGAGCAGCCTATATATGCGTCGCTCACATCTCCGGATGATCGGCCAGCCAGCGTTGCCAATCGACTTCGTGGCCGTGGATTTTGAGCACTTCGCGGCAGATATCGCGTGGCTGAGCGCCGAGTCGCATCAACGTGTCGGTGGCGGTGCTGGGACGGATTTCGCACAGGGCGAGTAGGAGGTGTTCCGTGCCGATGATCTCGTCGCCTAACGATTTGGCCGCTGCTTGGCTTCGCTTTTCCAGGCGACCGAGAAACGCTTTGGATGGCTCTTCGCGGCTGACGTCATCTTGGAAGCTGCGCTCCACGGTTTTGCAATCGATGCCCAAATTCGTGAGCGCCCGCCGGGCGATGCCCTTCGCTTCACACAGCATCGCGAGCAGAATGTCGACGCTATCGGCGAACACGCGTCGCGATTTGGTGGCCGAGTGATTCGCCGCGTCGAAAACCTTTTGGGCCTGTTCGGTCAATGCGAGCACGGCACTCGTGGCGGCAGCACCGGCGGCCGGCTCAACCGGCGAAAACTCCGATGACTCGAGTTGCAGTTCGTCGTCCGATTGGGTCGCGACGCGGCTCTCGCGGCGGAACAAGATCGTGCGCACCGTTTCCAGTGTCACCATGCCTTCGGCCACCATTCCGTCGAGCGTGGGTAGGAATGCGGCGATGCGCTCCGGCCGGTCAACGATTTCCACGACGATTGGCAGGTCTTCCGAAAGGCGCAGAATCTTGACCGTGTGAACGCGGTTATTCGCACCGAAGCCCTCGATGCCGCGCAGCGCCGTGCCACCGGCCAGTCCTTGCTCGCGGGCCACGCGGATGATCGTTTCGTAGAGCGGCCGGCCTTCCCAGCGGTCGCTTTCGTTGATGAAGATCCGCAGTCGGTGCAGTTCGGCTTCGCTTTTCATGATGCATTCACTGTAAACAGCCGGCCCCAATCCGCGTAAGTGACAAGTCGGTGCGAGGTTACGAAACGCGTGTGGCGGGAGCAAGCCTCGTGCCAAGAACGCTAGCAGCGGTTGGATTAAAGCAGCGAATCACATTTTATTGACCTCGCTCATATTACCGATCTTATCCAATGGCCGGACTCTATGTCCCCCCTTAATTTGCGGATTTCCCGCCTTTGCCGGCCGGCGATTGGTGACTCGCGGCCGGAGTGTGCGCGATGCAAGTCGACAGACAACCTAGCCCGTGGCCCTGCGTGGTCATGCTGGTCGGCCTGCTGATTTTTTGTCTGACGGTGCCGAAATATTGGCGGAAGCCAACGAAAGCGGTCGAATCGCCGGTCGCGGTGGAGACAACCCGCGTTCAAGCGCATCAACGTTCGCCCAAGAGTGCACTTTCACTCGTGCCGTACGCGGTTAGTGGCGGACCGTCGTTCGACTTCGCATACGCCGCCCGTCAGCATTCGACGACTCCCAGCAAGTTTGTTCTGGACAACGATTTGCTGTCGTTTTGGGCGTCGCCGACCATCGAGGAGCTCATCGCGGCTCGATTCGGCGTCGCGCAGCAAACGACCGACTCTTTCGACTGGCCGACGTTTATACCGGCCGCAACGGCTGAAAATTCGCAGCCGGCCGATTCCGTGCCGGGCATCGAGGCTACTGTCGAACTCGATCCATCGGTCGCTGCTGCGTTCGATCGCATTGGCCGCGCAGTCGTGACATATGCCCCGGCCGAGCTGGTTCCACGACTGACGGCCCAGGCGGCGCGTGCGTATCAACTTTGGTCGACGAAGCACATGACCGACAGCGATGAAACGGCCGCTGTGGCTTCCGCATTGCGGTTCCTAGGACCAAACGATGTATTGGCAACAGTTCTGCAAAACAAGGAAAAACCCACGGTCATTGAGCCCGATGCCGACGGTTTCAATTTCGAGGAGTTTGAATCCGATCCGTGGTGCGTGCCGCAGGTGCTGTTCGACCAGCTTCAGCGGATCGCGTGTCATCCGTATGCGGCCGAATGGGCGGAGGAAACCATCGCCCAGCTGCAGGCGCTGACAGAACGCAGCGCGCTGGGCGGCGACGACGTCCAGGCAATTCTGGCCAGTCTTTGCGACTTAGCGCAGGAAGCCGTGCGCATGGCGGATGAAACCGATGACGATCGGCTCCGCGTCGAGTTGCTGCGGGCGCATTGGGCGCTCGCGCGGCGGCTCGATCGCTGGAGTGTCGTGCATGACATTCGCATGGCGGCTCGTGCCGGCGATCGGCTGGCTGCGCGCGGATCGCTCGGCACGTACTTCGACGGCTTACCGAATCGCCCGGTCACCCAAACGGACGACCTCACGCTCGCCCTGGAAAGTTACGAGGAGTCACGAGATCCGCAGCTTGGCCGGCAGATCGTTGCCGAAAAGCGCGCACTCGAATCGTCGAGCGATTCGCTCGACCGCTCGTTGGCCGACGCCGTGGAGCAGCACTATCGCAACGCCAACGTCCGCGTCGCGATCACGGCCGAGATGCTCAACCGCTACGTCGGCCAGGAGCGATCGGAAGTACGCCCCGTTCGGGATCGCATCGCCGGAGCGGCGATACGCGGCCAGTCGCATTTGCAGTCGACGAGCCGAGTTCGTCTCGATCCGGCAATAGGGCGTTGGGAGTTGGGCGTGGAATCGCAAGGAACGGTCGAGTCCAACGCACTGGCCGACGGCGGCCAGGCCCGAATTCGCAGCCAGATGGCGACCGACTTTTCCGCCCGCAAGCGCGTGGTGGTCGATTCGACCGGCGTATTGCTGCAGCCGGCGTCGATCGACGTCGACACGCACAACCGGCTGATGGGCGTGACGACCGACGTCGACTGGGTGCCGCTCGTGCGGTCGTATGCACGCGATCGCGCCATGCAGGAGTACCGAGCGCGACAAGCGCGGGCCAAGAGGGAAGTCGAATCTAAAGTGGCGGCCGAGGCAGTAAATTCAATCGATCAAGAGACCAAGGACACCGTCGAGCGGATAGAAAAACAGATTCGCGAGCGTGTCACCGATCGCCTGGCTAGGTACAGCATCAAAGTGACGCCGATCGAATTGACGACGACGCACGAGCGCGTGGTCGCCCGGCTGCGAGTCGCGAGCGACGAACAACCCGGCTCACACACGCCGCGGCCCCGGGCGCTGTCCGACAGCCTGGCCAGTGCGCAGATTCATGAGACGGCGCTCACCAATGCCGCGGTCGGCCTCGAACTGGACGGCGCGCGTTATTCGGCGATCGAGTTGGCGGAGTTGATTCAAAAGAAAATACCTCAGGTGGAGGCACCCAGGATCGGCGACAAGGAACGCGACACGATGTTCCAATTTGCGAAGCAGGATGCCATTCGATTTCACATTGAAGACGGCCGACTGGAGGTCACACTGGCGATGGTGAGCGTCGAGCACGACGGCCGGCGGATGCGCAACTTCGTTGTTCACGCTTTTTATGTGCCAGTCGTGAACGGATTGGAAGCGGAACTTGAGCGCGATGGGTCGCTCGGCATCGAAGGCCGGCTAAGCTCGACTGAACGGGCCCGGTTGCACAATGTGTTCAATGCCGTGATGCCGCCCGAGCGCACGGTGCCGATCGTGCGATTGGACGACCCGCAAGACTCGCGGCTGGCCGGGCTGATGATTACACAACTAGTGTTGGAAGATGGCTGGGTCGGCTTGGCCGTGGGACCGGCGACGAGCGAACGAGTCGCGGAACGCTCGCGATCATTGCGGTAGTCATGTAGGCGAGTTTCTCCGAAACTCGCGATCGCGTTTCGGAGAAACGCGGCTACGTGTTTGGCCCCGCGAGTTTCTGCCGCACGCGTCCCCACAGGGACCGCAGCCTGTCCTGCGTGGAGCCGTTGCGCCCGACGCGCGCCGCCACGAGCTCGGCTTCCGCCGCCTGCCAATCCTGGCTGCCGTCGCCGTCCGGGCAGCCGCGCGATTGCCAAATCTCGTATGCCCGTCGGGCGATTTCGTCCTGCGGAACGTCACATTGAGCGGTCTTCATGGCAAACCTCCGTATCGTTGGCCGGTTCTCGGCGTTCTTTGTTCGCCTAGCTCACTGCTGGAATCATTCGAGTCTCAGATCGTGATTTCAGTCAATACCGGTCGAAAGGTGGTTATAGGGCATCTTGCCTCGTTCGGTTGAATTAAAGGCCGAAGCCGCGAGCCGAATTTTCCGCTTGAGGATCGAGCCAACGACGTTTTCGGCAAGTTCAAAATGTCGCGGAGAAATCCCCAAAAGAGGTGCGGCATGCCACTTGAATTTGGGAATAAAACAAGCTGAAAATGGGGAATCATGCTGCGTGGGAACCAGGGTCGGGCAACGCCATTCGGCCGATTAGGAGTCTTGCCATGAGTAGCCGCGCGAGAGGACGCAGGAGTCGTAGGCGGGCATTCGAGGTCGCAGCCATTGGAGTATTCGCCGCACTTCTCGGCGGCGGTCCGGCCGCGGGCAAAGATGCCAAGGATTACACAACGGCCGAGCGGCTCGTTGCATCGGCGCGACAAGCCGAAATCGACGGCGATACCGAGAAGTGTTATCGGCTCCTGCGCGAGGCGGTCCGCGTGGTGCCCGATTTCACACTTGCTCGGTGGCAGCTAGGCCAGATGCAGGTCGACGGCCAGTGGCTCGCGGTGGAAGAGGCTCAGCGACGCGCGGCTGCTGATCCCAAGCAGGCGCAATACCGCGAGCTCCGTCAATCGCACGGCGAAACCCCGCAAGGACAACTGGCCCTCGCGCGCTGGTGTCGAAAGAACAATCTCAACGACGAAGCCCGGTTTCACTGGGCCAGCGTTCTGTCGGTCGATCCGAGCAATGAAGAGGCGTTGCGCGCCGTGGACATGCGATGGCAGAACGGGCAACTCCTCACGCGCGAGCAGGCAGCGCAACAGAAGGAAGAACTCCGCGAGCTAAAGTTGGCCGAGAAGCACTGGTCGCCGACGATCGCCAAATGGCAGCGGGCCGTGTCGGGGAGCGACTCAGCCGAGCGCGGCAAGGCCCTGAACGAGATCCGCACGCTCAAGGCGACTGATGCAATCCTGCCGCTTGAGAAAGTGACGCTGGGTCGCGACGGGAACCAGAAGAAGCCGTCAGCCGAGTGCCGGAGAATCAGTCTCGCGTTCTTGGACGCACTTGGAAAGATGCGCGAACAGGCTGCTACGGAGTCGCTCGTGCGCCATGCAGCGTTTTCGCCGATGATTGATTCAAGGATTGATGCCACCGAAAAGCTCAAGGTACGGCCGCTGCACGATTATGTGCCGCTATTGCTAAGCGGCCTGGAGATGCCCATTGAATCTTCATTTAGCGTGACGAACGGTCCGGACGGCAGCGTGCACTATCGTCATACCTTGTACAAGGTGGGACCGACTGCGGACTGGTCGATTCAAGCGAGTTACGGAGCCTGGCAGCACTTTGCGCCGGAAGTTGCCTTTTTGCCAGGCGAGTCAAACGACGTGCTGGCACCGCGCCAAGCTTCTCAACTTTTGGCAAAGGCGAGGCGCATGGGTCGAAATGCTGCGCGGTATGAGCGCGAATTTGGTGCCACAGCAATTGCCGTAGAAGTGCAAGTGGCAAAGCAAAATCATGCATCCGAGCTACGAAACGGTCGCATCTTTTCGGTACTCGCGCAAACTACGGGTGAGAGTTTTGAGAGCCCGCGCCAGTGGTGGGACTGGTGGCAGACATACAACGAGTATTATGCGCCAGAGGAAAGGCCCGTGTATGAACAGCATCATGTAAACATCGATCATCACTACTACCCGCCGCCGACAATGTTTTCGTGCTTCGCCAAGGGCACTCTCGTGTGGACCAAGACCGGTCAGCGGCCAATCGAATCGCTGGAGCTTGGCGAGCTCGTTCTCGCGCAAGATGTGAATTCGGGCGAGCTCGCGTATAAGCCGGTGATTGGCCGCACTGTGCGGCCACCGAGTGAAATTCTAAGCGTCGGTTTGCACGGTGAGGAAATTCGAACGACGCTCGGGCATCCGTTCTGGGTGGCCGGTGCGGGTTGGCAGATGGCCAAGGAGTTGGACGACGGCGAGATCCTGCACGGCCTGACTGGTTCGACGCGTGTGAGCGCAGTCAAACCCGCTGGTCCGGAAGAGGCGTTCAATCTCGTGGTCGCCGACTTCAACACTTACTTCGTCGGCGAAAGCGGCGTGCTGGTTCACGACAACACGCCGCGCATGCCAACCCGCGCGATCGTGCCAGGGTTGGCGGCGAAATAAGAATCTCACGCTGAGGCGCGGAGATCGCAGAGTGCATCGCAGCAAAAAATGACTCTCTGCGTTCACTGCGCCTCTGCGCGAGATCCGATTTAGCCCCTACGTCGCCGCCAACATGCCTTGCGTGATACCCGGGGCGGGCAGGGTACTGGCACCCATGAGGAAGGCGTCGATCGCGCGGGCAGCGCCGCGGCCTTCGTTGATGGCCCAGACCACGAGCGATTGACCGCGGCGGCAGTCGCCGGCGGCGAATACGGCCGGCACATTCGTGGCGAACGCGCCGTGATCGGCTTTGAATGTTTCCCAATTGCCGCGCGGGCGCTGCGATTCGACGCCCAGCATTTGTCCGACGTCGAGCTCGGGGCCGAGGAAACCGGTGGCCAGCAGCACCAGGTCGGCGGGCCAGATTTTTTCGCTGCCCGGAACTTCGCTGAACGGCGCTTTTCCGGCCGGCGTCGACCAGTCGACCGTTACGGTCTTGATGCCCTTCACGCGGCCTTTGCCGTCGTCGACGAATTCCTTGGTGAGGATATTGAACGCGCGCGGATCATGGCCGAAACGGGCTTTCGTCTCCGCGTGCGAATACTCGACGCGATAAATCCGTGGCCATTCGGGCCACGGGTTATTGGGAGCACGCTCGGCGGGCGGCCGATCGAGCAGTTCGAAATTGGTCATGCTCTTGCAACCGTGGCGCAGCGAGGTGCCGATGCAGTCGGCTCCGGTGTCGCCGCCGCCAATAACGATCACGTTGAGGTTTTTGGCCGAAAGATAGTGGCCGTTCGACAGGTTGTCGTCCAGTAGACTCTTGGTGTTTCGAGTGAGGAAGTCCATCGCGAGGTGGATGCCCTTCAGCTCGCGGCCGGGGCAGCGTGCGGTGGGGTCAAATGACTTGGTCGCGCCGGTGGCCAGAAGCAAGGCGTCGAAGTCTTCCAGCAGCTGGTTCGGATCGATGAATTTCACGGGGCAGCCGCGCTCTTGCATGATCTGCGTCATGTGACCGCTGGCAAAATCGTTTTGCCGGCCAACGTGGGCGCACGTGACGAATTCGACGCCTTCGGCCGCCAGCAAGTCGACGCGGCGCTGCACAACGCCCTTGTCGAGCTTCATATTGGGGATGCCATACATCAGCAGGCCGCCAATGCGATCGGCCCGCTCGTACACGGTGACGTGATGCCCGACCTTGTTGAGCTGCGCCGCGGCGGCAAGGCCGGCTGGGCCGCTGCCGACAATCGCCACGCGCTTGCCGGTCCGCTCCGCCGGTGGTTGCGGCTTGACCCAACCTTCGGCGAAGCCGCGGTCGATGATGGCGTTCTCGATATTCTTGATCGTCACCGGCGGATCGGTGATGCCGAGCACGCACGCGCCTTCGCACGGCGCGGGGCACGTGCGGCCGGTGAACTCGGGAAAGTTGTTCGTCTTGTGAAGCCGATCGAGCGCGTCCTTCCAACGTCCCTGATAAACAAGATCGTTCCATTCGGGGATGAGGTTGTCGATCGGGCAGCCCGATTCGCTCTGACAGAACGGCACGCCGCAGTCCATGCAGCGAGCGCCTTGCGTGCGCAGCTGCAAATCGGCCGGCGCGGTGAAGATTTCCAGGAAATCATTCGCCCGCTCTACCGGATCGCGATACGGCACCGCCTGCCGCTCGAATTCTTTGAAGCCTGTTGGTTTGCCCATCGTAAACGCTCTCGCCTGCTCCTTCCGCCTCGTCCCGTCGGGACGAATGATATGGCCCATCGCAATAAATCTGCAACATTGGCCTGGACAAGTACATAATATCATGGGACAAGGCGCGCGCCATGAGCGTAGGCGCCTATTCGACGT
>JAKEIB010000041.1 GCA_022614705.1 Planctomycetota bacterium | reverse complement strand
TGTTTCATTATGTCGGTTTACAGCGCGGCGTCGGGCAACCCTTGCGGTTTAGCTAATCACGGCGCCAGCGCCCGCAGCAACCCGGCCGCCTTGTGCCACGTTTCCTCGTACTCCTCGCGCGGGTTCGACTGAGCGACAATCGCCCCGCCGACCGGCAACTGCCACCAGCCGCGCGCGGCGGTGACCGTTCTTATGAGAATACTCGTGTCCATGCGCCCGTCCAAGCCGATGTAGCCGAGCGACCCGCAGTAAGCGCCGCGCACGGTCGGTTCCAATTCGGCGATGATCTCCATCGCGCGAATCTTCGGCGCCCCGGTGACCGAGCCGCCGGGAAATGATGTACGCAGCAAGTCGAGCGGCGAGCAGTCGTCGCGCAGCGTGCCTTCAACGACAGAGACTAGGTGCTGCACGTACTCGTACGTTTCCAGCCCGCAAAGCTGCGACACGTGAATGCTGTCCGGCCGGCACGTGCGCGATAGATCATTGCGCAGCAAATCGACAATCATCACATTTTCCGCTCGATCCTTTTCGCTGGCGCGAAGTTCATCGGCGGAGAACAGATCGGCCTCCGGACGGCGCGTGCGACCGCGAGTGCCCTTGATCGGCCGCGTTTCGACGCGACCGTGTTCGACGCGAATGAATCGTTCGGGAGACGCACTGGCGATCTGCCAGTCGCCGCCGTCCAGATACCCTGCGAAGGGGGCCGGGTTGCGCTCGCGCAGACGGCAATAAAGTTCGGCGGCCGACGCAATCGCCGGATGAAGCAAGCGTTGAGAGAGATTGACCTGGAAAATGTCGCCGGCCCGGATGTAGTCGATTGCACGTCGAATCGCCTGGCGGTACGCGTCGGCAGAAAAATTGCTCGTCAATCCGTTCGCCGCCTTCACCGCGAATTGAGGCGCGAGAGAATCGGCCGTCAGCACGCGGGATGTCGTCGCGCGATTGTTGCTGGTCGCGGATCGTCCCGATAATCGTTCGCGAAACGTCGCCATTCGTGCGGCGGCTCGCTCATGTCGCGCCGTTGGGTCGCGTTCCGGAATACCTTGCGAAACAAGCCACGCGGATTTCTGTTGGTGGTCGAATGCGACGACCACGTCGTACAAGCCGACGGCGAGCGCCGGCAATTGAAATTCGTCGATGGCCGCGGCGGGAAGTTTCTCCAAACCGCGTGCCAGCTCGTAGCCGAACATGCCGGCCCAGCCGCCGGTGAATGGCGGCAGGGTCGATTGCGGATTGCGGCACCCAGAGGGTACCCGGGATTGCGGATTAAGGAACGCCGTATTCAATCCGCAATCCGCAATCCGCAATCCGAAATTCTTCATCGCATCGCTGCCATCGGCAGGCGCCTCCAACCACTCGACCGGATCTGCGGAGAGAAACGACCAGCGGCCCAACTTAGGATGACGCAGCGCGCTATCGAAGAACACGACGTGCCGTAGGTCGCTAAGATGTCGAAATGCGTCGACCGCGTCCAGCGCGGGATCGAGCCGTTCAATCAATGGTATGTCGAACTCAGCGCTCATTCAGTCTTTGTGTTCGTCGTGCCTTTGTGGTTTCAAATAGTGCCGCGTTTCCGGCTGCGTCAAAAAGCCCCAATCGAGCGCCTCGTCCTGCGTGTATTGCTTCGCCAGCGTCATGGCGGTGGCCGCTTTGCACATCTCGTATCCCAAATAAAACGCGTGGGCCGCGTCGAGATTCTTCGGCAGTCCGTTATCGGGGCCACTCTGTCGCAGTTGCTCGAACAGGATGAACGGATCGGCGTCGTGCAGATATAGCGAGCTACTAACCACATGCACTTCGCCGCCGGCGACGAACACGCGATAGTTGGCGTCCTTGATCTCGTGTGCGAGTCGTTCTAATTCGTCGCCGCTTGGCTGCGTGACGGCCGGGTCGCGTAGCATCACAAGCCGCGGCTCCAAATGCTTGGGCAACACGCGGTGGCGAATGGAATGGTATACGAGCCGGCGACCCAGGTCACATTCGCGTACGCTGGACCGGGCCCAATTGATGACCTGCGTTGTGAGCACGCTACGGATGCCGAGTTCCTGGCAGGAGCCGAGCAGGATGACGTTCACGGCGGCCGAGTCGGCGTCGGTCAGCTCGGTGAGATTGCCGATGCCCATCATGATTTCCGCGTCGGGGTAGCGCTCGCGGACCTTCAAGTACCGGCCCAGACTTCCGGCGAATCCGAAGCCGATGGGCTCAAGCACGGGATCGATACGCAGCCGGACGCCGGCTGCCGCGAGTTGATCGACCGTCTCGTCGAGTCCGGCCAGCGTGCGCGGATCATCGGGCACGACAACAACTTCGCACCCCCAATCGCGGGCCGCCGCGCGATTCGAGCTGTTGACGGACAGTACGAGCTCGGCCCCGGCACGCACTGCTGGTTCGATCTCGCGCGGATCGAGGCTATCGACGGAAACGCGATGGCCGACGTCGCGAAGTGCCCGTACCGTTTCAGCGACGCCGGTCCACGGTCCGTCCGGTTCGCAGCCGACGTCGATCACGTCCGCACCGTCGGCCGCCAGTTGTCGCGCTTCGGCGAGAATGTACGCCAGCGCCAGCCGCGGACAGTGGTTGATCTCGGCGATGATCTCGATGTCGTACGAGCCGAAATCGGGCGGGGCCGGCTCGCGGCCGAAGAAGTCGGGCAGCCCGCGCAAGTCGCGCGGCCCGCGTTCGACCGGTATGCCGACCGCCTGCTCGATCGGCGTCAAGTCGCCAGTGCAATAGCCGGGCACGAGAATGCGTGTTGCTCCCGGCGCGAGCTTGATGCGCCGCGCGACCCAATCGGGCGTCATCAGCGCGGCCACGGTAATCGACAGGACGTCGATCGCGTAATCAAATCCGATCTCTCGCGCAAGCGGCTCCGCGATCTGCCGCAGCGAGTGCTCGGCAAGCCGGCCGGTGACGAATTGGATGTGGTCGCGGGGCATGATCGGTAGCCGGGGCTGTATGTGGCCGGGGTCTGTGACCCCGGTTGGTTTTATAACCGGCTGGCCCTACATCGAGCCGGCCTCATAGAGGCCAGCTACAGTTAATCTGTGCGGCCGCCGTTGATGGGAATTACTTGACCGTTAACGAACTCGGCGGCCGGTGAGGCGAGGAAGCAGGCGACGCGGGCGACGTCCTCCGGTTGCCCCCAGCGTTGAAGCAGCGACTCTCGCGGTGCGCGTTCTTGCCACTCGGCGGAAGCTTGTTCGGCCCACTCGGTGCGAATCCAGCCGGGCGCGAGGCAGTTCACGCGCACCTCAGGCGCGAGTGACTTCGCCAGGCTTCGCGTAGCCGCCATCACCGCGCCTTTGGTCGCGCCGAACAACTCGCCGCTGTCGCCGGCCATGCCGGTCTCCGCTTGATCCCAACCCATGTTTAGAATGACTCCCCGCCCGCGCTCGCGCATCCGTTTACCGACGGCGCGGGAAAGCCGCAGCGTGGCGACGACATCGACCTTCCACAGCACGGCGAGTTTTTCTTCGAACGACCAGTTCGCAGCGTCGCCAGTGAGCACGTCTGCTCCAGCATTGTTGATCCACGCGTCGATCGGCCGCCAGCTCCACGCGGTGCGCACCAATTCGTCTTGCGCGTCGACGTCGCTGAGATCAGCGGCGACGACAGCCGCTTCGCGGCCGATCGAGCGAATCGTCTGCGCGAGTTCCTCGGCCCTGGCGCGATTGGCCCGTGCATGCACCAATACGTCGGCCCCGGCCCGCGCGAGTTCCAACGCAATGGCCCGGCCAATGCCGCTGGAGCTGCCGGTGACGACGGCCACGTGACCGATGAGTGATTGATTACTAGTAGGCACGAATATTGATCGCAATTAGGTTTGAGAAATAACGATATCCATCCTAACACTGGCGCCATTCGGTTTGCAGCCGCCTTGTCCGGCCCGTGGAATGTTCGTACCATTCGAGGAAAAAGCAAGGGATTGTGGCACTTCCGCGAACCGCACCGATTCATGGATTCGCCAGACAAAACTTCCGGCAGTTCTTCGTCGCAGTCGCCGGCGCGTCGCCGGGCGCGTCATCGTTGGATTCCGGTCTTGCTCGTTGCCGCCGCGCTCGGATGGTGGCTGTGGCAAGCGAGCCTTTCGCGCTACCAGACGCTCAATCACCTGCTGGTGATTCTGATTACAGTCATTGGCCTCTCCGCGTGGTATCTCGCGTGTGGCGCGGCTAGTCTGCGAATGCGACGGCGGATCGTCGGCACGGTATGTCTCGCGCTGCTGGCGTGTGGTGTCGTCTTTCAACCGGTCTACAACGGAGCGATGGGCGTGTTCAAGTGGAAGCTGCGGTTTGCACGCGAGGCCGACGAAAGGCTCGAGCAGATCGAATCGACCGGCGTCGCCGACAATTGGCAAACGACGCCGCGCGACTATCCGCGATTCCTGGGAAACGGCTATTGGGCGGAGATGCACGGCGCCCGGCTCCAGACCGATTGGCAAACGCATTCGCCGCGCGAATTGTGGCGTCGCGAAATTGGCGGCGGTTGGTCGTCGTTCGCCATCGTGGGCAACTATGCCGTGACGCAAGAACAGCGCGGCGAGCACGAGCTGGTGACGTGTTATCGCCTCGAAACGGGCCAGCCCGTTTGGACACACTCCGACAAGGCCCGTTTCGACCCGGCCGACTTCCAGGGCAGCTTGGGCGACATCGGCCCGCGCGCGACACCCACGATCGTCGGCGAGCGAATTTTCACGCAGGGCGGCACCGGCATTGTCAACTGCCTCGACGCGCGCACCGGCAACGTGATTTGGTCGCGCGACACGGCCAAGGAATTCGGTGTGCCGGTCACCACCTGGGGAAAAAGCGGCTCGCCGCTTGTCGTGGACGACACAGTCATCATCAGCGTCGGCGCCCTCGACGGCGAGGCCGCTGCAGCGGCCGGCGACGATGTGCATTCCATCGGGAGGGATTGTTCGCTGGTCGCCTTCGACGTCGAATCGGGCGACGTCCGCTGGGCCGCCGGCACTCGCCCCGCCGCCTACTCCTCTCCGCTACTGGCCGACCTCGGCGGCGAACGTCAAATCATCATCGTCAACCAAAGCTGGGTAACCGCCCATCGCGCGAGCGACGGCGAAGTGCTTTGGGAGCATCCGTGGAGCAACGAAAACGATCGCGATGCATCCGTATCGCAGCCGATCCCGCTAAACGGCGACCGGCTGTTCCTGTCGAAGGGCTACGGCACCGGCGCGTCGCTGCTGGCGATTCGTCGTGACGTGGCCGGGCGGCTGTCGCCCCAGCCGGTGTGGAAACCGGCGATCAGGCCCGTCATGAAGACCAAATTCAGCAACGTCGTGATGCGTGACGGTTTCGTGTACGGATTGGATAACGTCATGCTGTCCTGCATCGAGTTGGAAACCGGCAAGCTTCGGTGGAAGAAACGCCGCAGCCCGGAGTTCGGTTACGGGCAGATTATGCTCATTGGCGACGCGATCCTGGTTCTTTCCGAAACCGGCGAGCTGGTGCTCGTCGAGGCGTCGCCCGACGCGTATCGCGAACTGGCGAGCCTGCAGGCGCTCGACGCGGAAAACGTCACATGGAACAACCCCGCGTTTGCGCCGCCGTATCTCGTCGTGCGCAACGCGCGCGAAGCGGCGTGCTACGAATTGCCGTTAAGATAGTAGGGAAAGAGCACGTGGCCGAGTTTCTCCGAAACCCGTATTCGCGTCCGCCGCGGCGGACGCGTCTACGTGTCACTGTCCCGTGTCGCCGGTGAGCGTCGCGCCGTGTTCCAGCAGCCAGTCTTCGAGAATCACGTGCTTGAGCGTCGGCGCGCGCAACAAGGCGGCTCGGCTGGGCAGTAATGTGGAGAGCCAAGGCCGGCGGGCGAGTCCGGCCGCGGCCCGCATGCCCATCTTGCCGAGCGACCGGCCAGCGATTTGCTGACGAACGTTTTCGCTCAAGCGGTGAAACGTTGCGGGAATCACATTCGGTGCGGGCCCGACGTGGATCACCGTGGTGATGCCGCTGGCGAGCGTTTCGTACACGGCGTCCCACAACCGCTGTGGATGATCCACCCAATCGCGCAAAATGTCGCGCGCGTGGTAGTCGTCGTAGCTCCGGTCGCCTGTGACGAGTGAAAACACCGGAGGGCAGGGCGGCTGCAATCCGCCGCGCATCCTGTCCATCATTACGGCCGCGCGGTCTGGGATGTACTTCTGCCGCACGATCGGCGTGTGCATGGGCGGCCAGCGGTGGGGGTTCAGTTTCATGTGGACCGGCATGGGCAGAAACTCGTGCATCGTCGCCTTGAACCGCGAGATCGTGTCGTTTTGTCCCAGCAGCAGATACGTGTTTGGCGAGAGGATGGCCGACATCGCGATCGTGCCATCGCCTTCCGCGGTGATCTTGCGGCACAGGCGGTGGACGTCGAACTCGTCGATCGCCGGGCCACGCGAAAACAACACGCCCATCACAACGTTGGCCGCGAGCGAAGCGCAGTCGTCCGCCATCGCGACGGGCACGCTCAGCACTTCCGCCATGTCGAACACGCTGCCACAGGCAACGGCCGATAGCTCGCCCAGGCTATATCCATACGCCAACCTGGCTTCGCGGTAGCGAACGCCGTGAAACTCTTCGAGCAACTGTACCTGGGCCAGGTCGGCCGCCACGATCAGTGCAACGGCCTCGGCATAGCTTTCCATCTCCGGTTCGATGCGCAGCGAAACGCATTCGACCAGGTCGACCGGCCGCTTGACGATGTCGGCGCAAATCTCGCTGCCGCGTCGCAAGTACCGGCGAACGGTTGGCCCGTACGCCGGATGCGCCAGCAACTCGGGCGTGCGGCCCAAATTGGTCACGTTGTAGCCGCGAAACGCGAACGCGGTCGTGCCGATTTTTGATTGCAGCGGATGGGCCATGGAAAACGTTCGCTGGAACTTAAAGCCAATAACTCACCAGGCGAGCGGCGGATTTTATCCCCGCCGGGGCAACCACCGTGGCACTCGATCAATACTTTGTTTACGCCCAACAGGTTGGAACACGTCGACCAAATCGATTGTTGGGTTTTTAACGGCGCGTTGGCGAAATGCCGCAACGGCACAATATCTTCGGTTGTCCGCCAGCGGTGCGTACTATCCTTCTATTGGTTCGCGGTCGGAAACCGCCACCACAATATGACTTCAATCAGGAGTATCCGCAATGTTGACCGCTGGTGCAATCATGACTTCGAACCTCGTCACGGTGCGGCCCGACGCATCGATCGAGGAAGCCATTGACTTGCTGTTGAAAGAGCAGATCAGCGGTCTGCCTGTGATTGACGACGACGACCGTCTGATCGGCGTGATCACGGAGTTCGCTCTGCTGGCGATGGCCTACGACCGTCGCGTAAAGAACCACACGGTTAGCCAACACATGACGCGCGATCTGATTACGGTAGAAGTGGACGACCCCATCAGCCGTGTGGCCGATTTATGCATTGTGCACCGGGTGCGCCGCTTGCCGGTGATCAAGGAAGGTCTCATAGTGGGCGTGATTGCCCGCCGCGACGTGCTGCGGGCACTGATCGAGAGTCCTCTGGCGGCCTGCACGACGTGAGTTGAGCGTCGGCAATACAACAATAGAAACATTTAGCCCCCGGACATTGTACGGGGGCTAAGTATTTCGGAGCTGACGTTTGGGCGCTAAGCCGCAAAGCCGCTATCACGGCGAGTGGTCGGTGGCGCCGGCGTGGCCGATGACTCGGTGCGTGGCCGGGTCGAGGCGATAGGCCGCGCCGGTAACCGGGCAGGGCAGGATGCCTTCGGGAAAGTAATTCGGGTCGGCGGCGATGTCGGACAAATCATTGGCCGGCCAGATGCCCGTGTGGAGGTAATAGCGCTCCACCGTGATATTGATTTCCGCCCGCGTGTGATGACACGATGTTTCTTTGGCTCTGTCGGTGCCCGCGGTTACCCTCGACACTATCAGGACCGCGATGATCCCCAGGATCGTAACGGCCGCGAGCAACTCCAAGAGCGATAAAGCACCTCGGTCTTCGATGTGTCGCATCATGATGGAGGTCCTGGGAAGCAAACACGCTCGAGCGAATCAAAAAGGGACGGATGGACGCGCCTATTAACTTTCGTGTCTTAAGGATACGTTGCGAAAATGTTGACGGCGGCCCGCGCGCCGTACTAAAACGGTTCTGACGGCTGTGTCGATTCTACGGGCGAACAATCGCAAAGCCTGCGCCAATAAGTGGCAGCGCATTGAGCGCCGAAGGCCATTCGTTGACTGCCCATCGCGGCAAGCTACCTATAGCTAGGTATTTCCGTTGCGCGCCCATTGGTTTCGATTGATAGACGCATCATGTCCGACCGAACTCCGCAAATCTTGTTTGTTGAGGAAGATCCGATCTTGATGGAGATCACGGCGTTCCGCTTGGAGCTGCTCGGGTACGAGGTTGTGACGCAGCAGTCGGCCGAGCAAGCACTCGAATGGCTCAAGGATAAATTGCCGACGCTGATCATCGCTGACCACATGCTGCCTGGAATCGACGGCATCGAGTTCATCAATCGGCTGAGCAACGACACTCGCACCAGCGATGTCCCGATCATGCTTCTTTCAACGAACGGCGATCTGGAAGACGTGCAAAAGGCCTACAACGCCGGCGCCGACGAGTATTTGGTGATCCCGTATGACCCAATCGTCCTCGAGTCGAAAGTCGAACGGCTGGCGACGGCGATGACCGAAAGTGAATAGTCGTGTTGTCGCTCGTAGCGGAGCGCTAAACCGCAAGCGGCACGCGCAACTGAACCCTGAACCCCGGACCCTCCCCGCATGGCCCGACTTGGCGACATCCTGATTCGACGCGGCCACATCACGGCCGGCCAATTGGAGGCGGGGCTTGCCGCCCAAGGTTCCGAGCGCGGCATGCTGGGACGCATCCTGGTGCGCCGCGGCCTGATCACGCTGGCGCAGCTCGGCGACGCATTGGCCGAACAATTTGGCGTGCCATTCGTGGAGGTCGTGCCGCAGGCCGTCAATCCGCAAGTCGTGCGGCTATTGCCCGAAAAGCTGGCACGGCAGCGCTCCTGTGTGCCAATCGCCGTGGCGGGCAGCACGATGCAGCTGGCGATGGTCGCGCCGGACGACATCGGAACGATCTCTGAAGCCGAGTTGATCACCGGTTACCACGTCGATCCGGTCGTCGCGCTCGAAGCGCCGGTGCAAGCGGCGCTCGATCGCGGGTTCGACGAGCGGATCGTCGCCCGTCAGACGATCGTTGACATGAAGATGGCCGACCTGGAAAAAGCCGAAGACGCGGTCGAAGAAGAGTTGGCGGCCGACATTCCCGAGGAGCAGGAGCAGGCGCCCGTCGTTCGGCTGGTGCGCGCGATTCTCATGGGCGCGATCAACGCCAACACAAGCGACATCCACCTCGAGCCGCACGTGCCGGAAATGCGCGTGCGTTACCGTGTCGACGGCGAGCTGCAGCCCGTGATGACGATTCCGAATCACATCGAGGAGGCCGTGGTCGCGCGCATCAAGGTCATGGCCGACATGGACACGACCGAGAGCCGGCGGCCGCAAGATGGGCATCTCGGAGTTCAGGAAGCCGGCGCCAAGGTGAATTTCCGCGTGAGCACGATTCCGACCGTGGGCGGCGAAAAGGTCGTCATGCGCCTTCTCGACGAAGGCAACAAGACGTTTGAGCTGCAGCACCTGGGCATGTGTGAACGCGACCTCAAAACGATTCAATCGTTGATCGACAAGCCGCACGGCATGATCGTCGTTACCGGACCCACGGGTTCTGGCAAGTCGACGACGATGTACGCGCTCTTGTCGAAGCTCAACTCGATCAGCCGCAACATCGTGACGGTCGAAGACCCGGTGGAATACCGTTTACCGGGCATCAACCAGGTGGCGTCCGACAACGAACACGGACTGGGCTTCGCCAACGCATTGAAATACATCATGCGGCAAGATCCGGACGTCATCATGGTGGGCGAAATCCGCGATCATGAAACGGCCACCACCGGCGTGCAGGCCGCGTTGACCGGGCACTTGCTGATCAGCACGTTGCACGCGAACGACGCGATCGGCGCCGTCGCGCGGCTGAACGACTTGGGCGTTGACAGTTTTAAAATCGGCGGCGCGCTGCTCGGTTCGATCGCGCAGCGTTTGCTGCGGCAGATCTGTCCGGAGTGCAAGGAGCCGAGCGAGCCGAACGAGTTGCTTCTGAGGACACTGTGCAAAGCCCAGCCAATGCCCACGGATGCCGTCTTCTACCGTGGGCGCGGCTGCAAAAAGTGCGTCGGCACGGGTTACTCGGGCCGCATTCCGATTTATGAGATCATGGTCGTCACGCCCGCGATGGCCGAGGGCATCGAGAGCGGATTGCCGTCCACCAAGCTGCGTCAAATCGCGCTGTCCGACGGCATGATCGAACTGGGGGCTGCGGGGATGGAGCAAGTCCTCGCCGGCCGGACGACTTTGGAAGAAGTGTTTTACAAACTATCGAGTTAACCAAAGGGTGGCTGGGGTCGAGCCGAAGGCGAGCCCCCAGACCTGTGAACACATCTGGGGGCTCGCAAAGCCTCGACCCCAGCCACCCAACAAATTGCTTCCATGCGTCACACTCGCAAAAAGTCTCTGGCCGCCGCCGCAACGCTGCCCTCGGCCTTCGCCGCGGCACGGACGCGAAGCGCCTCCACCGGCAGCGGCTGGCGTTTGACGTTGGGCGGACGGCGTCCCGTCTCGCAGCATAAGCTCAAAGACCGTGACTTGGTGTTCATCCTGCGAAATCTGGCGACACTTACCGGAAGCGGCGTGTCGCTACCGAAAGCGTTGGGCACGCTCGCCGAAGAGAAAGCGCTCGGGAAGCATCGCGAAATGCTGCAAGCGATCCGCCGGCATCTCGAAAACGGTGAAAGCTTCAGCGCGGCGCTTTCGCACTGCGGTGCAACGTTCGACACCGTGATGGTCAATCAAATCAAGGTCGGCGAGCACTCCGGTACACTGAACGACACGCTCATGACGATTGCTCGCCACTGCGAGGATAGTAATCATTTGCGGTCCGAGGTGACTCGCAAACTGGCGTACCCCGCACTCTTGGTCGTGATGGGCAGCGCGGTGATCGTGTTCCTGCTGACGTACGTCATTCCCGTTTTTCAGCAAACGTACGAAAAGGCCAAGGTGCCGCTGCCGCTAATCACGAAGCTGCTCATTGCCGTCGGCGAGTTCACGAAAGGCTACGGCTTGATTGTGGTTGGATTGGTGGTGGTTTCCGTGCTTGTCGTACGACAGGTGCGTAAACGCGCCGACCTCGCCTGCAAGATGGACGCAAAGTTGCTGCGCGCCCCAATCTTCGGCAACTGGCTTCGCGATGTCGCCGTTTTGCAGCTGATGGAAGTCCTCGGCAGCCTGATGGACGCCGGCTACAACCTGGCCGAAGCGTTGGGGGAAGCGGGCCAGGCCGTCGGTAACCGGGCGATGAAGCAAAGTGTGCGCGACCTGCAAAATGCGGTTCGCCGGGGCGAAAAATTCAGCCGCGAGTTGGAACGCCACGGCGACATGTTTCCGCCGATCGTCAGCCAACTGGTGATCGTCGGCGAGCAAACGGGCGCGCTCGCCCGCGCAACGGGCCACATTCGCGACCATTTGCAACGCGAGATCGAACGAAAAACCAACCTGTTCGTCGGCACCATCGAACCGACGCTTACCATTTCGCTGGCCGTGGCAGTCGCCGCCATTCTGCTGGCGATTTACCTGCCGATGTTCGACATGGTGAACACGATCAAGTGAATCCGTCAACAAATTCATGAACGAACGTCTCACGCAGAGGCGCGGAGTTCGCAGAGGTACGGAGCACTGATTTTCGCTAATACCCACAAATTCGAATTGGTTAGCGAGGATTAGCGCCAATTAGTGTTCGTAACAATGATCTCGAAGTCACGTTAAAATCCTCCGCGTCCTCTGCGCCTCCGCGTGAGACATTGATGACCTATGCCATACCTGCCGACCGTCGATCGTCGTTTTGGATTTTCGCTCACCGAGCTAATAGTCGTCGTGGCAATTCTGGGCGTGCTGGCCGCGCTGATGGTGCCGCGCCTAATTGGTCACAGCGACACGTCGAAGCGGGCCGCCTGCTATGCGAACCAGGGCGAGATCGAATTGCAAGTGAAGCTCTGGCGCCGGAACCAGGGTTCGTACCCGGCGGCGAACCTGAGCAACATCGACTCAAATCCGGCGTATTTTCCCGATGGGCTGCCCGTTTGCCCGGTCGACGGAACTGCCTACACAATCGATACATCCAGCGGGCTCGTCACGGGCCATACGCATTAATCGGAATGCCAGCCGCGAAAAATTTTCGCGGTTCGACTTCCGTATTTCTCCAATAACCTACGCTTGGATAAACATACGCCGGAAACTACTGGGATATTAGACCAGCGAGCTCAACATCCGGTCGAAACACAGGGGTCGCCGTACGGGAAGAACGCTATGAACAAGGTTAGAAACGGTAAGCGGACCGGTTTTTCGCTGATGGAACTACTGGCGGTCGTTACGATCCTCGGCATCATCGCGGCCATCATCGTGCCGCGGGTGACGGTCTCGAGCGACACTGCCAAACAAAAGGTCAACGCTCACAACAAGGCCACGATCAACGCGGCCGTGGAACGCTGGTACATCGAGACTGGCTCGTGGCCGGCGAACGACCTCTCGGACATTGGCGCCGACATCGACTATTTCCCGGACGGCGTTCCGACCAACCCGGTTAGCGGCGCCGCCTACACGCTCAATGCCACGACGCATCGGGTGAATTAGCGACCGCGTGAAGGTCGTGACGATGAATCGCTCGCAGCTTCGCGAAACGGCAACTTCCATGGCACGACGCGCTTCAGCACGCCGTGCCATGACGCTTTTGGAGCTGTCGGTCGTGACGGCCATAATCGGTCTCTTGGCCGTCATGGCGGCGACGCGCTATGGCTCCTCCACGATGGCCGACGTCGGCGCGCAAGGCTTTGCTCGTCGCTTGGCTCTCGATTTCACGCAGGCGCGGCAGCGGGCGATCGCCACGGGCGACAACCACCTGGTGCGCTTCACGATCGCCGGCGGCAAGGCCACGCAGTATGCGCTCTATCGCCGGCAGGGCGTAAGCACCACGCTCGTTGACGAAGTCAACGTCGTGCCGGCCGACGTCAATGTTACCACCGCCGGAACGACGGACGCTGAGTTCACGTTCACCGGCGAAGCCCTGGCGTCGTACACGATCACGATCCAAGCGCCCGACCGCACGTGGACCGTCACGGTGCCGCAGGTCACTGGCAAGGCGTTTGTACAGTAGTCGGGTGTCGATGCACACACCCTACCATCTCCCCAATCGCTATCTCGCGAGTCGCCGGTTTCTTTGACGCGCACGGGGCAAAAGCTACGCTTGCATGGGTTATTAGGAGGTCGCCCGCTATGCGGTGGCGTCGCGCTGAGAATGCGTATTCGTTGCTCGAAGTCGTGATGGCCTCGGCCATTTGCGCGACGGCGCTCGTGCCTGCGCTTGCGTTCATGCGCGATGGAATGGCGCTCGCCGACACTATCGATACGAAACACATGCTCTTGACGTACGCCGTCAGCAAAATGGAAGAGCAACTGGCGGTCGTCGGTGCAACCTGGACGGAAGGGACGCTTGTCGGAGACTTCGCCGCCGACGGCCACGCCTACATCCGCTACACGGTAACGCAATCCGACGCGCCCGCGAGCGGCGGCATTGACGGTCGATTGATGAACGTGTCGGTCACAACGTACAGCGACGACGACAGCGACGACGCGATGGACGCCGCCGAAGCGCGGATCACCGTCACGACCAAAGTCAGCAAGTTGGTGAGTTATGAGAACAAAGCCAATAGTTGACGCAACGCGTTCCCAGCGAGCCGGGCCGTCCTCGGCCCCGAGTGCAACGCCAGTCCGCCATGGCCTGTCGCTACTCGAAATGATGGTCGCCACCGCCATCATGGCCACGCTGATGGCGTCGGTCGTCGTGGTGATGCGATCCGGCTACGCCGTGTGGAACGCCCAGGAAGCCGATATCGACGCTTTGGAAAACGGCTACGGCGTGCTGCGGCACTTCGTCCAACAAATGCGACAGGCCGATGTGGTTACGGTGATTTCCGCGGCGACCGACACGACTGGCGACCTGACGTTTACGACGGCTGCTGGCGTCACGCGCGCTTGGAGCCACAACGGCACGCCGGAACAAGTGTACTTCAACAACGGTACGAGCAACCAACTGCTAGCCAACAACATTGATACGTTGACGTTCACCGGCTACGAAGCCGACGGGGTGACACCGACGACCGTCGTGGACGACATCCAGGTCGTGCAGTGTTCAGTGCAGGTTACGTTGCCGCAAGGCGCGGGCGTGCCACGAATGCTCTCGTGCCGGGCGTGGATTCGATCGTGGTAAAGTGAGATGGACAAGCGCGAACGCAATTCGAAACTGGCTTGTCGGCGGCGTTCCGCAAAGCAACCGCGGGGTGGCATCGCGCTGTTGATCTGCCTGTTTGTATTGTCGCTGGCGTCTGTCTGGACCGTGAACATGTTCCAATCGGCGACCGTGTACCAGTCGGCGCTGCGAAACACGATGGAGTATGAGCAGGCGTTGTACCTGGCGAACGCCGGCGTGCACCATGCACTGGCGGAGTTGGAGACGGATGTGATATGGCGCGGTACGGTCACAGCCGGCAGTTACCCGGCCACCGGGTCGTACTCGGCGACCGCGGTGAACGGCGCAACGTCCGACACGGTGGAGATCACCGCCACGGGGGTCGCCGGCGGTGCCACGCGTCGCTTACAAGCAACCGTATCGGTCAACTGAGGAATTGAAACATGACGAGCACACGACCAAAGGACCGCCGGCAGCACGACGAACGGCGACTTGGCGGCGAGCGGCGGCGGCAGTCGGAAGGCCGTTGCGCGATCTTCGAAGTTTGCCGTTCGATGCTGCACCTGGCCCTGGTCGTGCGCGGCGGCGGCAGCGACGGAAGCGACAAAGTGCTGACACGCTCGATTCGCTGGCGCAAGGAAGCCAGCTCACTTCACACGGAGCGGGGAGTTCAAGGGCTGTCCGAAGCCTTTCGCACACTTGTTGCCGACGAGCGACTTGCCGGCGCTTGTGCACGCATTGCGCTTGGCGGCGAATTCTGCGTGACGCGAGTTATTACCGGTCCCACGGAAGAGGTTCGGCGAGAGTTTGCCGAGCTCGAGGAACGTAGCATGCGCTATCTCACACTCGGCCCAGGCCCCAAAACGCTGGCCGGCGACATGCAGCAGCTCGATGCCCGTCATCAACACGCGCTCCTGGCCGTCGCCAATCAACGCACGCTGGATCTGCTGATGAGTATCGCCGACTCGCATAGTTTGCAGATCGAATCGATTGAGCCCTCGTTGCTCGCCTTGAGCCGCGCCCAGGACCATTTGCGCGACGCCTGCCGGGAAGCCAGCTTGTTGATCCAGCTCGATGAAAACGTCGCTGAGCTGGGCATCTGCCACGGCGGCCGGCTGCTCTTGGACTACCGGCCGGGTGGACACACGAATGCGGAGAACGTGGCCGACGTCGTCGCACTGCACCTTTCGCGGCTGCAGCGTTACTTGGAGCGCTACCATAGCTACCTGGACGCGCCGCTGCGGAATGTGTACCTGGCCGGCGACGCGCAAGCCGTTGCCAGCGCAGCGGCGAGGTTCGAGACGATCGGCGGCTTCAAAATACGAGTTATCGAGCCGGGTGATCTCGACATGCCGTGGCAACTTGCTGCCCAATCGCCAGGCACCGACCTGGCTGCGACGTTGGGCACCGCGCTGGCGATTTATTCCGACGCCGCGAGCCAGCACGGACCGAATTTGATGGAAAACGCTTTGGCCGGGCAGCGCGTGCCGCTGAGACCAATCCTGGTACGCAGCCTGATGCCAATTGCCGCAGTCCTTCTAGTCGCCGTCGCGCTCGGCCTCGTGCGGATGAATCAATGGCGACAGATGGCCAGCTTACGGTCGGAACTCGAAGCGCTCATGCCCGCGTGCGTTCGCGCCACCGAGCTACGTCTCAAGATCATCGCGGCGGAAGCGAAGCTTCATGAGCTCAACGCCTTGGCAACTCAGCTGCCCAAGCCGGATTGGCAGCAAGTCCTCAGTCGCATCAGCCAGAGCATGCCCGAGGACGTATGGCTCGATCGGCTGAGCGTGTACGACAGCCATTCGGCAGCGCTTCACGGTGCTAGCTACACCGACAGCGGCGTGTACGACTTTGTCGGTTACTTAAAACAGGTTCCCAGGTTCGCGGAAATCGCCCTGGAAGGCACGGGCGTGGGCCAAAGTCCCACCGGCCCCACGACGAATTTCGACCTCAAACTCTCACTCACAAACTTTGCGGCTCCTGCGGATAAGGAGGATCGCCATGATTGAACAAGCCCTACGCAGCTTTTGCGAAGCCACTCGTCGTACGCTAATCGTCATAGCCGGAACGTTCGTGGTAGGACTTGTGCTGGTTCTGCCGCTTGTCGATGTCCTACGTAATGGACATGACGAAAAGGAGGGTTTGACCACGGAATTGGATTCGGCAAGGACGATCGCGGCGGGCCTCGAAGGTTTCGAGAAACGCGTCACGGAAAAGCTTGCCGAACTTGAAGTCTTTGAAGCGCGGACGGTCGACGACGCGTCGATGCCCGTGCTTCGCGGCAAGCTGGTCGACCTTGCCAAGGAAACGGGCTGCAGCGTCCGCCGGATTACGGTCGGGGCTGCGGCATCGCGGCCTTGGTTGCCGGGGGAAAGTCCGATTGGGCCGGCGGATCCAAAGCACCACGAAGCCAGTTCGACGTTTAAACTGGAGTGGCGCCCGGTCAGCATTTCGCTTAGCGGCACGAGCGCCAATTTGCGAACCATGATGGATCGGATCAACGATTCCGGAATGCTGATGCACGCTAAGACGTTCGAGATGTATCCGTCCAGCCCCAGTCGACAATCCCTGACACTCGATTTGGAACTTTGGTATTACACGCTTGCCCGCCGCAGCTGAGACAAATTCAGAATTGCGGCCCAAAGGGAGGAACAGAATATAGCCCAGCAGTTCACACGATTATGCAAGTGATAGCAAAGTGATTTTCCGTTCATGAGCCGCTGGTGTCCCGTAGGGACACGTGACAATAGCCCAGCACTTTCAGTGCTGGGTAGAGTCGGAGGTCTACGATTTCAAGTCCCGTAGGGACGGCCGAAAGAATAGAGCGTCGCCAATGTTTCAGCCGTCCCTACGGGACGTGACGGAAGCGGTTGCGCAATTGCCCCTGAAAGTGCTGGGCTATTTTCGACTGGTCCCTACGGGACCGAATCAATGCATGCACTTGCACAATCGTGTTCACTGCTGGGAGCACTGCAATCGAGCATGAGCGAGGCCCGTAGGAACGACTGAAACCTCTCGCGACAATTTCAGTCGTCCCTACCGGTCTTCCGGTTTGGCTTGATGTCCAATCCCGGCAATGAACTGCCGGTTGATTGTCGGCTGTCCCTCCAGGACATTTTCCACGACGCAATTGTCAACGGAGGACACATGCGGCTACGGCGCGCATCGAGTGAAAAGTGGCATTGCACGGCTGTGACCGTGTCGCGCTGCGCTCACTTCGCGCTCCTCGTCGCTCTTGTGATCACATTGGCGCCGAACTCCCTGGCACAACAGCCGGTGCTGCAGCCGCCCGCTTCGACGCCGCAGGACTCGAACGACGGCGTACCGGAAGCACGGCCAGGGGTGACGGTGCCGCCATCCGTGCCGCCAACCACACCCAGCGAAGAATCAAGCCGTATTATGGCCCATCGCAATAAATCTGCAACATTGGCCTGGACAAGTACATAATATCATGGGACAAGGCGCGCGCCATGAGCGTAGGCGCCTATTCGACGT
>JAKEIB010000040.1 GCA_022614705.1 Planctomycetota bacterium | reverse complement strand
TCATAGACAAGCTCGATACCGTGACTTCGTACCACAGCCTCAATCTTCTCGACTTTGTCGCCGGGATCGCCTTCGATGCGACTAAACTCCGGGAGTTCCTTCCCTTCGGTCTGCGATACGTCGAAGACATAAACGGCACGAAAACCGCAAACAGGGCGCTGCGTCTGCGAGTCGTCTTCGTCGGCCTCTATGTCATCGGCAGTCCGACGGCGAACGATTGGCGCGAGGATGACAATTCCCCTTTCACCTTTCCTCACGTAACGGCCAAGCTGCTTCCAGCGATGAAATCCTGCGACATGCTTCGCATCGGGCCGCTGGATCGCAATCAGCAAACAGTTGCCGAATGAATACTGGTGGAAGCGGGAAAGCAACTCCAAGTATCGAACCAGCGCTTCGCTTTTGCCCTGGGCAAGCGCTTCCGCGAGTTCCTCAAGAGCTTGTTCGCTCTGCTTCAAAGCATCTTCTCGATTCATGTGATTTCTCCTTGCTGGTCAAGCCGACTGTCTCGACCGAAAAAGAGTTATGGATTGCCCGTCGGCGGCTCGGATCCGTGAGCACGGCAAAGTCAAGGTGGAGCCTTTGGCCGATGGCCAAAGCAGAAGCGAGTGCCTCTCAATCAAATTGAGGGCACGAGCGGACCTTGACGCCGTGCTAGGATGAGAAGAGCCGACGACGGGAAAAGAGAAAAACCTTCTGTGCACGCCACCGATCTCGCTACGCAGTCAAAGGCGACCGCGCAACGAGACGGTGGAATGAAGGTCTACCCGCCGCAAAGATGAAAAGAGCTAGGCCTGAGGCGAACAGCCCACAATAACGCAATTTGAATCGCTAAGAAAATGCAATAGATGGCCGGGTCCGCGTGCGTTATGGGGTTCAACAAATTCGCTCATTTGCCACATCGGACGATGCGACGGGCGGTGCAGCCAAAGCAGTTTGGTATCCTCCGCGTTCTTGACCCAGGTCGGTTCGACCTTATGCAGTTGCCGCCGCCCCGCAAAAACCCCGATCCGCGGAGCCTGGCGTTGCGGCAAAAGTCAGGCTTTAGGTCTGCCGTATCTTCGCGGTGACGCGGGACGCGTACGGTGTGTTTTTCACCAAGGCGTCGGCCGGCAATCTGGAGTCCGTCGGCCGGCCAGTTATTCTTCGATTGCCTTCAGCGCTTCAAGGACCAGCTTGTACTCGTCATCGCAAAAGGGGCACGCCTGGAGATGCTCCCGGACTCGCGCAAGAACACCGTCGATCGGCATTCCGTCGAGAATGCTTTGCGTGTACCTGTCCAATTCATCAAGGCATTCCGGACAGGTCAGCTCAACTTCACGCGTCTGTCGGATCATCTTCAATAGCTGGTCAACTTTTTCAGGATTTAGCGCCATGATTTCGCCTCAGGCCCACGCCTCGCGAACGTCCTCGATTGTGAAACCGGATGCTTCGAGACCGCGACGCAATTTTTTACGCGCATCATGTAGTAACTTGTAAATCGAATTCGTATTGCTGCCAAATTTTTCTGCCAGCTGAGGAAGCGGCATGCCGCCTAGCTCCGCGGTGATTGCGGTCCATTGCCTTTCAGTCAATTCGCTGTCGATCAATTCCTTCAGCCTACTGAGAAGGCTTCGTCGACTATTCGCCTGATCACTCGTCTCGGACGTATCGACAGCAATTTGAGGATCGAATTCAGCGTTAGCCGTAACACTCTCCAACGATACGTTCTGCCAGTCTCGTTTGCGCATCTTGCTGATGGCAGTTCGCACCCCGATTGTCACGGCCCAGGTGCGAAACTTGCTCCGCCCTGCGAAAGTGCCAATCTTGTCCAGAATCTTCATACACGCTTCCTGCACAATATCCTCTAGAAACGCGTCGTCAACCCGGCCACTTTTCGACAGGCTCTTCGCGAGCCCCCGGCAAAGCATGTCACGAAGGTCACGTACGGCCTCATCGCGCAACGCGACGTTCTGCGACGCAAGGTCCTGCGCCCATTCGTAGTCATTGCGGCGAGCAATCATCCGTGCACTACGTCCGTGGTAATGGGTGGTCGCTGAACAGCAGCAATATACCACCGGATCGATCGTGCAGACGACTGGCGGCCCTACGTCGACCGCTAACCACTAAGACGCCGTCCCTGAGGATTCCTTACCTAATCGGGGAAATCCGCGGTTCCCATAGCCCAGGCTCAACGAATTATTTCTCTGGTTCGTAAGGAATCGCGGTGGCACGCATCCTAGGTTCGGGCTTCAAGTTCTAGCTCGACAAACTTCTTCAACTGCACCGCAAGTCATTCGAATTGCCAGAAAGGATGTACCCATGTCGACCACTTCACGCAATGTATCTGTCAGCAAACAAGAACTATTTCGGCAAGCCGACTCGCTGGCGTTGGCCGGGGCACAAACCGTGGAAGCCGTCGGGCGACATACCGTCCGCTATGGTTTGGTCCTTGTTCTTCTCTGGATTGGCGGCATGAAGTTCACCGCCTACGAAGCCGAGGGCATTTCGGGATTTGTATCCAACAGCCCTTTGATGTCTTGGGCCTACCAGTTGTTTAGCAAAGGACAGTTCTCTGTGATCTTAGGTATCACAGAACTGCTTACCGCCGTGCTGATTTCCTTTCGACCATTTTCGGCAAGGCTTTCAGCGGTCGGTAGTGCGCTCGCCGTCGGCATGTTCCTGACGACTCTTACGTTCCTGTTTTCGACGCCCGGCGTCGTTGAATCGTCGCTTGGATTTCCGGCGCTATCCGCACTCCCAGGTCAGTTTCTCATCAAGGATGTCGTCTTGCTGGGCGCTGCTCTATGGACCACCGGCGAAGCGTTGCGGGCAGTTGGGTAAGAAGGCCAATCAAGACCATGGAGGAATTTGCCATGAAAAACAAAACTCGCATCGTGATCATTGGTGGGGGGTTTGCGGGGACGGCAACTGCCCTGCAGCTGGAGAAAACTTACCGCCGCGATCCGTCGGTAGAGATTACGCTGATCGACTCGGAGAACTTTTTCACGTTCACGCCGCTGCTTGCTGAAGTGCCGTCAGGTTCGATCCAACCGAAGCACATCGTGTTTCCTCTGAGAGCATTGCTTAAGAAAACCAGAGTGAAGCAAGCCGAGGTGAAAACCATCGATCTGGAACATCGGACAGTAATCGCACAACATTGCGCGGCTTGCGGGAACGAAGCGATTCCATTCGATCAGTTGGTCATGGCTCCGGGATCAGTACCAAACTTTTTTGGATTGGCCGGCGTGGAGGAGCACGCCTTGACTATCAAGAGCCTAGCTGATGCAACGGCGATTCAGGCCCACGTGATCGACAATCTTGAGCACGCCGACTTGGAAAGCGATCCAGGCGCACGGCGGCAATTGCTCACGTTCATCGTTGCCGGCGGTGGCTTTGCCGGTGTCGAGACGCTGGCGGAACTTAACGATTTCGTTCGCGAAGCCAACAAATTCTACCCCAATGTCTCGCCGGACGATGTGCGCATGGTCCTGGTTCACTCGGGCAACCGCATCCTGCCGGAAGTGAGCGAATCGTTATCGGCCTATGCACTCGAAAAGCTGCGCAGCCGAGGCGTCGAGGTCTTACTGGAAACTCGCGTGCTCGGCGGTACAAGCCGGTCCGTTCGGCTGTCCACCGGCGAGGAGTTGCTCGCCAGCACATTTGTTTGGGCCGCCGGAACTGCGCCCAATCCGATCCTGGGCCGTTTGGACTTACCACGAACCAAGGCCGGCAAGATCGAAGTGGATGCCACAATGGCTGTAATCGGTCATCCGGGAGTCTGGGCAGTCGGTGATAGCGCGGCGATTCCCGATGTGATCACGGGCGGTTTTTGTCCGCCCACCGCGCAATACGCGCTCCGGCAGGGAAAGCGGCTGGCTCAAAACATCGCTGCTGTCCTAGAAGGCAGAGAAGCGAAGCCGTTTGAGTTCAAGGCCCTCGGCGTTCTGGTCGGTCTGGGGCGGCGCAGTGCGGTGGCGGAGATTCTCGGTTTCCAGTTTTCCGGCTTCGTCGCCTGGTGGCTCTTTCGAACGATCTACTTAATGAAACTGCCTGGATTTGAGCGCAAATTGCGGGTGGCGATTGATTGGACGCTCGATCTGTTTTTCCCCCGCGACATTGTTTATTTGAAGCCCCTGCACACCTCACACGGGCGCGTCGCCGTCTCACACAAACGTGAAGCCGATGAAGAATACTCTGAATCGCCGGTAAGGACGGAGATGTCTTGGGAGCCCTTGCCGCTTTGACGACGAAAGTCCGTCAACTTTAAGAAAACGAAGTCAACTTTTTTTCCGCTACACATGCCAAGCGTCTATAAGCCAAACTCGAAAGGAGACCGACATGACGACAGCAATCACGCAAATCGAAAAAGTGATTTACACCGCGAAAGCGCACACGACCGGTGGCCGGGAAAGCGGAACATCACGCACCTCCGATGGCCGCCTAAATGTGAAACTTACAACTCCTGGAGCCAAAGGCGACGGCACCAATCCCGAGCAGTTGTTCGCCGTCGGCTGGTCGAGCTGCTTCCTTTCGGCAATCAAGCTTGAGGCGGCGGCAACAAAGGTGAGGCTGCCTGCGGATGCCGCCGTGGACGCCGAAGTAGACCTGGGCACGACAGATGGCGCGTACTTCCTTCAAGCGCGTCTGAATGTTAGCCTGCCGGGCATCGACCGCCAGACCGCCCAAATCCTGGTGGACGGTGCGCACCTCAGGTGCCCGTACTCGAAGGCCGTGCACGGCAACATCAACGTCGTGACAAATCTTGTTTAAGCCGGAACAACCACGTTGCACTCACGTACAGCATGGTGGCGCAACGGGCTCGACACTCATTCCTTCCACGTCCAAGGAGAAGAAAATGCGAACGTTCACAAAGAGCGACGAGGCGATCCGAAAGCTCTCGCCAGAGCAGTATCGCGTAACACAGCAAAACGAGACCGAGCGTCCCGGAACTGGAGAATATCTGGATAACAAGGAACCGGGCATCTATGTCGATATTGTGTCCGGCGAGCCGCTTTTCGCTTCGTCCGACAAATTCGAATCGGGATGCGGCTGGCCTAGCTTTACTAAGCCTATAGAACCTGCCAATGTCAACGAACTGCGGGACACTTCGCTCGGCATGACGCGCACCGAGGTGCGCTCAGCGCACGGCGACAGCCACCTCGGGCACGTATTTCCCGACGGGCCGAGCGATCGCGGCGGATTGCGCTATTGCATCAACTCGGCCGCGTTGCGGTTCATTCATCGCGACGATATGGAGGCCGAGGGGTATGGAGCTTACCTGAATCAAGTGGAGGATGTTCGATGACTACGGAACGCGCTGTTCTCGGGGGTGGTTGCTTCTGGGGCATGCAGGACCTCATCCGTCGTTACGGAGGTGTTCTGTCGACCCGAGTCGGCTACACGGGCGGCGCAACCTCCCACGCGACCTATCGCAATCATGACGGACACGCTGAAGCAGTCGAGATCATCTTCGATCCAACTCGCGTAAGCTATCGGCAGATCCTCGAATTCTTTTTCCAGATTCACGACCCAAGCACAAGCAATCGGCAGGGCAACGATGTTGGGACCAGCTATCGATCTGCGATCTTCTATACCAGCGACGAGCAGCGGCGGATTGCTGAAGACACGATCGCCGACGTTGATGCTTCGGGCTTGTGGCCCGGCAAGGTTGTGACCGAAGTCGTTCCGGCAGGCGAGTTCTGGGAGGCTGAACTTGAGCATCAGGATTACTTACAACGTTATCCTGACGGCTACACCTGTCACTTCGTTCGCCCAAACTGGCGACTGCCGAATCGCACCGAAAAGGTTGCCAAGGAGCCATGACCGCCAGCGCATTCCCAAATGTTCCCAATTTAATAGGAGGTTCATAAATGAAGACTTATGTTGTAATGCACAGGATGTCCGTCACGCTCGCCGCTTTCGCCTCGCTAGTTGTCGGTGCGACGACTCTGGCCCAGCACGGCCAACACAACGGGAAGAGCCAGGTGAAGGTAACCCGGCTGTCTCAGCGGGACATTATCGAGAAGCTGGACAGTAAGGTTTCCAGCGCGACCGTGAATGAAGTGACTTTCGGACCCGGTCAAGCGGATTCGCCCCACCGCCATGCCGGCCCGGTTTTCGGCTACGTTCTGGAAGGCGAGTACGAGCACGCCATCGACGACGAGCCGGTCAAAAAGTACAAGGCCGGCGACACGTTCTATGAACCGACGGGGTGTCTGCACCGGGTGGCCCGGAATCCGAACGACAAGACCCGGACCCGTCTCCTGGCTGTGGTTTTGCACCCTCGCGATGTCAAGGATCCGACGATTCGGGATGAACACAAGAAATAAGGTTCTTAAGTGATAACCGATCGGCGGCCGCCGCGAACGAATAGTGGCAAAGTGACGCGCTCTTTGTTCGGAGTACGGCGGTCGCATCGGTTCCATCCTGCGCCCAGACGGCTGGGTTGTCTTGATTAACAGTGGGGCCACCAAGACGATAAAGGAGATGACCGATGAGCAGCCAACCGATTTCGCTTTTGAACGAGGTGATCGACGCTCATGGCGGCCACGATCGCTGGGGCCAGTTCAAGGGCGTTGCCTCGACCATCATCACCGGCGGCATGTTGTGGGGCATCAAGGCTGCCAACATCATCAGCACGCCGCGCCGGGCGAGGAGCGAGTTTCGCCGCCAATGGACACGGGTGACGCCATTCGGTGATCCCAATTGGACGATGACATGGACGCCGGAGCACGTCGAAATCAACGACAGTAAGGGCGCGATCATTGCCCAGCGCGACAATGGCCGCGACGCCTTCGATCGCAGCTATAACGCGCCATGGGACCCATTAAATCTGGCTTATTTCAATGGCTATGCCATGTGGACATACCATGCCGTTCCGTTTGTGTTTCGCGAGCATGGCTACGAAGCACGCGAAATCGAGTCGATCGAGCATGAAGGTGAGAAGCTGCGAGGTCTTAGCATCCGCTTCCCTGAGAGCGTCCATTCCCATACTCGCGAGCAGCGCTTTTTCTTCGGCTCGGACGGCCTGCTGCTACGCCACGACTATGAAGTGGACGTGTGGGCGGACACACCGGCCGCGCACTTCTTGTCGGAATATGTCGACGTGAACGGCCTCAAGTTCCCGCGCCGTCGAAGCGTCTTTGGCCGTCGGCCTGATGGGCGGCCGGATTTGGAACTCAATTTGGTGACCATCGATCTGTCCGACTACACCCTCTTTTAAGCGGCGTGACTTGTCCAGGTGTTTTCGCGCGAAGAGTATTTTTCGTAAGAAATCGGGGTGGTCAGCATCCAAGGGTTAGCAACTGGTGGGTCCTATCCAACAAAAGATCCATTTTTCAACGGGAGGATAAAGATGAAGATTTTTATTACAGGAGGAACCGGAGCAATTGGTCGTCCGCTGATCGCGGAATTGCTTGCCAAAGGGCACGCTGTCGTTGCGCTCACTCGCTCTGAAGAAAAAGCCCACGCTTTGACGGAACAAGGAGTTGAACCTGCGATCGCCGATGTATTTGATGCTGATGCCGTCAAAGCGGTTGTCGCACGAGCTCGGCCGGACGTTGTGATTGAACAACTGACGGCTCTTCCGAAAACATACACCCGTGAATCGATGAGCGCCGCTGCTCCGTTCAACCGTCGGATTCGTTTGGAGGGTGGCGCTAATGTGCTGGCGGCCGCGCAGGCGGCGGGTGTGCGGCGTTATTTGAGGCAGTCGGTTGCATTTTATGCTGTTCCTGGTGCGGGACTCGCCGATGAAGAAACGCCTCTATCAATTGATGCCTCGCCCGCGGTTGCAGCAGATGCCCGCGTGTTAAGTGAGATTGAACATCGCTTACTCGGAACTCCGAACATCGAAGGCATTGTCATGCGCTATGGCTTCTTCTATGGATCCGGAACCTGGTTCAACCCCGACGGCGATGTTGCCCAGCAGGTGCGACAGCAACAGTTCCCGATCGTCGGTAGTGGCGAAGGCGTCTGGTCGTGGCTACACATCGAGGATGCGGCGATTGCCACGGTTAGTGCAGCGGAACAAGGCAATCCTGGAATTTATCTGGTCGTGAATGATGAACCCTTAGCGGTGCGCCAATGGCTCCCGTCGTTTGCCAAGTGGCTAAATGCCCCACCGCCGCCACAGATATCGGTTGAGGATGCTCTGAAAGGTAGTGGCGCCGATGCGGTTTATTACGGGACGCAGATGCGAGGCGCATCGAATGCCAAGGCAAAACGCGAACTGAGTTTTCAGCCGCGGCCGCTGGAGTGGATCGGCAAACACAGATGGAGGAATTAACATGGCAACTCCCATTTTAGTCACTGGCGCGGCGGGCCGCGTGGGCGCGGTAGGGCGAACAGTCACGCAACTGCTTTTGAAGCAAGGCAAGGCCGTGCGTGCGATGGTTCGAAATGAAGACGAACGTGCGCAGGCGCTTCGTGGCATGGGCGCTGAGATTGTGGTCGGCGACCTGCTCGATCTCGATTCGATGCACAAGGCAATTGCCGGCTGCGAAACGATGTATTTCGGCATGTCGGTTTCGGCCGACTACCTAGCTGCAACAGTCAATGCGGCAGCCGTAGCTAAGCATCACGGCGTGAAGGCGTTCATCAATATGTCGCAGATGACGGTCGCGCAGATGAGCATTTCCGAATCTACCCCAAGTCCGCAGCACAAGCTGCACTGGCTCGCCGAGAAGGCGTTAAATTGGTCCGGCCTTCCCATCGTGCACGTGCGACCGACGGCTTTCCTCGAAGGCTTCTTCCTGCTTTTCACTGCTGATTCGGTCAGAGAATCCAACCAGATCCGACTGCCGTTTGGCGACGGCAAGACTTCGCCGGTCGGGGCGGAAGACGTTGCGCGTGTGGTTGCCACGCTGCTCGCCAATCCACAGGCGCACATCGGCAAGACGTATCACCTAACTGGCCCGCAATCCGAGAACATGCATTTCTATGCGGAGGAGTATTCGAAGGCGCTCGGCCGCACGATCACCTATCAAAGCATTCCGGTCGAGCCGTGGCGAGACGGGCTGCTGGAGCGCGGCTTGCCGGCTCACCTCGTGAACCACCTCGCAACGATGGCTGATTTGCATTGCGCGGGACGCTATGACCGGATGTCGGATGACGTGATGACGCTGACCGGCCAAGTGCCGTTGAGCGTGCAGCATTTCGTCAGGAAGAACGCGGCGACATTCACTCCGTCTGCAAAAAAGGTTTGATGACTGCTTGGCGAATATGGTGCACGCGCAAGCCGATTAACCAAACATTCATCGGGTGCGACACACCGATGCAGGCATGCGCTGATGTTGGGGCAGCCGCGTTTTCGGGGCGGAATGTTTCCCCGAAAGCTCCACATTAGCGCCGCTCAAGTGCCTACCCGCGATGTGCGTAAGGTGGGCGTG
>JAKEIB010000039.1 GCA_022614705.1 Planctomycetota bacterium | reverse complement strand
TGCCGCAACGGCTCGAATACCTTCGGGTCCGCGTCCTGCGTCGCAAATTCCATAATCTGCGCGATCAAATCGACCAACGCCAATGCATCGCGGCTCACATAGTGCAGCTCGTCCCAAAGCCGGTCCAGCCGCTCTCGCTGCGACTCGTCCAGCATCAGCCGCACCAGGTGATCGTCCTCACGATAGAATAATATCACCGAAGTGACTTCATCGACCGGCACGATCTTGGTGTAGCACAGCGCGGCCGGAAACAATTGGCGAAACTCCTCGAACGCCGCCTGCATCCGCCGCTGCGCCGCACTGCCTTCCGTGACGAGAATCGGCGCCGAGTTCGCCACCTTCTTATTGTTCGACGACCATTGACCGTTCTCGACCGTCACCTTGGCCTCGCTGCGGCGCAATCCCGACTCCAGTGCCGGCTTGCCCGCGACAACGTCCGCTTGCACGCTTCCTTCCGCCCCAGTCTCCTCGTCCAACACGGCCGTCGTCACCAACTCACAACCGGCCGCCAAATCGGCCGGCAGCCGAATCTCGACGATCGACGGCGCTTGAACGCACAGATTCTGCTCGCCGATCGCACCGCCGTTCGGATGCCGACCAAACATCGCCGGATCCAAACCCACCTCAGGCGTTTGGGAGGGCGAGGCTCCCGCCGAGCCTTGTTCCGATGTCGCTGTATTGTCCGCAAACGCACTGCCGCGCAAGCCACCGAACAACGGCCCACTGAGCGCCGCTAGTTGCCGATAGAGCACCGCATCCGGACTATCCTTCGCCTCCGGCGGCCCACTTGTCAGCAGCTTCTGCAGTTCCATTGCCAGCGCCCGCCGTTCCTCGCCGCTCTTCGCCGCTTGCCACTTGGCGACCAGCGAATCGGCCGCAATCACCGGCCCTATCGCGCCGCCCGCATCCGGCTCCGCGTAGAAGTGCCAAACGCCCGCGTTGCCAAAACGATCCGCATGTGGATTCGCAGCCAACACATCACCCGATACATCCTCCGCCAGATGCCACGTCCGCTGGTCGTCGCTACTCTCGCTGGCTACCGTCAAATCAATCGCCGTCAAGTCGCAGGTGTGATTACCATCCAGCGGCCCGATCAACAGCGAGATCGCGTCGCCCGCTCGCACCGTCACGTGTTCGAACGGCCCAACCTTCACTTCCCCCTCACCCGGCGCCGTGCCACTCGCTAGCCTGTGCCGCGTCGCCCCGCGTCGCAGTTCGAGTGCCCACGTCACTCCATTGCCGCATCCCGGGTGCGCACCCGCCACCGCTGCTTCGATCCGCACCGTGGCCGAAATCGGGCTCTGCCAACCCACCGCCGCCCGCAGGGTAGGCGACGGATGGACCACCACGCTGTGCGGCTTCACATTGCCCGGAATCCGCACATGTTCGTCGGACGAATTGGCCGCCAGCGACGGCGTATCACTGCTTCCCCAACCGTTGACGTATTCAAAGCCGCCGACGCCGATCAGCTTGTTCGTGAAATGCCCCTCAAGTTCGACCGCTACGTCGGCGCTAATTCCCAAGTAATCCAGCCACGCTCGCAGCCCGGCTTCCTCAACCCCGTGCCTCTTGGCTAACGCGGCCACGTCGATCGAACCGGTCGCCGCCGAAATTTCATCGGCCACATTCAGATACGCCGCCGCGCTCGCAAACATTCGCGTGCGCCGTATTGCCAACTCGCGCGCCACTTCGCGAACATCGCGCAACAGTAAATCGGGCCGCCCCGGCGCGACCAACCGTGGCGATTGCCAGACCACAAAATCGTGCTCGTTCCCGTCGCCCGCATCCGTTGCGAAAAGCGAAATCGTGACGTCTTGTCCATCGGGCGATTCCGGAACCTTGAACTTGATCTCCTGCTGGGTCGTCAGCGGATTGACCGACTCCATCCACCGTTTCGGCCCACCTTCCCGCCCAATGAGCGCCACACTCGAAAAGCTCCACAACCCCTTCTGCCATGCCGCCACATAGGCCGCCAGCGCGGCCGCATCCTCAGGCTGCGCCGCGCGCCATCGTGCGCGGAGCCCATCCAATAGCAGCGACGGCCGCGAGCCCGTGAGGCTGGACCAAAAGATGTCCAGATACTTGGCGTTCAGACCGTGTTCACGTGCCACCGCATCAATCGTCTTGTGACCGGTCGCGAGCGCTTTGCGTTCCACCAGCGTCGCAGCCAGATACTTCTCGACCGGCAGCCGCCCACCCTGATTTGTGACGACCCCCACGCCCTGCACATTCACCTGGCTGTCGCCGCCCGCGTCGCTGAATTCGCTGTAGAAGTCCCGAATTCTCGCCAGCGTCGTGTCCGTCCAGTCGCGCGCCGTTGTGTGCGGTGAAAAACGAAACCCGTCCGGCAGCAACACGGCGTGGCTTGCGACTTCCTTCGCGGCGTCGAGATACTTGGTCACCAGCGCCGGCGACATGACCAAGGCATTGCCCGTGTTGGTGAAGCCTTCGCCGGCCGCGCCGTCGATGGGAAACTCGCGGGCCGGGTCGAGCGATTCGACGCCGGTCAAGTCGCGAAGCGTGTAGGTGTACTCGGCATTGCTGAGGCGGCGGAGCACGACCGGGCCGGGATCGCCGGCGCGCGTGCCGGCTTCGAGCGCCAAATAGTCGTGAACCCACTGTTCAAACTTAGCGCGTTCGTCCGGCGTGGGTTGATCCGCGTCTTCCGGCGGCATCAGGCCGCCGGTGAGCATTTCGTCGACTTTCTGCCAAGTCTCTGGTTGCCGAGACGCATCGGCCCATGTGGTGAGCGAAAAGAGATTGAGATCGGCTTCTATGGTCTCGTCAGCGCCGTGGCATTCGTGACAATAGCGCACGATCAGCGGTTGAATTTCGGCCGCGTATGCCGCCTCAAGCTTCTCGGCGACGGACTGCTCCGCCGCGGACGCCGGTGTCGCGGACGGCAACGGAATTGCGCAGAGCACGATCGAGACGAGCGACATTGTCACTTGAATTGCTTTGTATCGCATCGTCGCACTGCTTTGAGTCGGGTGCGTATCGATCGGACGTAGCGCGCGACACGCCATCTAACGTGCACATCCAAGGAACGGCTGTCAAAATTCGCCGGACGACTTAAACGCGCAATTCAGTGGGTCAGAATAGCGGTAGGGCCAACGGGTGGGGCTGACATGGCTTAGGATAGGTGGCAGCAAACGTCAGGTCAACGCGCTCAATTCCGGCTGGGGGTAACGAATTGGCAATTCGCGGCACGCCAATTCACCGCTGAGCCAGTGGTTTTTCCTGCCACTGGCTGCGTAAGCAACCACAAAGTGGTAAGATGAACCACCGCACGCGACCCGGATTGTAGTCCCGCGACGCGATCTTAACGCGCAGCGATTCTCTTGCAGCGCGTGGCCGTGTCGCCGCCGACATTCGAGCCGATTCCAAACTCTTCTACTTCTGACGGAAGGAGGACGGACGTATGCGAGGCAATTTTCTTTGGCTGCTTGCAATCCCGTTGAGCTTGAGCGGCGCAAGTATCGCGGTTGCCGACCAGTCCGAAGATGAAGCGGCGATCCGCGCGAATGCGGATAAATACGTCGAGGCTTACAATCGCCGCGATTCCAAGTCGATGGCTTCGATGTGGTCGCCCGAAGCCGTGTACATGGATCCGTCGACCGGCGAGGGCGTCGTTGGTTGGGAGGCGATTGCGAAGCAACTCGATTACGTGTTCGCCGGCGCGGAAGATGCGAAGCTGACGGTCACGGTCGACTCAATTGATTTCCTTTCGCCCAACGTCGCCATTGAGAAAGGAATCGCTGACATCACGTACTCCGAGAGCGAGCCGGAGAAATTCGAATATTCGGCCGTGCACGTTAAGCGTGACGGTCAATGGCTGCTCGATCGCGTGTCGGAAACGCAAGTCCCCGCGCCGCCGCCGACGCACTACGAGCAGCTGAAAGAGCTCGAGTGGATGGTGGGCTCGTGGATCGACGATAACGAAGGCGCGTTGATTCAAACCGACTGCGAATGGACGAAGAACAAAAACTTCCTCACGCGCTCGTTCGCCGTAATGATCGGTGATCGCGTGGACATGTCCGGCATGCAGATTATTGGTTGGGACCCGGCGGCTAAGCAGATTCGCTCGTGGGTGTTCGATTCTGACGGCACCTTCGCCGAAGGCCAATGGACGCGGAACGGAGATACGTGGTCCATCAAACAAGTCGGTACGTTGCCGGACGGCAAGAAATCCACCGCGGTCAATATCATTACCAAGATCGACGACAACTCGTGCACGTGGCAATCGATCAATCGCGCGACGGACGGCGAGGTGCAGCCAAACGTTGAGGAAGTGTTGATCGTACGCAAGCCGACGGTGACTGACGTGGTGATCGACGTGGACGTCGAGGCCGAGCAAGCCGCTGCGGAATCCGCTGGACCGAGCTCGTCGGCGGAATCGGGGAATTCGAGTGAATAGAGATTGAATGCCGGTTGGCGGAGTTGATCGCGTCGGAACCGATGGCAAGCACGTCAGGCGAATCGACCTGACACATGAATCGGAAGGTGCCGTGATGAAAAGACTCATTCTCGTTGCAATTGCATTGGTATGCGTGGGACAATGGATGGTCGGCGACACGCTGGCTCGCGGCGGTCGTAGCGGAGGCGGATTCGGTGGGGGCGGTGGGGGCGGTGGTCGCGGCGGGGGTGGCGGGGGTGGCGCGCGGCCCGGTGGCGGTGGCGGCGGGTACCGTGGGGGCGGCGGAACGGCCGGCCGTACGCCGTCGATGTCGCGACCAAGTGGTGGCAGTCGACCCTCGTTCCAAGTCCCCAGCGGCGGTCGACAATCTATGGGAAAACTGCCGACTCCGAGCACTCGCCCGACCGGCTCAATTTCCAGTCGGCCAAGTACGGGAAGCCGACCAGGCACAGCCCGACCCGGCACTGGCAGTCGGCCGGGCAACATCGCCGGCTTGCCGAGCACGCGGCCGGGCGGAGGTACTCGTCCTGGGGGCGGAGTCCCTGGAGGCGGCCGTCCTTCACGCGGCGATTTGCAGAACTTTCTTGATCTGCCCGGTACAGGTGGAGGTGGTGGCTATGCGCGTCCTGGCACTCGACCAGGAACGCGCCCTGGCGGCAGCGGTTTGCCGGCGGGCGGCGCGGCGGGAGAATTCCTGCGCGACCATCCGACGCCCTTCCCTTCTCAGCCAGGCTTTGGCGATCTCGCGGCAACTCTGCCGACGACGCGGCCCGGTTTTGGTGACTTAGGGCCGGGAGCTGGCGGCGGGGGGCTGCGACCTGGTGGCGGGAGCGGTGCAACTCGGCCCGGGGGCGGCGAGGGAGTTCGACCGGGCCGGCCGGGAGAGAGCACTCGGCCTGGAGGTGGTGGTGAAGGAACGCGTCCTGGCCGACCGGGTGAAGGCACACGACCCGGCGGCGGTGAAGGGGTCCGGCCTGGGCGACCCGGCGAGGGTGATCGGCCGGGCCGACCGGGCGGCGATATTCGACCGGGCCGACCGGGTGATAATGGTGATCGTCCGGGGCGACCTGGTCGACCTGGCGACAACACGCGTCCGACCCGTCCCGGTCAGGGCGGACAATGGCGACCGGGTGACTGGGCCCATCACCGGCCCGATCGAATTCCAAATCGCGATTGGTGGAATAACTGGCGCGGCGACAGTCACGACCACGTGTGGGAGTATTGGCACAGCCATTGGCACGATCACAATCACTGGTACAACAGCGATTGGTGGAATCACCACCACATTCACTATCCGTACTATGTGAATTTCAACTACTGGGGTTATGCAGCATGGCCGGCACTCACTGGTTGGGTCGGCTACGGCTCGAGTCAGCCGGTGTACTACAACTACGGCGACAACGTGTACTACGAGGGAGACCAGGTGTACTACGGCGATCAGCCGGTCGCGTCGGCAGAGCAGTACGCGCAGCAAGCGGCGGTAATTGCCGCGAACGTGCCGGCCACGCAGCCAGCCGCGGAAGATTGGATGCCGCTGGGGGTCTTCGCGATCACGAACGATGGCAAACCGTCGAGCGCGGAGCCAACGATGTACCTGCAGCTTGCGGTCAGCAAGCAGGGCGCCATCAACGGCACGTTTCAGAACACGGCAACCGATTCGGTGCAGCCCATCGAGGGCATGGTCGACAAGGAAACGCAGCGCGCGGCGTGGACCGTTGCCGGCAAGAAAACGCCCATCATGGAGACCGGCATCGGCAACCTGACGCAGGAAACGACACCCGCACTCGTGCACTTTGCCGACGGCTCGACACAACAGTGGCTACTCGTGCGGCTCGATAAGCCGCAAGAAGGTGGCGCGACCGCGCCGAATTGACGTCGTTGCACTCATAACTCGTTGGGCGCCGGCGAGTGCTTTTCAGCCTCGTCGGCGCGGCATGGAAGATTCTTACGGCTATCGTCGTGCGCCAAAAAAGCAGTCGGCCGTGGCGCCTCGCTCATGCAAGCATGCTTGCACTGGCTGCCGTCACCGTCTTGCGAAGGCGCCCAAAACGCCTTTATGGAAAGGCTCGTGCGACTCCGATATCCGAAATAGGTGGCAGCGTCGAAATTCCGCTCTACCTCTTTTCCTGAGAATTGTTCGCCGGGGGGCGACGACGCTCGTCGAATTTGGAGCGCGTATGGCGAACTCGTCTAATCGCCGAATTTGTTTCGTTAGCTTACTGGCAGTTGGCAACTGCCTGAGCGTGGCTGCACAGGGGCCGGTTGTGCAACCCGCGGGACCCGTGTCGGATTACAGCGGCGTCGAACAGCTTCCCGACCTGGCGGGTGCCGTCGCCACCGACATGGCGGCCAGCCCGTATCATCTTTCGCTGGATGAAGCCAAGTCGCGGGCGCTGGAGAACAGCGTCATCATGCAGCTGGCTTCCGAGCAAGTGATTGCGAAATGCCATGCGCTGGAGGCGGCCCGCAAGGACTACCTGCCAAAGCTTCTCAACTCGTTTTCGTATTTTCATTTCGACAGCGATCTGGGCACCGTGCTTACGACACCCGGCATTTTCAACCCGGCAACGACGGTCGCGGTGCCGGTGATCGAGCAGGATTCGACGATCTATACAGCGGCGGCCATTCAGCCGATCACGCCGTTGCTGAAGGTAAAGCAGGCGGTGAACATCGGAGAGGTCGACGTCGCTACCGCGCGAGCGCAACGAGATTTCGCTCGCCGTGAATTAACGAAGGGCGTCGAACAGCTTTACCTTGGCTTGTTCGCGGCTCAGCAGATTCGCGGCTGGCTTGAGCAGGCGGCGGCTGGAGCCCAGCAACTCATCACTGCCACGAATTCTCCGGACGCGAAGATTTCACTTGTCGAGGTGCAACAGAACCTGGTGACCGTCAATGGTCAGATCGTCACCGTCAAGGACCAGCTCAACCAGCTGATCAATTTGCCGTCGGGCACGGAACTCGTATTGGATCAGCCACCTGCGCCGCAGATTCCGTTTGCCTGCCCGGATGACGCCGCGTACGCGGCCGTCGCCTCGAGTCCGAAGATTCGCGAGGCGCGGCTGCAGGCGGAAAAGGCCGAAGCGGTGGTGCGCCTGGCCGAGGCCGACTACTATCCGTCGGTAAACGCGTACGGCTTTTACGTGAATCAAAACGCCACGCCGACGATTCAAGAAGACTTCACCGGCGTCGGCATGTCGGCGAGCTACCTGTTGGAATGGGGCAAAAAGCGCGACACGCTGCGGCAATGGCAGGCGACGCATGTGCTGGCGCGCAAGAATCTACAAAAGGAAATTCAGGACTTGCAGCTCAATGCGGCCAAAGCATTTCACAAGGCGAACCGCACGCAGCAAGCGCTCAACTACGCGCGGCAATTGGCCAAGCTGAATCGCGAAGCGCAGCTCCCCGCGGACCCGTTTCAGTTGAAATTCGCCGCGAAAGATCGCTTGGAAGCCGAGCTCGGAGCGATCAAAGCGGACTTGGACTATCGAAACGCGGTTGTGGAACTGCGCGCGATCACGGGCCAGTGCGAATAGTCGACGCTGCGGCCACGATTAGGAGCGAACACGCCTGAGGGCCGATTCGGCCGCCGCGCGAACTTCCGCGCTGCTATCTTCCCTTGCGGCGTTTTCCAGGGCCGGCGCGGCTGCCTTGGCGGCCGCGCCCAGTACTGCCAGTCCCTCGGCGCTCTCTAGACGAACTTGTTCGTCGGCGCTAGTGAGGCCATGAGAAAACTTGGGCACCAAGGCCGCCGCAACTTGAGAGTCCATGGGCGCAATTTGCACCAAAGCCCATGCGGCGGCGTTCGATTCGAACGATTCGTCGGCCTGCATGCGTTGGAGCAGCGGCTTCACGGCTGCACTCGCGGCGGGACCAATCTTGCGCAACGCGAACAGAGCGCTTTCACGCTCGCCGGCGTCGTTGCTGGCGAGCGACTTGACCAGCATGTCGGTCGCGGGAGCAGCGGCCGGGCCGATCGCGCCGAGAGTCATTTGGATTTCGGTGCGCAGTTTGGAATTCGCGCCAGTCGAAGCGTTGATCAGAGGCTGAACCGCCCCGGCTGCTTTTGGACCGAGCTTCCGTAAGACGTGAACGGCTGCTTCGCGCAGCTGCGGGTTCTCCAAAGCCTTGATCACTCGCGGCACCACTGGTTCTCCCAGGCCGGCGATCGCCTCGACGACGTTTTTATGAACTTCCGGATCGGGATCGTTGGCCAGTTGAACAAGCATTGGTGCAACCATCTCGGGCGGCGCCTGAAGCGACTGCAAGCTTTTTGCGGCCGCCGTGCGAATCCTGGCATCATTGTTTTTAAGGCCTTGCACGAGTTTTTCGACGGCAAGCTTCTCGGCGGCCGTATCGTCGGGATGCAGTTTGGCGAGCGCCCAAGCCGCGATCATCTGCAAGAACGGGTTGTTCTTTTCCAGCGCGCGGCGAAGTGCGGCATCCGCACCTTTGGCATCGATGGAGCCGAGCGCGTACGCGGCGGCAACAGGTACGGTGGCGTCGGGCGACGATTCCAACAGCGGCACGATCTTCGGGGCGGCCGAATCGGCCGCAGGGCCGATGCTGGCGATTGCCAGCAGCGCCTGGATCAACAGATGGGAATGACGGGTCTTGCCGATGAGTTCCGTAAGCGCCGGTACCGTGGCGGCGGCGTCTGGTCCGATGTGCTCGATGGCCGTGCAGGCGAGGTAGGCCGTTTCCGGTCGCTTGAGGGCTTCGATGAGCGTCGGTACCGCTTCGGCGCCATGTTCCACGAGGGCTTCCAAGGCATGGAGAACGACCGCATCGTCGTCCGATTTGAGCACTTCGCCAAGCGCCTTGACGACGTGGTCGCGACCTGGCTCGAGTTCGCGAATCGCAGCAATCGCGGCCCGCGCTACGCGTCCGTCCTTGCTCGTTGCGGCCGTGACTAACGCCAGCACGGTTTCGTCCGACTTATCGCTGACCCTTCCGAGGGCAACGGCGGCATGGTACTGGACAATGGCGTCGCTATCCTTCAGCAGCTTGCGCAATTCTGGAGCGGCGCTCGTCGCCTGACCGCCATAGTCGCCGAGCGCCCGAGCGCTCCGCCAGCGCACCTGGGCGTCTTTATCGGCGAGAAGCTTTTGCAACTCTGGTACGACCTTTGCGCCGGCGATATGCCGCTCGCCCAAATCGTCGATCGCCGTGTATCGCGCCTGGCCGGTGCCTTGCACGGCCGTTTTGATCAATGCTGCCGCATCGGTCGCTTCGGCGACGGCCGGAGCTGCAAACAAGGCCGACAGCAAACCAATGCTGAGACCGAAGATCGAGCGTGATTGAATCGACAACGCGTTCATAAGAAATCTGCTCCGAAAGAAATATGCGAGGTCGGCGGCGCGCCGCGCGCTCAGCCCAAATTGTCGTCCAGCTCGCGAGTCACTTTCAGCACGAATCGGATCATCTGCGAGAGAATTGGCGCGGGATATACGTCTTTCTGCCTGGCCAACATCGCACGCCAATCCTTGGACGCGGCCGTGGCTTCCATGTATTCATCGCCGGTCAGCGCGCCGGCATAGGCACGCTTCTTGCACAGCTCGTCGAGCTTATTTCGGTAGGGATCGTAGTCCTTCTGTTCCAAAACCTTAAGCCAGGTGACGGTGCCAGTAGTTCGGTCAAACTCCTCGGGCGTGAGATAGCCCAGACCGTGCCTTTCCATATAAAAGGAACGCTTGGCTTCGATTTGCGCGAACTCCTGCTGCTGTCGCTGGGCGTAGATGTCCTTCTTCTCCCAGAAGGCGTTGACCGACTTGACTTGATTGTCGATCTGCGAGGAACGAGCGTCCGTCAGATTAATCGCTGCCTGCGAATTGGACAGGTTCCTTTGCCCTTGCGCCTGAATGACGGCGGCCGCGCCACGCTGGTAACCTTCACCGGCCGTCGAGGAGCTGTTATAGATGACCTGTGCGTCGGCCGCCATCGAGCCTAGCAGCACTAAAAACCCAATAGCCAGAAGGCGTGTCATGGCTCACCCTTCAGTAACGAACAAACGGGAAGGTCCAAAAACCTAGTATAAGCCAAACAGATTCGATTGCTACATGGGCCAAATAGGGTCCGGAACCCCATACGCCGGTTTTTCGAGTCGGCGGACGGCCGTCCTGCCGGATGCCAAGAAAGCCTATTTTAGTTCCGCATCGATCACCCCGACATATAGATTCCCATCCGTGTGCCAAGGGTCGCCGCCGCCGTTGCGGCCTTCAAGCTTGGTGTGAAAATTGTCGACCGTGTACTCTTCGGAGAGGTCGCCGGTTTCTTTGAGGTTGCTGAACAGGTGGTCCCGCTCGGCGTCGACGTCTGGGGCGATGTGGTGTGTGATCTGCCCCGTCGTGTGACTCAGGCCGACGCGCTCGTCGTACGATGCCGAGCCGATCCAAACGGGCCGGCCATCGGTGTCGTCCTTGCTGGTCTTCCAGAAGCGGACGTGGTGGCGCTGGCGCGGGTTGTTGCCAACCGGCATTTCGTAGGCAAGGTCTTCCTTGCGGCCAAACAAATACAGACTGCTGACCGGCGCTTCCGTGTCCGGGCGCGAGAGAACCGTGTCGACGCCGATTTTCAGATCACTGCGGAGTCCCAGCGCCGCGGCCGGAAACCATTTGGCGGCCTGCATAATGGTTTTGATTTGCGGTTCGGTCCCGATGAGCGACACGTTGAGCGGATCGCCGGGATGATGATCTTTGGTCTGAGTAATCCGCGGATTGTCAGCGAACGACGGGTGATGCCGCGCGTAGCTTTTCCACAGAAACGGGACAACCACGTAGGCCGCGAGTAAATAAACGATCGCCAGCAAAAGAATGATGCGCATGGCTAGCCTCCGTTTCGTATGCACTTCTGCCGATTCTAAAGGCGTATCTCCGTCCATGTGTTTGCTCCGTTTTTCAGTTGGCCTTCGTTATTGGCGGAGGCGACCAGGAGCCCTCGCCGGGTGGCAAAATTGAGGGCGGTTCTGTCCTCGGCCAGTAGAGGCGCATGACGAGATAGATCGGTCCGTCCGGAGCGGGCAGCCAATTCGATTCCTTGTCCGCGCCGGGCGAATCCCTTTGGATGTAAAGCGTCAGCGAGCCGTCGTCGTTCGTCTTCATCTCCGGCATCATCGGCGAGTTGATGAGATAGCGGTTGATCGGGTTCTCGATCAGCAATTGCGTCTTGCCGTCGTACATCGTCACCGACCAGAACGCGCTCACCGGCGGAAATTGGCCGTCCGCAAATGTGAGCGTGTAATTATGTTTGCTACCGTCGAGCGTTTCGCCGTTGGCCAACCATCTGGTCATGGGATACATGGCTTCCACCGCATCATTGCCATAGATGCCGGCCTGGGCGGCCGACGCCCGCAGCAGCCAATTCCCGTTGTAAAACGCCCGGTCGCCGAAGGGAGAAAAAATGCCCCAGCCATTGATGCGCTTTCCGCCGGTTTCGAGGAACTTCTTGATCTTCTCCTCGCCGCTCTTCATCCCTTCTGCGATTGCCGCCTTCTGTTCCGAAGAGAGGTCTGCGATTTTGAATACTCCTTCGCTCCCCACGCCGATCTTGGCTAGCTTCGCGCGAATGTCCTCCTCCTCCGGTTCTGGCGGAGCGAACTGAAGTGCAAAGTCGAGGTACTCAAAAAAGTTGGTCTTGGCGAGCTCCTTGTCGATCTTTGGGAAATCGAACGCCGGCGCGGGCGGCGGAGCGGGTCGCTTGAGATATGCCGAGAGCGGCCGCACCTTGTAGCCCGACTGCACCTTCACCACGTTCGGCATGTCTTGGGGATTGAAGAGTTGCGTGCGATACGCCGCCACTGAAAACTGAGTGGTGGATC
>JAKEIB010000307.1 GCA_022614705.1 Planctomycetota bacterium | reverse complement strand
GCTTACAGCAAACACATGTGCGGGTGCCGGATATTAGGTGTCAAGTGTCTGGTAGTATCAGTGTCAAACGTCAGATTAGACACCCGACACCTGACACCTATTACCCCGCCGCCGGTTATCTCACAGGTTCCGTCACTATGACGAACACTGAATTGCGACATATTAGCCTAGCGTGTTTGGCCGTTGCGATGCTTACTTCGCCGGCGGCCGCCCAAAGCCGCGAGTGGGGCGACGCCTCCGACTTGTACGGTCGTGGCGTGCACGCTTATTTCGCCGGCCGCTCCAGCGACGCCGACTTCTACCTATCGCGCGCCCTGGCCGTGAGCCCCAGCGATCCGCGGCTGTTTTACTTCCGAGGCCTGAGCCGGCTGCAAAGCGGCCGCGCGGAGGAAGCCCGCGCCGACATGGAAATCGGCGCGTCGCTGGAAGCCAAGCGTCCCGGTCGATTCGCCGTCGGCACGGCGCTCGCGCGCGTTCAGGGCGTCGACCGGCTCCTGTTGGAGAAGTTTCGCCAGCAAGCGCGAACCGCGGCGATGACCGATCAGCGACTTGCCCGCACGCGAATCGAACAGCGCGCCGCTAGCGAATCGGCGGCTCTTCGTCAGAAGGTGATCGTACCGCTGGACGAGTTCCGTGAGGGCAGTGACCCACGTGCTCTATCGGCCGAGGAGCTGCAACAACGGACCGCCGCGGCCAAGTCGCGCGCCGCCACGCCGGCCTTGCCTTCGCAAGGTCCGACGCCGCCGCCCGCGACGACCGAAGCCGATCCGTTCCAAGACGACTCCGCCGCGGCTCGCGACTCGACCGCTGCGCCAGCTGCGCCGCCTAGCACAACTGCACCGGAAGCTGCCGAGCCTGTCGAAACAACCGCTCCAGCCGTCACCCCAGCGGACGCCCCGGCCGACACGGAAGGCGATCCGTTCAGCGATATTCAGTAACGAGACTGTAAACGCAGTGAAAGATTGGCCACAAAAAGGCACAAGAAGTTAATGTAGTTCCGTTGATTATTCAAACGTTCCGATGTATTCGTCTGTTTGTTGTGACTTTTGGTGCCTTTTCGTGGCTATTGAATTGCGGTCTTTATAGTTTTAGTCAGAATGTGCTTTTGAAACAGGTTCTATCGAAATGAATCGATTCAGTGTTCAACGCGCGTTCGTTCTGGCCGCTTTGATCGCGGTCTCCGGCGCGGGCTGCGAAAGAAGGTCGAGCGACGCCGGCACGACGGCTGCCGCGCCGACAGCAACACAGCTCACGCCTGAGGAAAGCTTCAAGCTGCTCGTCGAAACGTTTCGTCGCGGCATCGAGGACGTACCGGTCGGCTTCGTCGTTCAGGACGGCTCCGGCAGCCAGACCATGATGACGGGCCGCAACGAGGTCAGCCACGAGCTGCTTCCGCCCGCGAAAGACGGCGACCCCTACAAGGCCGTCATCATTGTGAAGAGTCAATCCCGCTATTCGCTGCAGCGTTCGGAGAAACCGGACGACGCTGCCAATTCGGATCAGGAATCGGACAATGAAAGCTTCGATCCCGCATCGGACGACGGTTCGGGCGTTCAAGTCTTCGACTCCGACTTAGTCAGCGCGCCTGGCGCCGACCGCCGAACGACTTCCAAGAAGGTCGACAGGAATGCGGTGGCAGTCGCCCAAAAAGTCGAGGAACACGAACGCCCCTACGAACTCGTCTATGAAAACGGCCGATGGAAGCTCGTCACCAAGCTCGATCCGAAAACCGAAGGGTCGATCAAGTTGGCCTTCGATCGCGCACTAGATTCGCAGAGCTAAAGCATCTTCGTAGCTAAGTAGGTCAGGCTTTTAGCTTGACAAAAACCACGAGTACGTCAGGTCGCCACAGGCGACTCGCCGGGGCGAGCTGGAAAGCCTGACCTACAGCCTAGACCATTCCACGGGTCCACATAGATTCGCAAGAATTTCAGCTTGAAAGCGTCTAAAAAACAAAGTAAACCGCCAAGGACGCTAAGGCCGCCAAGGGAGTGCCTTGTGCTTCCGCCTTATCTTGGCGTCCTTGGCGGTTGGTTTTGTTAGATACTGTAGTTCTGAAGTCTTGCGACTTCAGCTACGGATTTCTCCATTGCGCGAGAGCCGCTCGAGATTGCCATCGCGGAACGCGTCCGCCATCGCCCGCGGCACCTCGGCCTCGGCCAGAAACACCTGGGCCCGGTTGGCCGCCACTTCGGCCTTCATTTCCTGCTCGCGGGCTATCGCGTTGGCCCGCCGCTGCTCGGCCAGCGCCTGGGCCTTGCGCGTATCGGCCTCGGCTTGATCGGCCTGCAGTCGCGCCCCGATATTCTCGCCGATGTCGATGTCCGCGATGTCGATCGACACGATCTCAAACGCCGTGTGGGCGTCCAGGCCGCGCTCCAGCACCGCCTTGGAAATGCGGTCCGGGTTCTCCATCACCTGCAAATGGTCCTCGGCCGACCCGATCGACGTGATGATGCCCTCGCCGACGCGGGCGATGATCGTTTCCTCGGTCGCCCCGCCGATAAGCTGTGCCAGGTTCGTGCGGACCGTCACCCGCGCTCGCACCAATAGTTCGACGCCGTTCTTCGCCACGGCGCTGAGCGTCGTGCGACCCGACTTCTCGGGATCTGGGCAATCGATCACTTTCGGGTAAACGCTCGTCCGCACGGCATCCAGCACGTCGCGCCCGGCCAGGTCGATGGCGGCCGCACGGTCGAAGTCCAGATCGATGTCGGCCCGATGCGCCGCGACCAGCGCGTGAATCACGCGCGGCACGTTGCCGCCGGCCAGGTAATGGGCCTCCAGCCGGCGAGTCGTGATGCCCGTGTGTGGATCGAGCCCGACGCCGGCTTGCATCGCCATGATTTTGGCTTCCACGATCGTCCGCGCGTGTACCTGCCGCAAGGTCATGCCGATCAGGCTGAAGATGCTGACGCGCGCATTCGACATCAGTGCCTGAATCCACAGCTTGCCGTAGTTGAACATCACCACGACAACGACAAATCCCACAATGAACACAAGGCCGGTGCCGATCAGCCAGGGCAAACCACTGGTCCAGTCGTCGTTCGCGTCGAACCGTTGCGCCAGAAGCGGCAGGGCGCCGGGAAACTTCGCGATTGCGAGCAATGCGTCGCCGTTCATAATGCGTTCAACCTTGGGTGGGTCCCGTTATTAATGAACACTCCGTACCATGCGCCCATCTTAACCTGCTGGTTGGGTCACGAAAAGCGGCCACACCGGAGCGCAGCGAGCCGGTCCCGTAGGGACCACCGAAAATAGCCCAGCAGTTCCACTGCTGGGTAACGGTCGTCCTACACATTCGGAAGTCCGGTAGGGACGACTGAAATATTGGTGGTTCAATCGACCCTACGGGACGTCGACATTGTGTTACACGGATGACCCAGCAATGAATTGCTGGGCTATTTTCAAACGTGCCTACGGCACGAGGACTGGCGAATAGTCGGACACGCTACGATCCGAATTGCCGTCGCAACCGGCCCGCGTCTTGGTGTACCCTACACGATCGGGACGTCGGTCGTCGTTCATTACTTCCGCATTGGAGAGGACCGTAAGATGATCAGCCGAAAAATGATTTTCACGATCGCCACACTCGCCGCCACCCTGAGCCTGCACCAACCGGCCCAGGCCGCCGACAATTACACGATCGATCCGACGCACACGTCGATCATCTTCAGCGTCGGCCATGCCGGCCTGAGCTACACCTACGGCATGTTCCGCACCGCCGCCGGCAACTATTCAATCGACAAAGCCAACCCGGCCAACAGCCAGTTCAGAATCGTCATCCAGGCCGAAAGTCTGTTCACCAACGACGCCAAGCGCGACACGCATCTCCGTGGCCCCGATTTTTTCAACGTCGAACAGTTTCCCACGATCGAGTTTCAGTCGACGGCCTGCAAGGTTTCGATCACGCCGGAAGGCCATGTCCAGTACCTGCTCACGGGCAATTTCACCATGCACGGCGTCACGCGGCAGATCGATGTGCCGCTGCGAATGCTGGCCGAGGGCCTCGGCCCGTACAAAGACCAGCGCACCGGATTTCTCTGCCAGCTTGAGCTCAAACGCAGCGACTTCGGCTTGAAGAAATGGCTGGAAAACAACCTCGTGGGCGACGCGGTGAGCGTGACCATCAGCTTTGAAGGATACGTCAAAGGCGCCCGCAACCTCCAGTCCTCGACGCGCTAAACGCGTCGCTCGCTTCAATCATTAAAATAGCCGCGATCCGGGCACCACGGCTGCCGTGGTCGGGTCGCCGGCGAATCGGCGTGCCGCACGATCCCGGCGAACCGTTGGGTCGCGGCTAACATAATGTCAAGATAACGCCACCGCAGCCTTTCGCTCGCCGCAATATATTCCGGTCGAATCCGCGAAACGCATAGCGACTGGCAATTTTTACGGCCATGTCCCTGTCATTCCGAGGTCTGCCGAGGAATCTACGCAGACCCCTCGGCGGACCTCGGGGTGACATCGCTCCGCGAAAATCATAGCGACTGGCAATTTTTACAGCCTTCGGCGATAATTACCTTGGCCGCGGCCAGGGCCGCTCCCCGCTGAACAGAGATTTCGGAGACCAAGCCATGTCCACTTCCTCTCGTCATCGTTTCGGCTTCCATGTGGCCGCGTCTCTCCGAGACGCGAATGCGAGTCTTCGCCACGGCGAATCTTCGATCGGAGAGACTCGCCCACTTCATCGTCCGCCTCGGCTCGGCGGACCTACTTTCCTGCGCGGCTTTACCCTCGTCGAACTTCTGGTCGTAATCACGATCATCGGCATGCTCGTGGCGTTGCTCCTCCCCGCCGTGCAGGCTGTGCGTGAAAACGCCCGGCAAACCGAGTGCATGAACAACCTGAAGAACATCGCATTAGCGACGGTTGCTTATGACACCTCCCGAGGACAGTTCCCGGGTTATTCGCAGTTAGTCCCAAGAGGACGAACTGAGTGGGCAGTGATTGATTACGACGGTGCAAAGAACAAGTTTGTTATTAGTGAAATCAATGCAACCGATCGAAACAAAGCTTCAGCTTTCAGTTGGGCGACGGTTTTGTTGTCCAAACTTGAGCGGGCGGATATTTGGGACCAGATCGTCCAACCGCCGTTGGACGGTAATACGAACAAGCCAATTCAGGTCGAGTTACCTGTGCTTGGGATGTTTATCTGTCCGTCGGATACGGATGCCCGCGCGCAGGGCGATCGTGGTGGAATGAGTTACAGCGCGAACACTGGCGCTTGGGATCGCGCATCCAATGGCAACTTCTTAGGACCACTACCGAACAATCAGAACCTGGGCGATATCGCGAATAACGGCGTGTTCTTCAATCTGGCTGAGTATGAGTGGGCTGGCGCTCGAGCGCCCAAAGTTCGCATGGGGAGCGTCAAGGACGGTGCGTCGACGACGCTCATGCTCGCCGAAAACGTTCATAAGACGTACGTTCCGACGAATCCCAGCGATCCGCCATTGCTATCTTGGCCTTTTGGAACCGAGCAGCAGCTTGGCATTTGCTGGGTCGTTGATGACACGCCTCAATCCGGACCTGCGATTACCGACCAGGAAGCCATCGGTGGTAATACGGCTGATGTGGTGATTTTCCCGGCAGACACTCCGCTATTCGCGCGACCGGCCGGGACACACGGCAGCGGCGCTAATGTCGCTTTTTGCGACGGTCATACGAGTTTCTTACGCAGCAACATCGACTATGTCGTCTACCAACAGTTGATGACGCCCAACGGTCGAAAGTGTGTCGATCCGCGCGATCATACCGCCAATCTTGGTGCAGGAGAGCCGATCACGGTATTCCGCACCGCGCCGCCGCTGTCGGAGGGCGACTATCAATAACGCGTTTGATTGGCTCGCGCGAAACGCGTAACCTCAAGTGCTAGCCGGCGACCCGTTGGGGTCGCGGCTATTCAGCACAGCTCTTGTTATCGCACCGCTGCGACTCTACCTCCTCGTTCGCGCTCGGTGTAAGCTAAACCGCAAGCGGTTTGTTGGGCGTGTTTGGCGAGAGCCAAGCGACTTGTATCGAAAGGGCATCCCACTGGCCAAACAGGCGAAAAAGACGAAGGCGAAAAAGGCCGCGGCCGGCGATGACAAGAACGAACGTGTCATCGCCGATAACCGCAAGGCGCGGCACAACTACCACGTGCTCGATACGCTGGAGTGCGGCATCGCGCTGGTGGGCAGCGAAGTGAAGAGCCTGCGCAGCGGCGGGCTTTCGCTCGACGAGGCCTACGGCCGCGTCGATGGCGACGAAGTCTGGCTCCTCGGCGCGAACATCGCCGAGTACTCCTTTTCCCACGCGCTGAACCACGAGCCCAAGCGCCGCCGCAAGTTGCTCATGCACCGCCGCGAAATCCGCAAATTCGCCGGCCAGGCCTTTGAGAAAGGCCTCACCCTCGTGCCGCTCAAAATGTACTTCAAAGAAGGCCGCGCGAAAGTTCTCCTGGGAATCTGCAAGGGCAAACAGAAGCACGACAAGCGCGAGTCGATGAAGCAACGCGAAATGAAGCGCGACATCGACCGGGCCATGCGGCGAAAGTGATTTCACCACAGAGGACACAGAGGTCACGGAGAAGAGCAAAGGTACGACACGGCTTCTAATTCTATTGAAACCGCCAAGAACGCCAAGTTCAAACAGTAAATGCACTTCGCTTTAATCGCGACCGGTGGGCGTCGCCCAGAAAAAGCCGCCGCCGCCCCCACCGCCCATGCCACCTCCGCCTCTGCCGCGGCGATCAGCCTGGCGGCGCCGACCTGTTTCGCCGGGCGTTGCCGGAACGGCCACGCCGCTGTCCGTCACAAACTGCTGCACTTGATCCTGAACAGCCGGCTTGTGCCGCAAGATGATGCGATCGGACAGAACCGTAAGCAACACGGGCTGACCATCGTCGAGGCGGCCCTCCCATTGTTCGTCAGGGATCGACTGGACGATCATTTCGCGCACCTGGTTGCGAAGCTTTTCGGCATCGCCCGCTTGATTGATTTGCAGAACGTACGAGCGCGTGACAACCTGATCCGAATTGGGAGCCACCGTCGCAGCCCCGGCGGCGGCCGCCGCTGGCGCGTCTCGCATTTCACGAATCGCACTCAAGAGGCCATTGATTTCTTCATGCACCGCCTGTGTCTGCGAAATGACAAGCAGGCCTTGCCCAGGCGCCCGGATCTGCGATTCGCCGCCGCCATTCTCGGCCCAAGTCTCGGTGCTGACGCACGACACGATGGTATCGATCAACGCATCCATCGATTTTGCGCTTGTATCCTCGATGAAGCCGCGAACGTCGTAAACGCAGGTCAAAAGCTGCGATTCCGCTTCGTCGGGCGTTGTGATCAGCAGAACCTCGTCGCGCGTGATATATGTCAGATCTAGCGACTTCAGCATCAGCCGAAGCGCGGAACGAAGCGAAATGTTGTGCAGTTTGACGGTGACTGGCTCGGCAACGTCGAGTCCAGTTTCTTCCAATGCCTGTTCATCCACTTGAATGGGTATGCCGTATTCTTCTTGCAACAGATTAACGACTTCTTCGAGAGGCGTTTCAGAAAAATCGAGTCCGGTTGATCTCAACGGACTGCTCAGTGCTTTTTCAATGCGAGCGACGGCGGTCGAATCACTTTCTCCGACGCAGCGGCAGAAATCCTGACCGCCGGCCGCGTGTTCGGCCGGCAACTCGGCGGCAAGGACGGATTCTTCGCCGGCCGGCGACCCGAATTCACCGACTGGCGTATCGCCGACTGCGGCTTGTACCGCGGCCGGCTCCTGATCCAGACCGCTCACCGCTTCATCGGCACTGGCGATCGTTACCGGCAAACTAATGAACGCACCGACCAAGGCACAACATGCGCACCATCGATTTGCGGACATGGCCTTGCCTCCTCGAAACGCGACCCGTGGGAAAAGAATTCTGAAACCGCCTCACATCAGCCGACGAAACTAGCGTACCGGCCCGCATACGGCTGATGTTAGCCAATTCGAGGGGGCAGGGTCAAACTATTCCCAGGTCGCGTAGTGGTACATTTTGCCGGAAAAGTGTAGTCCTCTCGCTCCGCGAGAGGAGATTTCGTCTCGCGGAGCGAGACGACTACACTGAAAAGTAACCCACTACCCGAGGTCGAGCCGCGCACGACCAGCGTCAGCCGCGCAGGAACGCCATGAGCGTGAAGGCGGCGGCCGACATCATGGCGGCCAGGATGATCGCCCGCAGCACGTCGGCCGAAAACTCGCGACTGGCCGCGTTACGCTCTTCGGCTGGAATCGGCCGGCTGATGCGGCGGACGCCTGGGGCCAATGCGGTGCGCGTCGCGCCGCTGGCCAGATCGGCCACCGCTTCGGATGCGGGCCGGGCGTCGCCCCAATAGCCGGGCAGCTCGCGGCTCTCGGCCGGCGGCACCGCTTCTTGAAACACTTCAATCGCCGGCCGAAGTGCTTCCGCCAAACGCCAACACTCGGCGCACGTTTCGAGATGGGCTTCGACTTGTTCGTCCCACGGCTCGCCCGTCGGAAACGGACCGCGCGTGAGGATCATGAAGACTTGATCGCATTCCATCGCCATGCCTCCATTGGAACCCGCGGATTTCTCTAAGTCCATTTATACACGGTTTCGAGCACCGGTTGCCAGTCCAGGTTGCTGAAGAAGAGGGGGAGACAGGGAGACAAGGAGAAGGGGAGATTTAGGGTTCGGTGTCTAGTCGAGTCTCCTTGTCTCCCCCTCTTCGCCGCCATTGTCGACGCGCTCACGCTTCGCAAAGCGCCGCAAGCGCTTCGAGCACCTGCTCATCGTGCCCATCGACCTTTACGGCTTTCCAGACGCGGGCCACTTTGCCGGCCGCGTCGATTACGAACGTGCTTCGCTGGATGCCCATCGACTTTTTACCGTACATGTTCTTCTCGCGCCATGCCCCGTACTTCTTGGCCACCTTGTGGTCGGGGTCGGCCAACAGAGGGAAGTTGAGCTGGTATTTGTCGCGGAACTTGCCGTGCGACGCGATGCTATCAGCACTCACGCCCAGCACCGCGGCACCCAGCTTTTTGAACTCGGCCCTCTGGTCGCGAAAGGAGCAAGCCTCGCGCGTGCAGCCAGGTGTGTCGTCTTTTGGGTAGAAGTACAACACGACGGGTTGGCCCTTGAAGTCGGAGAGGCGAACCTTCGAGCCGTCGTCGGCAGTCAGAGTGAAGGCGGGGGCACGCTGGCCGGGTTCGATCCAGTCGCTCATGGTGGTTTTGATACCCGATGGGTGAAAAATTCGATTTAGAAGCCCGGATTGTAGCCCCACTGGCGACGGAGCAAAACGCGCCAGCGCGCCTCGGCTAGTTAGTGGGTCGTCACTCGCAGGCTGGGCGGCTAGAATTGGACCACGATTTGCTATGTGGACCCGTGAAAAAGTTTAGGCTGTACGTCAGGCTTTCCAGCTCGCCCCGGCGAGTCGCCTGTGGCGACCTGACTTGCTCGCGGTTTCTGTCAGGCTAAAAGCCTGACCTACTTAGAGTTGGCATCTGGGCATCGGTTTAACATCGCTTTGTTTTTGGAACAGGAGGCAACAGAGACTACAGAGAACGGCAAGGCATAGATCATATCCTCCGTTCCCTCTGTTTCCTCCTGTTCGAGAATTTTGAGTTTTCGTACGCATCCGTGAGGTTTGTAACTATCTCTGACGCTTCCGCCACTCTTGAAGTCCGTCACGAGCGTAGTAAGCAGCTCGCGTTGGCCGCCGCGCGCACTGCCGAGGACCATCGCGGCCAGGACGTTGCCGTCCTCGACATGCGCGGCATGACGACCGAGTTCGACTTTTTCGTGCTCGTCACGGGCAACAGCCGGCGCCAATTGCATGCCATCAGCGAGGAGATCGACCGCATCCTGGAAGGCGAAATGGGCGACAAGCGGATGGGGATCGAAGGTTACAATGAGAGCCGCTGGATTCTGCTCGACTACGGTTCGGTGGTGATGCACTTGTTCGATGCCGAAACGCGCGAATACTATGCGCTCGAAGATTTGTGGGGCGAGGCGAAGCGCGTACCGCTGCCCTGGCAGCCGAAGCAAGAGGGGGTGACGGGGAGAGGGGGTGACGGGGAGACTCCTCCGCAACGCTAATAGTCAAATCTCTACTTCTCCCCCTCTCCCACTCTCCCCCTCTTTGTCACACCATGAACATCCTCGCCACGCTTCGGAACCGGTTCGGCAGAGCGCTTGGGGCGCTGGGCGTCGCGGAAAGCGAGACGCCCGAGTTGCTCGCCATGGTGCTGCCGAGCCAGGACGCCAAGTTCGGCGACTATCAGGCAAATGTGGCGATGCCGTTGGGCAAGCGGCTCGGACAGCCACCGCGAGAAATTGCGGCCGAGCTCGTGCGGCTGGCGGACGTGGCCGATCTGTGTGAGCCGCTCGAAATTGCCGGGCCCGGATTCATCAATCTGCGGCTCAGGGATGACTGGCTAGCTCAGCAAGTGACCGTGGCCAGCGTGGACGTCGAGCGAGTGGGCGTTGCGCAAACGGCAACACCGCGGACGTTCGTCCTCGACTATTCGTCGCCTAACGTGGCCAAGCCGATGCACGTCGGCCATATCCGCTCGACGGTGATCGGCGATGCGCTCTATCGCATCTTGAGATTTCTCGGGCACCGCACGATCAGCGACAATCATCTGGGCGATTGGGGCACCCAGTTTGGGATGATCATCTACGGGTACAAGCACTTCGTCGATCGGCCGGCACTCGCGCGGAAGCCGGTCGACGAATTGACCCGGCTGTACAAGCTGGTCAACACGCTGGTTGAGTATCACGAGACCGCGAACGAAAAGATACCCGCGGTGGAGAAACGCATTGCCGACGGCGAACAGCTGTTGGCGAAGCTTCGCGATGCCGCGATGCCCGCGGACGCCAAAGCCGCGAAGCAGGCAGCCAAGCGTGTTCGCCAACTCGATGGACAACTGAGCGAGCTTCGATCGGACTTGGATGAATTGCTTGGCGAAGTGGCCGCGGTCGAAGACGATCCGCCCATGCGGCAGCTTGCCGTCGAGCATGCCGACATCGGCCAGCGAGTGTTGCTGGAAACCGCGCTCTTGCACGGGGGCGATCCGACGAACGTCGAACTTTGGCGCCAGTTTCTCCCGGCCTGCCTCCTCGAAATCGAGACGGTCTACAAGCGCCTCGGCGTGTCGTTCGACCACACGCTCGGCGAGAGTTTTTATCAGGACCGCCTGCGCGGCGTTGTCAAAGACCTGGCCGACAAAGGACTGGCGCGCGAGAGCGACGGCGCGATCTGCGTGTTTCTCGATGGGTACGACGTGCCCATGATCGTTCAGAAGCAGGATGGTGCGTTTCTGTACGCGACGACCGACCTGGCCACGATCCAATACCGCATGCGCGAGTGGCACCCCGACGCGATCCTGTACGTCGTCGATCATCGGCAATCGCTGCACTTCGACCAGCTTTTTACGGCGGCGCGGCTGTGGGGATATCGCGACGTTGAGCTGCAGCACATCGCCTTCGGCACCGTGCTGGGCGACGACGGCAAGCCGTTCAAAACGCGTTCCGGCACGTCCGTCGGCCTGGCCGGCTTGCTCGACGAAGCCGTGGAGCGAGCGTATGCAATCGTCTCGCAAAACGATGCGGCGCGGCCAGAACCACTGCTATCCGAAGAAGATCGGCGTCATGTGGCCGAACGGATCGGCATCGGCGCGATCAAGTACGCCGACCTGGCCCACAACCGCACGAGCGATTACGTGTTCAGCTATGACAAGATGCTGGCGATGACGGGCAACACGGCGACGTACATGCAATACAGTTACGCGCGTGTGCGGAGCATCTTCGCGAAAGCGGGCGCGGACGCTCACAGTTTGGAGCGAGCCGGGGCGTCCCCGCCCCCGAGAGTAACGTCGGCCCCACACGGGGGCGAGGACGCCCCGGCTCGCTCAAATGCGATCTTACTTTCAACACCGCAGGAACGCGCCCTCGCCGTCGCCCTGCTGCAATTCTCCGAAGCCCTCGACCGTGTCGTCGCTGACTACCGTCCGAACCACCTCACGGGCTACCTCTTCGAGCTCGCCACGCGCTACAGCGACTTCTTCGAAAACTGCCCCGTGCTGCGGGCGGAAAGCGACGAGCTGCGAATGAGCCGCCTGCTGCTCTGCGACCTCACCGCCCGCACGCTCCAGCAAGGCCTCAACCTGCTCGGAATCGAAGTCGTCGAGCGGATGTAGATGGCCCGGCGAAAACCTCTGTCATTCTGAGCGAAGCGAAGAATCTAGCCTCTGTCTCAAAAGTAGGTCCCGCTTGCCGAGCGGGACCTGAACGAATTGTATACGTCGGAGTTTCGTTAAGGTCCCTTCCGTCAGAAGGGACCTACCAAGACGTTTGAGACAAAGCCTAGCCTTTCATCGCGCAGTGTGGTC
>JAKEIB010000306.1 GCA_022614705.1 Planctomycetota bacterium | reverse complement strand
GCCCGGACGGCATCGTCGAGGCGATCGAGAGCCGCATCGAAGATTGGTTCGCGATCGGCACGCAATTCCATCCCGAGGCCGACACGGCCACGGCGCTCGACTTGCGCGTGTTCGAGGAGTTCGTCGACGCCGTGAGGGAATCGGCCGCGGCGATGCGGCTGGTGGCGTAAGTTCGGCTTTTTAGCCTGACATGAAACACGTCAGCTCGCCACGTCGAGTCGCCGAGGCGACCTGGAAGGGCTGACATACTTGGTCTGATCAGAAGCGGTCTGGCGCCACATGGATTGTGCGTCGCCAGGCCGCCCTTTTTTGCGCGATCGACGCCCCGAAAATCGCGGTATGATGTGGAGATGTTTTCGCATGAGTTAACTTGCCAAAATTGCGGCTGGCGAACTTTGTGCGGAGCCGTTGATGCCGCGGCTCGGCTGCGGCTGATTGGATTGCTGCGCCGTGAACCCGATCCGCAGGAGAACGTGCTCGCCGAGCTGTTCGTCGGGTCGGCGGCGCGGATGACGTGCCCGATTTGCAAGGAAAAGGGCCTCGTCGCGACGCCAGCGGATGCAGCAGATCCCGACGGCGACGACTGGCAGGCGGCAGTGCTGTGCGAAATGTGCCGCGAGCCAATTCCGCTCGAGCGACTGGAGGCGATTCCCGGCGCGAAGCGTTGTGCTGCTTGCCAGGGGAAAGCCGAGGCGGGAACGCTCGACGACGTGGAGCCGGAATACTGCCCGCAGTGCGGCGCGATCGTGGAAATCCGTGTGAGCCGCGGCGGCGGGATTACGCGTTATAAGCGGTTTTGCACGGGCGAGCCGCCATGTCGGTTGTAAAACTCGGAGCGAGCCGGGGCGTCCTCGCCCCCGACGGGGGCGGAGGATCGCCCGGCTCCCTATAAGAATCGTGTTCACACTTCGCCGATGTCTTCATTCCACAGCCCCGGATGCGCGACGATGAACTCTTGCATCAGCTTGTAACATTCGGCGTCGTCGGCGATTTCAAGCACGACGCCGCGCGAGCGGACGTAGTCTTCGGGGCCTTGGAACGTGCGATTCTCGCCGATGACGATGCGCGGGATTCGGTACAGCAGGGCAGTGCCGCTGCACATGTCGCAAGGTGAGAGTGTGGAATAGAGCACTGCACGGCGGTAATCGGAAGGCCGCAGGCGGCCGGCGTTCTCCAGGCAATCCATCTCGGCGTGCAGAATCGCGCTGCCTTTCTGCACGCGGCGATTATGGCCGCGGCCGACGATCTGCCCATCGATTACCAGAACCGAACCGATGGGAATGCCGCCCTCGGCCAGTCCCTGTCGGGCTTCGTCGATGGCAATTTTCAGGAACGGATCGGCCATGGCGGGAGACGGCGGGTGGAAGTTTTGGCGCGTGGCAATTATCCTAGACAGGTACCCGCCACGCGACAATCCACCTACCCCGACCTGGCATCCGATGAGTAAGCGTTCCCAGTGTAGTCCGCTCACTCCGCGAGCCGATTTCTTCTCGCGGAGCGAGAAGGCTACCATCGCGTGGTGCGCAATTCTCGCGCACGTCCTTAGCAGCGCATTGACCGCGCATGCCTCGGAGCTGCGAGCCACCAAGGACTTCGCGGATGTGGTCGCGGCGGTCGAACGGTACGTCGAAAAGTACGGCGCCGAGCACGTGCTGTTGGCTCTCGACATCGACAACACAATGCTGTCGATGGACAACGACCTGGGGAGCGATCATTGGTTCGAGTGGCAGCGGTATCTTTTGGAGAACGAGCCCGACTCGCCGTTGCTGGTCGCCGACACGTTCGACGGCCTGCTCAAGGTGCAGGGCATTCTCTACAACATGACTCACATGCATCCGCCGCAGGCGGAACAGCCGGAGATGATCGCCAAGCTGCAGGACCGCGGCATTGCGACGATTTTGCTAACGTCGCGCGGGCCCGAGTTTCGCGGATCCACGGAGCGTGAGCTCGACCGCTGCGGCTATAAGTTCGCGAACACCGCTTTGCCGGTGCGCGGAGTGCCGGACGGCACGTACCTGGCTTACGATCCGGCGAAGCCGGAGAAGGACGGATTGACCCGCGCCGAAGTCGTGACGTTCAAGCTGTCCGCCCCCAGGCCGGTCAGCTACTCGAACGGCCTGTTCATGACGGCCGGGCAGCACAAAGGCGTCATGTTGCTCACGCTGCTCAAGGATGCCACGCGCGACATCAAGGCGGTCGTGTATCTGGACGACAACGTGCGACACGTGGGCAACGTGTTTTCGGCGGCGGTGGATCGGAACCTCGACGTCGCCTCGTTTCACTACCAGCACGAAGACACGCGCGTGCAGCGGTTCAACTACAGCGACAAGAAGGACGTCGACAGCCGCTGGAAGGCCATCGAGCGCGAAATGGACGGCAAACCCAAGGTTGCCGTCGCGACCGCGCCGAGAAAGGTCGTGATAAAGCGGCGACATTGTCGACCGTGTTGTTGTCGTTGATCTGGATCGGTCGTTTCCGGAGCCCGCAGCGCAAGCAAGGGACGCACCGGTCCAGTTGTCCGCGCGCAATCAACGCTTGCGGTTTAGCTTGCGCTAATCTCGCTCACGTGCTCGCGCAGCTCGGCCAGCTCCCGATCGAACCCGCTGTTGAGGATCGGGAAGCGGCACCACGTCTTCGGGTCGAGGTTCTCATCATCCAAGTGGAACGACGGCGCGTAGCGTTCGCGCTTCCACTGGTTACGGCACCACAGGCGGAAGAAGCGCTCGACCCAAGTGCCGAGTTGCGGGGCGGTGTACTCCCCGAACTGTGCCCGCACAGTATCAAACACGTCGATGGGCAACAGCTTGTCGCGGATGGCGGCGCGTTCGATGGCATCCAGCACGCGGTAGGGCATGAGATCGGCTTCGTCGGTTTGGCACTCCGCCGGCGGCCGGAGCTCGGCGGTCGGCGCGAGATCGTTCACCACTTTGAGCGCCGGTAGCGGACCGATGCCGGCCGGGCCCGTTGTTTCCATCCACTTCAGCCAGTCGAGGAGAAACGCCTTGTCGATGCCGGCGATCGGGGCGAGGCCGCCGCACGTGTCGCCGTCCATCGTGGCGTATCCGACGGCCGCTTCGCTGCGGTTGCTAGTGGTAAGCAGCAGCGAGTCTCGGAGATTGGCCAAAAGCCACGCGCCAGGCCCGCGGGCCCGCGCCTGGATGTTCTGTAACGCCACGTCGTCGGTTTCCCAGCGAAGATGCCGGCCTTCGACTTTCGAGACTGTTTCAACGTAATGGTCGACGAGTGCGTCGACATTCCACTCGACGAACTCCGCGCCGATCGCACCACTCATTATCTCGGCGGAATGTTTCGTCGCCCTGCTGCTGTTACGAGTTGTTTGATACACGCAGGTCAAAAGCCGACGCACGGCGAGTTGGCTTTGCTCTTTGTCAAAGCCTGACCACGCCTCGTCTGAATGCGGATCCGGGAGTAGCGCGGGAATGCGGGGCAGTTTCTCGGCAAATGGACGCACGCCAAGTTCTCGACACGCGAGTTGCACCATCAAGTGGATCAACACCGCGACGGCCGAGGAGTCCACACCGCCGCTGATCGAGACGACGAAGCCTTTGCTGTGGCTCTTGCGCAGATAATCGAACAGGGCAAGGGCCACCGCACGCGTAAACTCCTCTTGCTTTTGGTGCTCGCCCGTTTCCCACGCCGGATGTCTGGGCGGCGGCGTGTGGACGCTGAGCGTGTGGGTTCCGACGCGCATCGCCACGCTGCCAATCGGCTCGGCAACTTCTGGAAAGTCGAAGTCGACCGTCACGAGGCCGCGGTCCGCTTCGTCGTCGCGCGAACGCGCCACGGGAAAACTCTCAGCCTTTGCGCGACGCGTGCTGTCGACGTCGACGACGGTCGTTGTCAGTAGCCAGTCGGCGAAGGAGAAGCGCGGGCCGCGGACCAGCATTTTGCCGTTCGTGGCGATGAGTGTGCCGCCGTCGTAGATCGAGCGGCCCGCCTCGTTGCCCAACAAGTTGCAGTACGCGTAGCTGACGCAGAACGCCCGCGAGCCTTCCAGCACGAACCGCTCGCGAATCTGCTGCTTGGCGAACGCGAAGTGGCTGGCGCTGGGGTTGAGCAGCACGTCGGCCCCGCGCTGAGCGAGCGAGCAGCCGGTGCGGTCGGCGACCCAGGCGTCGCGACAGATTTCAAACCCGATCCGCACGCCGCCACATTCGAACAGCACGTCGCCGATCGGAAAATCCTGGCCGGCAATCTCGATGGAGCCAACCTCGCCACCCGGCCAGCGGCGGAACCAGCGCGGCTCGTAGTGGATGCCGTCGCCGGCAAGATGTTGCTTGGCTACGATGCCCAGTAACATGCCGTCGCCCGCGACGGCGACGGCGTTGTAAAGCGCGCCTTCATAGAGCACGGGCAGGCCGAGACAGGCGACGATGCCAGCGGTGTCCGGCAACAGCTCTTGCAGCAGCTCGATAGCTCGCTGCTCTATGCCGGGCGAAAAAAACATGTCCTCGCAGCCGTAGCCCGTGATGCACAGCTCCGGCAGGCAGAGGATGCCGACGCCCGCCTCGCGCGCAGCGGCGAGAGCGGCGCGGATCTGCCGGCAATTGGTATCCCAGGCCATCGGCGTCTGGTTGAGTGCAGCGGCGCCTAAACGAATTCGGTTCAATTTGAAGTCCTTAGTTTCAATGGCCACAAAAAGGCACGAAAAGGCGCAAAGAAAGAAATGGAACTAGCCAATCTCCACGTCGATACGTTTTCTGTATTGATTTTTTGTGACTTTTTGTGCCTTTTCGTGGCGGTCTGAATTCAGCCGTTCAGCATTGTGAGCCGCAGCATGTTGAGCGCTTGCTTGGCGGAGCGGGGTTTAGTGATTGCTGGGTGGCTCGCCAGCGGGAAGCCTTTGACGCGTACATTGTCGCTTGTGGCGAGTGCAATGTGCAACGTGCCAGAGAATTCGACGCCGTGTGGGTCGGTGGCCGCGGTGGATTCGGCTGGGCCGCTGGCCGGTAGCGCGGCAATCGCTAGGCCGTAAACAGCACCACTCTTTTCGCGAACGGCTTGAGCCATTGCGGATGCTGTGCGTTCGTTGGCACCGTCGCTGGCTTCAACGGCAACGTCCAACAGCGTGCAAAGCATCGCAGCGTCGCGGACGACGATGCCGCCGCGAAAACAGCCGCTGCCGCTTGCCGCTTCGGCCAGCCATTGCGACACGAGGCCGTCGGTCGCCCATTCAGCGACGGCCATACTTTGTTTGCGTTCATTGAGCAGACGCACCACCGCGTGCTCGAGTTCGTCATCTTCCTCGCCGAATACGAGGACGCCGAGGATCTCGCGGATTTGCGCGATGGTCGGCGCCATGGCCTGCTCGCAGGCGGCGTCGTTCGGGCCGCTGGCGGTGATGCGGAGCGTGATTGTCGCGCCGCTCACGGTGATGCCCACGAGCGGTTCTCGCTTGCGGCGGATCATGTCGGGCAACATCGCTTCGACGTCGCTCTCACCCGCGCCAAAGACTTTTATCCGGCGGTGACGGATCACGCGGCGTGAGCCGAGTGCCGCGGCGATTGCCGGCGCGACGCTGGCTTCCCACATTTCGAACATCTCGGCCGGCACGCCCGGCAGCGCGAACACGCGGCACGCCCCCTCCGCTAACCCCTCCCCAATTTGGGGAGGGGAAGGGGAGGGGCGCGGCACGGTGAAATCGATACCAGGGGCCGTGCCGTGCGAATTGGGCACCGCACGGCTGCCGCGCGGAAACTGGGCCTGACGCACGTTTTGTTCCGGCATCTCGCGGCGACGACGGGCGAACAGGTCGCGGATGTGCTCGAGCGCCGCGCCATCCTGCACCAGCTCGACGCCCGCGGCGGCAGCGAGGGCGTCGCGCGTCAGGTCGTCGGCCGTGGGTCCAAGGCCGCCGGTGCTGACGACAATATCGGCCCGGTCGAACGCGGTGCGGAATGCGGCCACGTTCGTTTCCAGGTCGTCGCCAACGGTCGTGTGGAATGCCACCGTCACGCCCAGCTCGCCCAGCCGTTCGCTGAGCCACTGGGTGTTGGTGTCGAGCCGCTGGCCGCTGGTGAGCTCGTCGCCAATGGCAATGATTTCGGCACGCATCGCGGAGGGAACAGAGGTCGGAGGTCAGGGGTCAGGATTTCCGAGCGAGCCGGGGCGTCCTCGCCCCCGTCTCACAGTTGCGAAACTCCATTTTCACTCGTCGCTGTCAACCCGCACAGGGGTGGCGAGAAATGACCCGTGCAACGACAATGGAGCGACAAACCGAGATCGGCGAAACTCCGAACTAGTTGCAGCCGTTTAATCCATCATGTGGCAGCAAACGAAGTCGATCATGAAGCTCGCCAAAGCGGCCCTATTCGTGTCGATGCTCCTCGGTCCCCCGCTGGCCACGAGCTCGGCATTGGCTCAGGAACGGCCGCCGGACAGCGATGGCGAGCGCGGTGATTCCGATGATCGGCGCGCGAGATTTCGTTCATGGCGGCGAGACCGCTCGGAGGGTGACGGTGCCCGCGAGTCCAGCGATCGGCGGTCGGAGGATCCGCCAACCATGAACATGACCGATTATGCCAAGGGCCTTGTCAAGCAGTACGACAAGAATGGCAACATGATGCTCGATGGCGACGAGCGGCGTGAGCTGCGTGGCCGGGCCGCATCGGCGGACGCCAACAATGACCAGGTCATCACGGTCGAAGAGCTGGTTGCCCGGTTGTCGAGTCCATCGTCGAGCACTTCGAGCACGCCGAGTTCGTCGGCCGCGGGCAGCGGCGCATCGACAAATCCCTCAAGCTCGACGCCAGGTGACGACGACGAAAGCTCCGATCGACGCGTTCGGGATCGCGGCGGATTCTTTGGCTTCCGCCGCGGGGAGCGCGGTGGGGATTCAGGTGGAGATCGCGCGGGCGAAGAGTCGAAGAGCCTGGCATCGAAGCGCGTGCTGACGTGGAAGGGTGGCGGCGTTAAGTCCGGCGAAGAGGAAAAGAACAAGCGCCGAACCTACCGGTTTACGCCGGCCCGCGAACGGTTGCCGTCGGATTTGCCCAGTTGGTTCAAGTCGCAGGACAAGAACGGCGACGGTCAGGTGGCGATGAGCGAGTATTCGCAATCGTGGACCAAGAGCACGGTCGCGAAGTTCCGCGGATACGATTTGAACGACGATGGCATTGTCACGGCAAAGGAAGCGACGAAAAAGTAGCAGGCACACTCCGTGTGCCGTAGCAGCACTACGAAAACCCTCGCCTTTTTCGATCGCGGTTACGGCACACCGACCCGGCACCCGGCCAAACCGACTGCCCGGTGCCTACTACATTAGTCGCGGCCGCGTCGGTTGCCGTCGTTGCCACCGCGACCGCCGTCATCACCGCCGCGGCCTCGAAAGCCTTCCAAGCCGCCCGGTCCGCTGCGGCCGCCGAAGAATCGCGAGCGATCGAAGCCGCCGCCCTCCCCACGGTCGCCGCCGCCCATTCGCTCCTGCATCCGCCGCATTTCCTGGAGCGTTTCCCAATTCCGCCGCATGGCTCGGCGGGCTTGTTCTTCGGGCGAGTCTTCCGCGTTGTCGCCGTCGGATGGAGCGATGGTTTGTGATGTTGTTGTGCTGGCTTTCACGTTGTCGAGGATCGAAGTAAGCGCCTTATGCACGGCGGCCGAGTTGGTGTGCTTGAGCGAAACGACGCGCGTCGTCTCCGGCGATTCGGCCCGCGACTCGTCCAGCCCTTCCACGAGCAGCTTCACTTCCTCGAAAAGTGGGTCGGGCGCTCGAACGATTAACGCGTTATTGCGAGTGTCCACCGCGATCGACATTTTTTGCATCTGCTGCTCGGTGTTCGGACCGCCGCGGATCATGCGCATCATTTCCTGCGGGCTCATCGCCGCCCCGCCCGCCATGCGGTCTTGGTACACCTGCTGAACGATGGTTGCAATTTCCGTGGCCGTGGTATTGTAGACGGGGATCGAGCGCGGCTGACCGTCGGCCTCCACGTTTTCGGGCCCGGTCCGTTGATCGAGCACCTTAAGCAGTTGCTCGACGGTGTCGAGATCGGCCGGCTTGGCGTGGACGATGAGCGCATTGAGCCGGGCGTCGGGGACGATGTCGACGCTGGCCGAAGTGAACGAACCGCCGACGCCACCGCTGCCGCCGAGCAAGAGGTCGCCCATCAGCGCTCCGCCGACGTCGCCCAGCGCGTTCGTGGCCATGTCGCCGATGAGGCCGCGGTCACTCGAGCCAGTGGAGCCGCCGAAAATGGCGGCCAGCACTTCGGCGATCGTCGCTGCCTTGGAGTATTTCAAATAGAACACGGCGTACTCGCGGCCGGAGGACGCGCTGCGGCCGGCGACGACCGTGAGCAGCTCTTCCAGCTCGTCGAGCGCTTCGAGGTCGTCGGAGGCGATGAGCGTGCCGCCCGGCCCGGGTGCGACGATGATGGGTGCGCCCCGGTTGGGATTCATCGCCTTCGGCGCGGGGCTAGGGGCTGGGGGCTGGGGACTGGGGGCGGTTGTATCGGCGCGTGCCTTTCGCGCTGCGTCAGTAGTTTCGGCTGTCCCATCTTCGGCGGCGAAGCGGAAGACGCTCTTGCGCGCGTCGGCGCCATCGGGCACTTCCTTACGTTCGGCCGGCGCCGTTGGCGTGTTCTCATCGCGAAGCAAGTCCATCAGTTGCTGAAATTCGTTGAACGCGTCGTCGGTTGGCTTGCCATCGGGCACGGATTGCTCGACAGGCTGCGACCCCTCGGTCGATTCACTTGGCCGATACGTCGGAATCGACGCCGATGGGGCGATGATTCGAATACGGTTCGGCCGCACGCTCGGCCAAATCTGCTGGACCTGCTCGACGGCCGAGCGAGCGGCGGCGCCGGTCAGCGGCAGCAGTCGAACGTGTTGTTGCGACGAGGATCGCGCCGCGTCGCCTTCTTCGGTTTCACCAAGTTGACGCAGCAGGTTGCGAATCTGTTCGACCTGGCTTGCTGTTCCACGCACCAGCAGGCTGCGCGAATTGAGGTCGGCATCGACGCGCGGCGCTTTTGGATCGGGCTTGTCGTCGATGCTTCCGAAAAGCTTGTTGATCGCCAGCACGGCCACTTGGGGATCGGTGTTCGACAAGGCAATCACGTCGACCTGACGGCTGTCCTTCTGCATCTGGTCGATCGTGGCGCGAATGGTTGCCTGCTGCGGCGGCGTGGCGAAGGCGACGACGTGTCCGGCTTCTTTGTCCGTGGCCAGTGTGACGTTGGGATCGTCGCGCATCAGCGTTTGCAGCACTTTGAGCACGGCCTCGGGATCGGCGGTCGTGATCGGATAGACTTCCAACTGCGGAGCGCCGTCGATGCCCGCGGCAGCTTCCGGCACGTCGATCAGCCGCAGGATTTCACCAAGCCGGGCGGCATGCTGGGCCGTGCCACGGAACAGGATTTTTTCCCCGAGCGCACTTTTGGTGATCTGCATCGCACCATCGGGCGTGCTGTACGCTTCGGCCGGGATGCCGAGGATGTGGCGAATCGTGGGCATCGCCGCGTCGAACGTGAGATAGTTCAGTTTGAATTCGCGAAGGCCGGCGGTGCCGAGCTCGGGTTGTTCGACGGAATCGACGATCGAGCGAATCGTACGCAGTCGACCGGCCGTTTCGGTGACTTGAATTTGCCGCGCTTGGGGCAAAGTCACGACTTTGCCTTGCGGACCCAAGATGGGCTGCACTTCTTCGGCCGCCTGGTCGGGCGTCATGTTCCACACAGGGAACAGCACCCGAATCAGCTCGTACTCGCCGCGCTTGTCGAGCTCCTCGAGCGGCACGTCGGGAACCAGATTCGGCGGCACGCCGTCTTCCAGATTCACGAGCACAAGCATCCGTCCGCGGCGGACGAGCGTGTAGCCCTTGGTGAGCAACACGCCGTTGAGCACGTCGAGCGCTTCAGCCGGCGTGTAGCTGCGAGTGTCGCGATAGTTAAACGTGCCGGGCGGTGGCGACTCCAGGAGCAACGAAAGGCCGGCCTGATCGGCGAACCAGTCGAGCACATCCTGCCACGGCTGGTAACGGAAGTTGAAGGTGAGCTTAGCGTCGTCGCCGGCGGGTTTCGCACCGGCGGTTGCGGTCTTGGCCGGTTTTGCATCGTACGAGGCCGATTCAGGCGTTACGGCGGCAGCAGCGGGCCCATCCGACTTGAGTGACTTGTCTGTGGGGCCTGCGTCCTGCGCTGACGCGGGCGCCCAATTTGCCGTGAGCACGCAGATGCACAGCGCGTTGCGCAAAAATCGGTTCATAGACGGTCGAGGACGAGCGAATTTCGCGAACGCCGGACCGGCGTTTGGAGCTGCCTCTCCCATGATATCCAGCCAGGGACGTAAAAACTACGGAATTCGGGAGTTAGGAACACCCTTCTGCATTTCAAAGCCAACGAATTGCCGCTATTAGCCGCAACGCGGCGATCGTTAATAGCCAGGGGCGCGAGCCCCTGGCTGAGGTGTGCAAATTAGGTGTTAGCCCCACCGGGGCGGCAGTACTGTCGCCCCCTTGGGGCTGCACTGCGACTTCGCACCTGAATCCAGGGGCTCGCGCCCCTGGCTATTGACTGCCGGCCCGTTGGGCCTGGATTCGCACTTCCACGCTGCCCATGATGCCTGTGCCATATGGGCCCATCAGCGCGCAGTGTCCGACCGAGATCTAACCCCGTCGCGAAGTCATCGGGCCGGCATTCTAGCCTGAGAACGAGATACCCCACCCCACGCGCGGACCGTAATGGGGGTGGTGATGGTAGTAGTGATAGTGCGGCGGCGGGCAGTAGGGCCGGCCGTAGTGGTATTCCTCGATGATCACCGGTCCTGGCGGCGGCACGACGACCCGCGGCGGCGCTTGGGCAACGCGTGGCGTCTGCATCGCCTGAATCACATCGGACGATACGCCTTGCTGCGTAAGATAGATCACGTCCTGCGCGTTGACCGGTTGTGCCATGCCCGAGTTGTTGACGTAGTTGACGATCAGCCGTGGATCGACGCCGGCGCGGCTCATGGCCACCACTTCGCCGATGGTGGCTTGCCCCTGCGCGACGGGCCGGCCGAGTTGGGCGGCGATCTCGGCCCGATTGCGGGCTTCAATGTCGTCGAGTGCGCCGCCGATGGCACCGCCTGTGAGCGCGCCGATTCCCGCGCCAATCGCCGCGCCGCCGGCCGTCTCGCCAACTGCATTGCCGACGAGCGCGCCGACGCCCGCGCCGGTGAGACCGCCAGCCAGCGCCCCGCGGTCGGCGTAGTAGGGCGATCGGCAGCCATTCAGCGCGAGGATCGCGCACGCTGCGGCAATGAGCGTGGGAACGCGGGTCGAGGCGGGCATGGGTACTCCATCCAAACCGTGGGCGGGAACGAACGCCGGGCCGCGCGGGAATACGAGCGGCGCTCGTGCGCCGGCCGGCTACCAGTCATATCGAGCGATGTCTGGCAGCGCCGTCACAGGAAGCGGGCGCGAATCGTTGCAGGAGGGCGGGGGCCGGTCAAGAGAAATGGGCGGTGCCGGCTGCTAGCAGCGGCGTCGAGGTTCTGCTCGTATTGAGGCAAAACGACAACGACAGAGTGCCTGGGGCAGAGTCTTCGATGCCCCAGATCGTCGCGTTCGACGTGGCCGCGCTTCTGGGGCATCGCTATCGCTTTGCCCCAGGCACCCGGCGCGCTTCTGGCTCTTGACTTTCGCCACGGCGAATCTTCGACTTGACCCTCGACGCTTGACCCTTCTCCGCCGCCCGCCAGGCCTTCCATTTGGCCACTGCGTCGTCCCGCACCTGGTCGTTGGCGGCGTGCAGCGTTTGGATGTGGAACATGGGCTGTTGCTGCGGCTGCAATCGCGCGTGCGGATAGCCGTAGTCGGCCGGCTTTTGCCCGGTCAGATGCAACAGCACGACGAGGGCCACATCGCGGACCTGCACGTTCGCCACCGGTTGACCCGGCTGCGGCGCTTGCACCGGCATACACACGGACGCGTCGTCGAGCAGTGGCTCGAGTATGTCGACGTGTTTCGCGGCGCCGAATTGCCCAACCACGAGAATGGCCGTCGCGCGGGTAACCGGCATCACGTTCTCGTACTGCCTGTCGCGGCCCGCAACCGCCAACGCCAGGGGCAGTGCCTCCTTCAAGTTCATGATCGACGTGAGTTGCAGCCGACGCGCCAGAATCGACTCGTTCTTATTCGGGCAGTGGGTAATCCAGCCGATGACGAGCCTGCGGACCGCGTCTTGGGGAGCGGCGGCGGCCAGCATTTCGCTGATGGGCGGCCGCTGGATGAGGTTGTCCACCAGTGCGGCGCCGCGATCCGATACGTCGAGTTCCGATACCGAGCCAAGAAATAGCATCGCCGCGCAGCTGCCCAGCGGCGCCGCCACGCCGCGGTTGCCGGGCGTCACTTGCCACGATACCAGTCGCATCAGCCGTTCTTCCCAAAGTTGCTCGGGCGGTTGCGAGGAGACGCCGAACACGGCGGAGAGCAGCGGCCCTTCGGCTCGCTGCATGTCGACGAACAAGGCCCGCGCTGCCGGATCGCCGCCGACCAGGTCGCGGAACTGTTCCCAGCCGGGCAGCGTCAAGCCGCGCTTGCCCTCGGTGTCGGCGGCGAACGCTTCGAGGCGGCGATGGAATTCGGTGCGGTCGATGAGGGCCACGAGCCGCCGTGCGGCTGCACGGGTTTCCGGGTCGGGGCCGTCGACGACGGCCACCAGCGCGTCGCGCGCCGGCGTGCCGGCGGCGAGAAGTTTTGAGGCAGCCGCCTGGCGAACCGTGAATGCATCGTTGCTAAGCTCGCCAATCCACTTTTCTATGTCGTCCGGCGTGGCCGCTTTGGGATCGAGCGATGCAGATTTCGTGGGCTTGGTGAGTGGCTTGTCTTTGGATTCCCCAGCACCAAGCTGGGTCGAAAGTAGCGACGCGAACAGGACTGCGAAGACGGGCAGTCGCAGTATTGAGTCCGACATCACGAATTCAAAGCTTGCGAGCACGGGAAAGTCCTGATTGAGCGCCAAAAGCCGCCTCCCGCGTTATCCTACGTCGGCTTGCCCCGTCTGGCCACACGGTTATTCGGGCCAGTGTAGTCCGCTCGCTCCGCGAGCGGAAATGCATCTCGCGGAGCGAGATGCCTACATTCCCAAGATTTACGCTAGACCGCGCTTGTGGGAACCCGCGGCGCGTAGTAGAATTGAGAGCACTCGGGATTTGTGGCCGCTTGCAGCCGAACCTGCTAAAGAGCCGACGTCGCGACGCCGGGCGTTTCCCCTGAATCCATCGCACGTCCTTTCGCACAACCATTCGCTGACAGGGCCGCAGTCGCCGACCAGATTCGGTGCCGCGGCTTTTTTGTTGCGCTGAATCTGTAGCTGGCCTCTGTGAGGCCGGCAAGCAATGAATCTGTAGCCGACCTCTAAGAGGCCGGCGGGAAAAGGCCGACAGTCGCAGGACCAGGGTCACAGACCCCGGCTACAAAATACCTCGGAGCTCCAACACAATGAGCACGACGCACATGACCAAACCCACCGATAATCAGGCGCTGTCCAAGCAACAGCCCCAAGCGCCGGAGCCACAGATTTCGACGCTCAGCGTGCACGGCGGCGAGCTGCGGCAGAAGCCGGGCGACTCGATCACCGACCCGATCTTTTGCGCGTCGACGTACACGTTCGCCGACACGCAGTCGGTGATCGACTTCATCGACCAGAAGCAGCCGCGCGAAGAATACGGCCGCTACGGCAACCCGGGCGAGCGCGTCGCCGAGCGAAAGCTGGCCGCGCTCGAGGGCGGCGAGATGGCCGTGCTGTTTTCCAGCGGCATGGCGGCGATCGTCGGCCTGTTGATGGCCAAGCTCAACGCGGGCGACGAGGTTATTTTCTTCGACGAGTGCTATCACCGCAGCCGCGAATTTTGCTCGAAGCATCTTTCGCGGTTTGGCGTGAAGACCGTGCAGGTGCGGGCCTGCGACTATGACGCGATGGAAGCGGCCATCACACCCAAGACGCGGCTCCTCATCAGCGAGTCGCCCACCAATCCGCATTTGAGCATCGTGGACCTCGATCGATTCGCTCAAATTGGTGCCGATCGCGGCGTCGAGACGCTCATCGACGCCACGCTCGCCACGCCATTCAATCTGCGGCCGATCGACGCGGGCGTCGACTACGTGCTGCACTCGGTCACGAAATACCTGGCCGGCCACAACGACTTGCTGGCGGGCGTGGTCGTAGGTTCCGCCGAGAAAATGGAGCCGGTCCGCAATTTGCGCGGCATCATGGGGGCCGTGAACAGCCCGCAGAATTGCTACTTGCTGTGCCGCGGCCTGAAGACGTTCGAGCTGCGGATGCAGCGGCACAACGAGAACGGCCAGCGCGTGGCCGAGTTCCTCGAATCGCACCCGCGCGTGGAAAAGGTTTTCTATCCGGGACTGGAGTCGCACAAATATCACGACATCGCGCGGCGGCAGATGCGCGGCTACGGCGGGTTGGTGACGTTCCTCATCAAGGACGCCGATTGGCGGGCGACCGCCGACATCGTCGACGCGGTTCGCATTCCGCGGATCGCACCGAGCCTGGGCGGCGTAGAGTCGCTCATCGAGCAGCCGCTGGTGATGAGCTATTACCAGTGCACGCCCGAGGATCGCCGCGCGTACGGCATCACGGACAACATGATCCGCATGTCGTGCGGCATCGAAAATCCGGACGATCTTGTAGCGGACTTGGCGCAGGCGCTCGACACAACGGTGTAATGGGTCGCGACGGCCGCCGCTTGCGGTTTAGCTTAAGCCCGCAAGCGCTGGACAGACGCTTTGCCTGGCCGGTCGCGTCCGAAGTCACCAGGGACTGTTGATATGTACCTCTGGTGCAATTTTGGCCTTTTCGCCGCCATCGCCATCGGTTGGGTCGGCGCAATAATCCATCTTTCAGGGCACGCCCCGCTCGGCCTAGTTTCGCTCGGTATCGGCATCGCCCTCGGCGCCGCACTCAGCGCACTAGCCGCGACGCTACGCGTCGCCGGTAAAAAGCAGCTGATCATCGGCACGATCGCGTTGGCCCTCGTCGCCGTCGTCGCCCAGCACGCTTGGCTGTACCGCGATTTCCGACGACAATGGCACGAGGCGCGTGCCCAATCGCCGCACGTGGCCATGTTTCGCCCCGAAACGCCTTGGACACCCGGCGAATACTTCCACCGCGAGTTGTCGCCGCAGCGCGTAGCGCTGTGGTGCGTCGATGCAGCATTCATCACCGCGGCTGCGACCGGGGTGGTCGTCGTGCGGCAGCGCAAACGCCAATGAATTCGGTCTCGCGGCCGACGCCAACGTCACCAATCCCGACACCTGACACCCGACACCTTCCCCATGCCCATCCTCGGCACCGGTATCGACATCGTGGAATGCCTGCGAATCGCGCAGATGATCGAGCGCCACGGCGAGCTGTTCATCGCGCGCGTGTACACCGACCACGAGATCGAGTATTGCAGCGCCCGCAAAGCGGCCACGCAGCACTACGCCGGCCGCTGGGCCGCCAAAGAGGCCGTGCTCAAGGCCCTCGGCACCGGCTGGCGGCGCGGCATTAGTTGGCGCGACATCGAGATCCGCAACGACAAGAGCGGAGCCCCCACCGTGCAACTACGCGGCGGCGCGCGTGACGTAATGACCGCGGCCCACATCGGGCAATTGCACGTGTCGATTTCGCACTGCCGAAACTACGCGGTAGCGTACGTCGTGGCCGAGGGTGGGGACTAAAAGGTGCTGTATCTCAGCCGTCGAATGTGATAGGTTATGCTGCGAATTTACGTGGCCCCTGACGGCTGGATGATAATATAATGGCCGGTAGAGAACTCGAACGCATACGCAACGCAGTTCTCGACCATCGCTACTCACTGAGTGAGCATGCTTACGACGAGATGGATCAGGACAACCTGGATGTGCTCGATGTGGAAGCAGCAATCCTTGCTGGCCGGATCGAACAAACTCTCACGAAGGATCCACGTGGTACCCGATATGTGGTCGTTGGCAAAGCAACCGATGAAGCAACAGTCGTGGGAGTCGTCGTGCGTTTCGTCGAGCACGACGAACTTTTGGTGTTAACGGTTTATGAGATCAAGTGAGCTGTACGCCATGTACGAATTTAAATGTGAACATTGCGATGGCATCGTCCGAGAGCGCCGCATGGAGCGGGAAGTGATTCGTCACAAAGGGAGTTTTGTAATTTTGGAGGACGTGCCAATCGGCGTTTGCGATACCTGCGGCGCCCGCTATTACCACGCTTCCGTGTTACGTCGCGCCGCTGAGATAGGCCGCCGCCCGGCGCCATTGCTCACAATTGAGGTTCCAGTTGAGCGATACTCGCCAGTTTCGTAAGCCGGAGCGAGAAGTGTTTGCGGATTCCGTTACGTTCTCAGTCGACTCAATGACTGCGCATCTTGATGATGGGCGGGCTCTATCGGTTCCATTGGCATGGTATCCAAGATTGTTACATGGAACACTCCAAGAGCGAGAACAATTCGAGCTGATCGGAGACGGCGATGGCATTCATTGGCCGCGGCTCGACGAGGACATCAGCGTCGAAGGACTTCTGGCGGGCAAACGATCGGCGGAAACCGACGCTTCGCTTTCACGTTGGCTTGAGAAGCGGAAGTAAAGATCGGCTCGCTACGACGACTTCTTTTTCGACGATTTAACTGCCGCCTTCGCGGTACGGCGTTTTGTGGTCGCTTTTTTAGAGGCGGCAGGCGGTTTGGCGGCTTTCTTTTTGGCTGATCGGCGCTTGGGTGGGCCGGCCGCGGCGCGGGCGGCGAGGAGGTCGAGCGCTTCCTGGAAGGTAAGCTCTTCGATCGCCGTGCCTTTGGGGACAGACGCGTTCGTTTGGCCGTCGGTGACATAGGGGCCATAGCGGCCGTCGAGGAGTTGGACTTTCTGGCCGGTGACGGGTGAGGCGTCGAACACTTTGAGCGGCTCGCGCTTTGCGGCGGCGCGGCCCCGGCCGTGCGTCTTGGGTTGGGCGAGAAGATGAACGGCTTGCTCGAACGTGACGTCGAGCGGCGAGATATCGGCCGGAAGTGAACGGGTTTCCTCACCGCTCTTTACGTACGGCCCGAACCGGCCGTTGTAGGCCATCACGGGCGCATTCTGCTGTGGATGATTGCCCAAGTTGCGGGGCAGCGCGAGCAGCCGCAGCGCGGTCGCCAGGTCGACGTCCGATGGGTTCATCCCCTTAAGAAGCGACGCGTTTTGCGGCTTCTCCTCGTCCTCGGGCGTGCCGCGTTGCACATAAGGCCCAAACCGGCCGACTTTTAAATACACGGGTTTGTTCGTTTGCGGATCGACGCCCAGCGGCTCGTCGGCTTGCTGCGCGTGCTCGAGCAGTTGTAGTGCGAAGTCGAGCGTCACTTCATCCGGCGGTGTCTCCTCCGGCAGCGAGGCCGTGCGTTCACCGTGCTCGACGAACGGCGAATATCGCCCCACGCGCACGTAAACCGGCTCGCCGTCTTCCGGCGTCCCGATCCAAATGCGGCTGATGTCGCGCGCGTCGATCTGTTCTCCCTTGTGCTCGAGCTGCTGCTTGAGGCCGGGCGATCCATTGCCGAAGTAGAATGCGCTCAGGTAGTCGACGTATTCCTGCTCGCCACGGCTGATCGCGTCGAGATCGTCTTCCATCTTGGCCGTGAAGCGGTAGTCGACCAGGTTGGCAAGGTGCTGCTCCAAAAGTTGCACGACGGAAAAGGCGACCCACGTGGGCACAAGCGCGCCGCCTTTTTTGAATGCGTAGTTGCGGTTCTGGATCGTGTCGATGATCGACGCGTAAGTGCTGGGCCGGCCGATGCCGCGCTCTTCGAGCGCCTTGGTGAGCGCCGCTTCGCTGTAGCGATCGGGAGGATGAGTCGAGTGCTCTTTGGCCGTCATTTCGGTGCACTTCAGCAACTCTCCCACAGCCACATCTGGCAGCACACTCTCCTGGTCGGCTAATTCCGCTTCCGGATCATCGCTCCCTTCGACATACGCCCGCAAGTAGCCTGGGAAGTCGATCGTCTTGCCGCTGACCTGGAACGCGCAGCCTTCGCCCTCGATCGTGATCGTGATCCGCCGGCCGCGGGCATCGGCCATTTGGCTGGCCATGGTCCGCTTCCAGATCATCTCGAACAGCTTGAACTCATCCGCATTCAGCTCGTTGCGGAGGATGCCCGGCAGCTCGAATGGGTGCCCGGCGGGCCGGATGCCTTCGTGGGCTTCCTGCGCATTCTTGACTTTCGATCGGTAAACGCGGGCCTCAGCCGGCAAATACTCCGGACCGTATTCCTCGGCCACTAACCGCCGGGCATCCTCGATGGCCACTTGGGCCAGGTTCGTCGAGTCGGTCCGCATGTACGTGATGTGGCCGTTTTCGTACAGGCTCTGCGCGACCTGCATCGCGCGGCGGGCCGTGAAGCCAAGCTTGCGGTTCGCTTCCTGCTGCAGCGTGCTGGTGGTGAACGGCGGGTACGGCTTCGACGTGTACGGCTTATCTTCGACGTTCGCGACGCGGAACTGCCCGTTGCGAATCCGTTGCGAGAGAGCCGCCGCCGCCGGGCGATCGAGCAGCATCAGCTCCGCGTTCTTGAGCTTTCCAGTCGATGGATCAAAATCCTTGCCGGCCGGAATTCGCCGGCCGTCGACCGTCACCAGCTCGGCTTCGAGTTTCTGGCCGTCGGATTTGGCGAACTGCCCAATCAGGTCCCACCACGTGGCCGAGACGAACGCCATCCGCTCGCGTTCGCGCTCGACGATCATCCGCACGGCCACGCTCTGCACGCGCCCGGCCGACAGCTTGGGCCGCACCTTGCGCCACAAAAGCGGCGACACTTCGTAGCCGAACAAGCGGTCGAGAATGCGGCGGGTTTCCTGAGCACGGACCAGGCCGTCGTCCACGTCGCGCGGCGACTGGAGCGCTTCCTGGATCGCGTCCTTCGTGATCTCATGAAACACGAGCCGATACACGGGCACCTTCGGTTTGAGAATCTCAAGCAAGTGCCAACTGATGGCCTCGCCCTCACGATCCTCGTCCGTCGCCAGATACAAGGCGTCGGCCGCCTTAAGCCGGTCCTTCAATAGCTTGATCTGCTTACTCTTGCCGGGAGGGATGATGTAAATCGGCGTGAAATTGTCGTTCACGTTCACGCCCAGATTCGACCACGGCTCGCTCTTATACTGGGCCGGAATCTGCGCCGCGCCTTGCGGCAGGTCGCGGACGTGGCCGATGCTCGCCTCGACCGTGAAACCGCGCCCCAAATACTTGCTGATTGTCCGCGCCTTGGCCGGCGACTCGACGATCACCAGGGCGTGACCGGGTCCGTCCGATTTCGATTTAGCGGCCATCTTCTTAGCCATCGATTTTCGTCAACCTACGACAGTTACACAAATTGGGGATCGCGTTTCGGTCTATTCGACAGTCTTATTGTCCGCAGATGACGCAGATATACGCAGATAATTTTCAAGTGCTTCTCCGTATCTGCGTTCATCTGCGAAATCTGCGGACAAAACAGAGTTAACCTTTGCCAACGCTAAACCACTGGTCGCCTACGTCGGCTTCATTAATCGTTGCCATTTTCTGCTCATGCGATTCGCCAGGGGCTTGAACCGCAGTGGAAAACCGGCGTATTCTTTTCAAGTGGAGCATTTGCGGCAAGCCAAAATGGCCGCCGCGCACGGTTTGCTGGACCGGTCCGCTCGTCGACACTCCGTATTGGGATTGCATTTACGTCGATTCGACTTAGAATCACTCGCTTTCCCCTCGGTCGGCCAAGTCGTCAATGATTACTTGTGGACCGGGTCGGATGTCAAGACGGCCGGTCCGTGGGTGCCGCGAGCCGAGCGGCACATTTGAGTTAGGAGCAGGGAGTAAATTGCCTGCCCGATGCTCCTTGTTCCACGCTTTTTGTCCGCCTCGGCTCGGCGGACCTACCAAATGCCGCAAGCCGAGCGGCATTCATTGTGTCATTTCCGCCCCGGCGCGGCGGACCTACAAGACTCTACCACATGGCAAGTCCTTTTCGCGTTTTTCGTAAGAACGTCAAGCCTTTGCTCGCGATTTTTGTCGTCATGCTGATGCTCGCATGGGTGGGCGGAAGCGGCCTGACCACGTACATGTCGGGTCCCCGAGGCCGGGGCGGCGATCCGAGCGGGGACGAAAATGCCGTGGCCGTCAGTTGGGAGGGCGGCAGCCTGACGAACCAGGAGCTTGCCAATCTCGTTGCGCGTCGCCGGTATACCAACGAATTTCTTAAGCAGGTCGAAATCTTGGGGGGCCAATCCGCCTACTTGGCGGGAATCGAACCGCCCGCTCTCCGCGTGCAGCGGCTCATGGGCCCCGAAACACCCGAGCAACGTGTTGAACGATCGGTTGTACGAACCAAGCTGTTCGCCGATGCGGCCCGCGAGGCCGGCATGCACATCAACGATGACGCCGTCGTTCAATACCTAGACGAGCTTGGCCGCGGCCGCGTCACGCGCGACGAAATGAGGGGCATCCTCCAACGCATGCAATCGGAAGGCTGGATGATCGACGCGCTGCGCGACGAAATGCTTGCTCGCAACTATTTCATGAGCAACATGTACGCGTTGCAGACGGTGACGCCGGATCAACGTTGGAAGGATTGGCTCAGTGTGAACGATCGGATCGTGGTCGAGGCGGCGGCGATCCCGGTCGAGACGTTCATGGCGGACGTCAAGGAGCCGACCGAGGCGGAGTTGACCGAGTTCTTCGATGAATACAAGTCGCGCGAGGCTAGCCCCGAGATTGTGGGCAACACGGAAATCGCCTCGGCCGTGCCCGGATTTCGCGTCCCGCGCAAGATCGACGTTCAGTACATTCAAGCCAACATCGGCGACATGGTGAACAAAGCCGAAGAGGCGATTACCGACGCGGAAATCGAGCAATACTACAACGAGAACAAAGAGCAGTTTATCAAAGCAGACACGAGTCTTTTCGACGATACGACGGACGCCCAGGATCCCGCAAAGACGGACGAAGCCGCGACCGAAAGCACAACTTCTGAGGAAACCGGCGACGCCGAGCCAGCCACAACGACCGAAGGAACCGACGAGACGAACGCAACCACGGAACCACCAAGCGCGAATGAAACGCCGGCGCCGACAAACGAGTTGCAACCCGCTGCGCCGGCTGAAACTCAACCACCCGCGGAAGGTGCGCGTGAGGAAACAGCGCCGGCGGACGAGGACCAGTCGTCGCGCGGCAGCGCGGCGAAACGCAACCTGTTCCGTCACGTGGCCTTCCTGCAGGAAACGAGAACCGACGGCGCGGAGGAAGGTGCGGCCGAAGAAGAACCCGCGAGCACAACCGAACCCGCGGCGTCGGCCGATCCAGCCGCCGCGCCGGCGACGACAGACGACGCTGCCAAGCCAGCCGATTCACCGGCCGACACGTCGGCGGCGACACCGGCCATCAATCCGCCCGCCACGAATCCGCCGGTCGCCGAAAAGTCGAAAGAGTATCAGCCGCTTGACGAGGTTCGCGACCAGATCCGCCGCGAACTCGCCCAGCGGCAAGTCGCGGAAAAATTGAAGACTCAAATGGAGGAATTACTGGCGGAACTCAAGACCGAGTTCGACACCTACTTCGTCGGGCAGGTGCTCGAGGCCCAGTCGAAGGACGAGAAGGTGCCTGCGCCCCCGGCCGTCTTGGTCAATTTGTCGCCACTCGCCGAGAAGCATGGCTTGTCCACCGCCAAGACCGGACCGATGTCGGTGCTTGAACTTCGAGACACGCCCGTCGGGAAGTCAGGAAGCCCCGACTCTAACGAGTCGTTGCTGCGGACGCTTTTCTTGACTGACGATTTGGAGCTGTACCAGCCCACGCTAACGGTGGACATCGACGGCAACCATTACATCGCGATAAAAACCACCGACACCCCGGGGCGGACGCCCGAGCTGGCGGAAGTGCGCGACGAGGTGGTTCGCGCCTGGAAGCGTCAAAAGGCAACCGAGCTTGCGCTCAAGGATGCGGAGGCGGAGGCGAAAAATACCCAGGAGTCCGGTTCGCCGCTGGCCGATTACTTCGCCGATCGGCCCACGGTTGAAGTCATTCGCGTCGATCCGTTCTCGCAACTTACGCGTGGCGACGTACCCGACCAGTTTGGCCACACGCGCTTTCGGATTAGCCAGCCTGACGGACTCGTAGCGCCGGGTCCGGAGTTGTTGCGCCGCGTTTTTGAATTGAAAGACGGCGAAGCGGGCGCGGCGCTCAATCACGATCATTCGATCGCCTACGTCGTTCGCGTCGTCAAGCATCAGAATTCGCGGGACCAGCTGCGCACGGCGTATCTCGCCGAGGCTAATACGTGGGACGGTCTGCAAACCTTGACCGGCGAACGCGCGGTGATGGCCCAGCAATCCGTCACGGCCGACGTCAGCGGCGGCACGGGAATCGACTGGAAGCGCGAGCCGGACCAACTTCGGCAAGAGGGCGAAACCGGGGAATAACACGGTGCGCGGAGTTACCGCCGCGGCTTGAAAATCACGGTCGCCAGCGCTTATTGCACCGGGCGTTCCGCGCGCGTGGCTCGTAACTTCTTGCGCGGCCAGGGCTTTCATTTAGCGCGCCAAAAGGGGTCCCACACTCGGCGTGCAAAACTCTTCAATTCCGCACGACCGCTCGGTCAGCTTGTTCGGTGAAACGAGCGTGCGCCGCGCGGCGGGCAATACTCGGCAAATTTACTTCGGCAAATGCCGTTAGCCGCCGGATGTCAGCCGTCAGCGATCAGCCAGCGCGACCACTGAACGCGGCGATTTCCGTGCGCTGTGGAGCAACATTGCGGCACAAACTGCGCACGTCTCCTTCCGCGACGGTGCCATAATCCTCGGGAGCGGACAAGTTTCGCCGAAGAGGACAAGTTGTTTGTGTGTCCCCAGCGCGACGTTTTTCGCGTACTGGGTTGTCATCCAGCGCAGGCCCTGCCAGCGCGCGCACCATCAGTGCAGCCGGCGATGCGCCGACGAACGATCGACCATGAATTGCCAAGGAACAAACGCTGACTTCGACAGTCTCAGTCGAGCGGAATCTAGCGTGCGGGCAGTATAGCACGAATTGATACGGTTGTACAGTACCAGTTTTGGCCACTATGCGGGAGAGGTGGGAGACTGGGAGAGACGGTCAGGAGACCTTCGGTCGGTGAGGTGTGCGGGGTCGGGAGACCCGCGCACAACGAATTTATTAATCGCTGCCGTTGGCTGTAGATAATGCCGCTTGCTTGAGAACGAGCTGGGTGGCGTCTTCGGAGAGGTGGGGTGATGGCCGTCAGCTTTCAGCCGTCAGTCGATAGGGGAGCAGTCACGGTGGCAGAAAAACATGAGGTTAGTTACTATTTTCGCATGCCGCTACCCTCCGCTCAGAAAGCACGGCCATTTTATCGAGCAGCGATGCAACGGATGGATGACGCGCGGTTCTTGCTGGAGAAGGGGGAGAGAACCAATGCGGCGGTGTACTTGGCCGGTTATGGTGTAGAATGTGTTTTGAAGGCGCTCTTGATCGACTCATTGCCAAGCAAAAAGCAAAACGAAATCATTAATGAGTTTCGCAAACAGGGACACGGTCACAATTTCGATTGGCTAAAACACGAGTACCGGAAGGCGGGCGGCGCGGCCTTCCCATCTGCAGTTCAGCGAGATTTCATCACCATAAGCACCTGGGGAACTGACCTGCGATACGAAACCGGTACGATCAAACGTAAAGAGGCGGAGGCCTTTTTATCAGCGGCTGAGGCCATCGTGAAATGGGCGGATAGGAGAATGTGAAATGGCGAAGATCCGAGGCAAAGCCGATCGCGTATTGAAGCGTATCGCCGACGAACTTACCGAGTATGAGTCAGAACATCCCGGCTCAACGGCTGAGTTATACCGCCAAAATCCGGCCGCGGTGCGGATTCGAATTGTTGACCCAGCCTTTGCAGGGCTCGATCGAATAGAACGCGATGATCTCGTGTGGAGATATCTCAACAAGCTACCAGCGAACGCGCGGGCCGACATAACGGTCGTATTGCTCCTGACGCCCGAGGAACTTGCAACGTCGTTTGCGAATCAGGACTTTGAACATCCGATTCCTTCTCGGCTTTGACGGCGAGAGAATTTTGGGTCGTTGGATGCTGCGGCGGAGGTCAGTGCGAACCGATTCGAGCGCTCTTCCAATCGAGCTTGGGTATGTGATTAACTATTGCGGCGCGCTGTTCTCTCTCATAGAAAGAAAATCGAGTGGCTAGTCCCCCCAACCGATTTCCAGGTTATGGCTGCGGACCGGGGATTTCCAGTACGAGCGGTGGGCTGCATATGGCAACTCCACTGCGTTAGTATAGTCCGCAGCCATAACCTGGAAATCGGTTGCGGATTGGCCGCGGGCAGATTTTGGTTACACT
>JAKEIB010000305.1 GCA_022614705.1 Planctomycetota bacterium | reverse complement strand
CTTCTACCAGTTCGATGAGCGGCACAGTTGTGGCCATTCGCTCTGGAATTTGTCTACTCAAAAAGACGTGCCTCGCCACGGTGAGCACAATGTAAACGTTGATTGCATGGCGGCACTGCTGGTCACCTCCTTGGAGTTCCACAAAGCGATCGATCATGGCTGCCGCTGGGCAGTCATACATATAGGGATGTTGTTCAGTTCGAATGCTCCGCTCGATGAGGTGGCCATAAAAGTTTCCGATGTCGAGGCGCGAGTCGCCCAAGGCATAAAGGTCATGGTCGACGACGAACAGACGATTACCGTCGACCAGCACCTGGTCGGGATAGAAATCGCGGTGGATGCCAACTGGAGAAACGGGAATAACCGTTTCGGCCAGTTCGTAGCATAGGTCCAAAACCCGTCGAATTCGTTGACGAAATTCGGGCAACTCGTTGGCGACTCTCAACAGACGTTCTGAAAGATGTGCCATCTCGTCATTCAGCGTGTGCGTTTTCTTGGTCGGTATGTTGGCTTGATGCAGTTTTTGCGCGGCTTCGGCAATTCGTGTCGCGATCCGCAACGCCCGCGGGCCGGACAGCGCATGCCATGAAAGCTGGCCCGGGGCGGCGCATTGAAGCCACATATGCCATTCTGGAATGATGCCCAAGGGCCTCGCAACACAGATGCCATCGGCACATTCGGTATCAAAGCCGGAATCCCATAGCGACTGTTGGCGAAGTAGCGCCTGTTCGTGACGCCCTTTGGCGTGTGCTTTTCCTAACACAGTCGCGTAACAGCCGGAATCTGCGAGCCGGCCGCGATATTCAATCAGGCAGCGTCGCCCCGGCTTGTAGCGAAGTAGGCGAATCGAGGACAGTTCAAAGGATCGCAGTTGACTGTCGTTGCCCAGCACATGAGCGAGCCGCTGCTTCGCGTCCTGCGGCGCAAGCGCTTGCCTGAGAAACGGCATGCGGAAATCGTCTTGTGCATCAACGATGCCGTCCGCTGGTGCGGTTGCCTCAATCGCACATCGAGTACGATGCGGAACGAGCTGGTGCAGGCGATCGGTTTTTTCTTGTGCGCGTAGAATTATCCGGGAGACAAGGTCGTGCCAGTCGGGTCGCCGATCGCGAAATGGCCGGTGCGCCAGACGCAGTAGACTAGCCGCCGCATGGAGGTCAACCTCTCGCCGATCGATGGTTCTTCCAGCAGCGCAATAGCCATCAACGAGAGCCGCGGCCGCCAGATCCCGCTGCTGGTCAGAGCACTGTCCATGAAGCGCATCCACTTCCAAGTGGGCGATGAAATTGCCGATGTCCTTCGCAGCTACGCTCTGAGATGCCCGGTCGAGATCGATAAAAAACGATTGACCGTCTTCAACTACAATTTGCTCAGTGCTGAAGTCTCCGTGGATAATGTCCTGTTGGGGCGATCGCGAGGTGGCGATCTGTTCCGCAATGTGATGTGCCAGTCTTCGAACTGAGGCTGCCAGCGGTGTGACGATTGTTGCAAGATCGTCGGTTACCGCGATGAGCGACTTAGCGTCGTCCTGGGGTGTGAGAATGCGCAGCTTTCTGGCAACCGACGAATGAAGCCGTGCAAGTTGTTCACCCACCTGGCCAATGACTGGCACTGGCACCATCCCACGCTCCAATAGCGACGAAAGCGTGACACCCGGCTGCCAATCGAACAGAATCGCACAATGGCGGCGCCAATGGGCGACGCGGCGAACGATCGGCAGATTCACCGCCGAGCCTAGCGATTTCGCGACCTGGCAGGCTGCCGGAAATGTGTTTGACGAGTACATTTTGAGCGTTACCGCGCCTGCCGGCGACTCGATCCGGCCGACATATCGCCGCTCAGGCTTGTAGCGCAAGGTCGAATATTCCAGCGGGCCGGCAGCTATCTCTGCCGGGCCGATTCGCACGAGCAGCCGCCGCAACCCGGCGATGGACGAGAGTGTGGCCAGTGAGGTCAGTTCCAAATCGATTGGAAACGGACAAACTACCATGCAAAGCGCGGAGATGACTGTTGCGCGGCTCGCCTTACGCAATTTCGCCTTATCGACCGGTCGATAAGCAATTGCATAAAAATCATGCACCCGCTCGGAACTAAAAACACGAAACCTCACCAAGCAGTTCTGTTGCGGTTTGTAGCGCACGTACTCGCTGCGTGCTTCCACCACATTTGGTATGAGTAGAGACTCCGCGGCAAACAATGCGAGCGCGTCATTGTCGAGCAGGACTCTTAGCCCCGGGATCGAAGGATCACGTCGAACCAAGTCTGCGTCGTCAAGCGAAAGCATGGTCTGTGTTAGCGAACGGCAAGTTCGCAGAAGGAATATATTTGCTCAGCAATTGCCCGGGGGCAAATTTCGTGCCTGAATCTCCGCTGTAACGAATCGGTCTCGCGAATGTCGTCGTGCGAGAGCCGAGTGCCATCGATCACGGTATTCGTCGGCTAGCCGAACAAGAGCTGTTGAAGGCGGGTCGCCGTCTGTTGGATAGCCCAACTGGGCGAGGGTATCGCCAACGAGCGTTTCGAACAATTGCCAGTCGGCACGATTCATCTGTCGCCGCCAATCGCGGAGTCCAGGCGTCGGCGGCAACCACGCCTGCTTGGCGGACAGGCCTGCCTGATCATGTCGCCTGCCTTCATGAAATCGAAGCATTTCCGAGGCAAAGGGGATTTTGAGAAATACCGCGACGCGACGTAGTTCTACCTCGGGCGACTCCACCAGGCGCTCGTAATGGACTAGCAGATGGCGGGAGGATTCCAGACGCGTCGCTGCGGTCAGGCCGTGTTGCACCTGCCATTTCCACCAAAGGGCCGCCACAACGAGCGGCTGCTCGCGCCACAGATCGAATCGTCCCGGTCCGCGCGTCTCGTTCCCCCAATCGATCAACGAGAGGGCCGTATCGCGGCCATCACGCACGATGTGAATCGATCTTGACCAGGGAAACAGCGTATGTAAAAGCGGAAGCCAGCGTACGTAATCGGGCGTTTTTTCTCCGGCCAATGGCTTGTCGTGCTTGGAGGCCAAAGCCGCATAGAGCTCGCAAACGAACTGTCGGTACGTATTTGAGCGACTGGCAGCCTGCCGGGCGCAATCGTCCGATAGCCCAAGCCGGCCGAAACGGTGGTATCGGCACGCCGAATGTACCAGGTCCTCCGTGAGTGGAATATCGCCCTCTTCGAGAATGGCATCAATCAACCGAGGGTCGACGATCTCTAAGGCGCGCGGAATGAAATGCGTGTCGTTCGCCACCGCAAGTTGGGGATGGGAGTTAAGCATGCGCTGCAGCAAGGTTGTCCCCGAACGCGGACAGCCCACGACGAAAACGAAGGGACTGCGCGCCACTTCGAGCGCGTTACAATTGGCTTCCATAGCACGAGTCGATGACACTTCGCACTCAGATTGCGTCGGCACTTGCGAGCTCCTGTTGAGTCAACTCGTCGGAGTGAAGCTTGTACCAACGAGCATACCGTCCGCCAGCCAGCAACAGCTCCTCGTGCGATCCTTGCTCGACAATGCGCCCCCCTTCGAGGAAAATGATCTTATCCGATCTCGATGCCAATGGGAGGTTGTGTGTGATCAATACGGTGGTACGGTTGACGGTCAACCGCTCCAAGGCGCGCATGACTTCTCGCTCATTTTCCTCGTCTAGACCGATGGTTGGCTCATCGAGGATCAGAATCGGGGCTTTTCGGATGGCCGCCCTGGCGATGGCAATTCGCTGGCGCTGACCGTGCGAAAGCGTCACGCCGCGCTCGCCCAACACGGTTTCATAGCCTTGCGGCAAGTTCAGGATGAACTCGTGCGCGTTGGCGAGTCTGGCGGTTTGCTCGATTTCGTCACGTGTCGCGTCGGCGGCCCCATAGCCGATGTTGTCCCAGACGTTCGAGGCGAACAACAGATTATCTTGCAGCACGACGCTAATCTGTTGCCGGAGCGAGACAGTGGTGAAAGAGCGGATGTCTTTGCCGTCGATCATGACCTGACCAGTCAGCGGATCGTATAACCGTAATATCAGGCTGGCGACGGTCGACTTGCCGATCCCGGACGGCCCCACGAGGGCGCATCGCTGTCCCGGCGCAATCTCAAACTCGACCTCCTTCAGAACCTGTCTCCCGGGTTCGTATTCGAAGGTGACGCGCTCGAAGCGGACATGGCCGACAAACGCAGGGGCTTCGATGGCATCGGGACGGTCTCGAATGTCCGGCGTTCGATCAAGCAAATCGAGCACCCGTTCGCCGGCTGCGGCTGCCTTCGCCAAACGCGCCGAGTATTTTGCCAGGTCCCTGGCCGGATAGAGCGCTCGCTTCAGATAGGTTAAGAACACGATCAGGTCGCCCGGCGTCAGCTCGGTTTGCAATACGAGCCGCGCTCCGTACCACAACACCAGCGCCTGAGCCACGGCGAGGAGGATGTCGAACGATCGGCCAAGTCGCGCACTGAGTCGGGCCGCCTTGAGATCCTCTTTTTGGCTCCTTTGGTTGCGGCTGGCAAAAGCGCCGGCGAAAACCTTCTCGAGAGAAAGGGCTTGAATAATTTTGATCGCGGTGATCGATTCGGACGCCGTTGCCGCCATGGCGCCTTCATGTTCCCGCTGTTTCCGCGCGGCCTCTCGAATGCGGCGGCCGAGGCGAACCGTCGCCAACCAGAAAAGAGGGACGGTGGCCATGGCTAAAGCCGCCAGACGCCAGTTCATCCAGAACATGACGCCCGCCATTCCCAACAGGACGAGCGAGTTGGCTAACATGGGCAGGACCGCGGTCGACGTAACATCGCGCAGCAGGCTGACGTCGCGCGTGACACGCACGATCAGGTCTCCGCTTCGAGATTTGGTGTGGAAGGAGAGCGAGAGCCCCTGCAAGTGTCGGTACACATGATCTCGCACGTCGCGCAACACACGATTCCCAATGCGGGCAAATCCGATCGCCTCGTAGTACTCGGCCAGCCCCCGCAGTGCCGCGATGACGACCATGGCGACTGCCGCGATGGCGGCGACAGTGTACGGACTGAGTTCCTCCAAAACCCCCATGTTTGCGTCGCCGCCCGACAACTCTGTGACGAAGACGGAGTCGAGAATAAACTTAAGAGGCCACGGTTCTAAGAGTCGCAGAAATACCCCCACCAGCAAGGTGCCGACTGAGGCAGCGATCAATCGCCGGTAGGGTTTCAGCCACGGCCAGAAGTAAACGACGATGCGTCGCAAGCTCGGTACCGCCTGTTGCATGTTCTTCGGACGTCCCATCGCGCGACCCCCCTCACGGATTTCCGTTGTGCAATGAGTGCGCCCGTGCGAGACCCAAGCTGCGGCCCACCAACACGTCCCAGGCATACTCGCGTGAGACGAGTTCCCGAGCGGACCGACCGAGTCGGTCCCGTTTGGCCGGATCGCGCCGCAAGCGCCAAATCGCATCGGTTAACTCGCTCACGTTACCTGGCGAGCACAGCACGCCATTCCGCCCGTCCTCGATCAACCGCGCCAACTGACCGATACGGCTCGCTACAACAGCTCGCCCTGCAGCCATGTACTCGTACACCTTCAGTGGAGAAAAGTAGAAGTCTGCAAGAGCCGGATAGGGCGCCGCCGCCACGTCCATTTCTGCCAATAGCTTTGGAACCACGTCGCCGGCAACGGCCCCGGTTAGACGGACAGCTTGACGCAGTGCAGGACTCCAGGAGGCAATCTTGGCCTCCAAGTCGGGCCTTTGCGGACCATCGCCAACGATCAGCAAACGAATACTCGGGTCGCGCTGGTAGAGTCTCGAGAACGCCTCCAGCAAAATATCCAACCCGTGCCATGGCTTTAGCGTCCCAACAAAGCCAACGGTAAATGTCTCTTTTTTGTGTTGTCGGTCATCGCGTGAAAGTGCAAACCTGTCTGGATCCACACCATTGGGTATAACATGAACTCGTTGATGTGCATCTGGATACTGATTGAGGAAATCGGCAACCTCCTCCGAAACTGCTAATAGGATTGCGGCCGCCCCGAAAACCCGCCTCGCTACTTCTTCAGCCAAGCCGGCATGAAACAGGCGCCGGTATTTCGCCTGCTCTTGTACGAGAGGCGCGTTCACCTCCAAGAGGCCGGGGAAGCCACCGTCGCGCGCGTATTCCATGGCGGCACAGCTCCACAGAGTATAACGCTCGTAAACCAGGTCGAAGGGCCCCTTTTGCTCGAGTGTCTTGCGCAGCGTGAGGTTGACCCCGAACAACTGCTGTTCCCGCGCGGCCGGTTCCGCATCGCGTGCTCGCGGCAGGCAATTGACAGGCAGACTGTGTAGCCCGTCAGGAGCGTTTCCACCGATTCGGGAGGCAAACAACTCAACGTCAATCCTTTGCTTGAGCAGAGCCCGTAGTACGGCTTGCACGTGGATTGAACATCCCTTGCATCCGAACACTGGGACGCCAGGATCGGCGCAGACATACGCCACGCGCATCACACTGCCTCCCGCAAGGTCGTCAATCGCGGCCGCGCTTCGGGGTGAGCGATACGTTCAAATAAATCACGCAAGCGCGCGGCGTTGTGACGAATGTCAAAATGGTCTTCGATCAGTCGCCGCGCTTCGGTGGCAAGCGATACACGCAGCGCGGCATCATCGAGCAGCCGCGCGATGGCAGCAGCCAGCGATTTCGCATCTCGTTCGGGCACCACCAGGCCGGTCTCGCCATGACGAACCACCTCGGGAATGCCCGTGACGTCGGTCGATACGCAGGGCGTGCCTAGAGCCATCGCTTCCAGCAATATGGTAGGCAAACCATCGCGGTCCTGATCGGCAGCTACGGTGCAAGGGGCGGCCAATACGGCGGCAGTTCGCATCAAGTCGATCATTTCCATCTGAGGCCGGGGTCCCAGCAGGTGCACAATATCATCGAGTCCAAGTTGCTTGATCTGGGCCTGCAGGGCGGCTTCCAACACCCCTGTTCCGACGATCTCACACGTGAAATTCCGTCCGGTGCGAGCCACTAGGGCACACGCATCGACGAGAGTGCCGAATCCCTTTTTTTCGACCAGGCGGCCTGCGGCAAGAACTCGTGGCGCTCGCTGTTTCGGGACGACAAAACGAAACTTGTCCAGGTCGAGCCCGTTGTAGATTCGACACACTTTCTCGGCAGCAACGCCGTAGGTGGCTTGAAGAAAATCCCGATTGAAGTCGCTGACCGTCACTACCGCGGACGCGTCCTCAAGCTTTTTCCGCAAATCGTCAGCGCTTACGCTGTTATGAAAAATGTCTTTTGCATGGGCCGTGAATGTAAACGGCACCTTGGCAAAACGGGCAGCCAACCGCGTGATACTCGTCGCTGTGCTGGCGAAATGAGCGTGAAGATGTGTGATCTTTCTCGCACGCACATGATAGGCCAGATGAATTGCTTGATAGACGTCGCGGGCTGGGTGCCCGAGCGCCACCTCGAGAGAATCCGCTAAGTCTGGCAATTGCGACATCGCCCGGCCAATTTCCATCCAAAAGTCTTGCGACTTCGGCTGCTCGCTAGGCAGATAGTGGACGGCCGCCCGTACATATGCCAAGCAGTCTTGAAAGTGTCCGTCGTTCGACCGAAGCGTCGAGATAATATCGACCGGCAGGCCTGCTGCTTCATGGGCCAAAACCTCATTGACGACGAATGTTTCCGAGTAGCGCGGATAGCGTTTCAGAACATAACCCACACGCGCGGTTTCAGCTTGGCACATTCGAAACTTCCTCTATTTGTCGTGTGCGACGCGGAGTTCGCTGGCGGACTAATGGCAGATCGGCAATCAACTTGGGCAGCCGTGACAGGCCGTCAAAATCGATTTCCTCAATAGCACCGGGCAGGGTCCCGAGGTCACGTTCGAGCCAAGAAGAGATAGCCGTCGGGGAGATCTTCGTCTGCTGAATCACATCGATCAGTCCCAATTCTGCCAGGCGCTTCGCTCGAATCGATTGCTCTCCGCGAGGCACCGTTCTCGGGACAATGAGGGCGTGCTTGCGAAACGAAAGCACTTCGTTGATCGTGTTGTATCCACCCATTGCGATGACACGATCCGCTCGGGCAATCAGCGCTGTCGGTTCGGCTAGAAATCGGACCACATGCCGCCGTGGATCGGCAGCAGTTTGCTGGCAGAGCTGATGGTAGACTGCGGAAGGCATGAATGGACCGGTCACAAGCACGGCATTCATGCCGCGCGGCAGTTGCGCGTTGGCAAAGGCCCGCGCCAGGGTTTCTCCATCTTGACCGCCCCCCACCATGCACAGGACAAGTTTACCTGGCAGGAGTAGCAACTCAGCCAGATGGTTGTCGTATGCTTCGCTAGTGAAATCTAGCCGGCGGCGCTGGTCAAAATACCCCGTGTAACGGACCTTCGCGACGACGGCGGGGCTGAAGCCGTAGTGCTGCACCGGGTCGAAGACCTTGGGGTCACTATAGATCCACACAGCATCGTAGAACTCTTCGATCGCAGCATCGTTCTCTTCCTCGAGCCACTGGCGGCACACCGCCGCCGGATTATCGAGCACGTCGCGCATGCCAAGCACGCATTTCGTCCCCATGCGCCGTAAATGCAGAAGCGCGGACTCCAGCTCGCGTTGCGCACCGCGGGGCACCTTGTCCACGATGAGCACCGTGGGGAAGTAACCCCGAAGTGCCGCATCAATCGTATCTCGCCGCAAGCAGACGAGCTCGCGCAAGGTGATGCCCAAGGAGCGGGGCACGTAATTCCCATCGATCGTTTTGCTCAGCGCTGGCAGCGTCAGACAATCGACGCCGTAGGGAAAGCAAAACGCGGATGCCTCGCGAACTCCGGCAATAAGTAGAACGCTGTCGACCTGTCCCGCTGTGATTAAGGTCTGCGCGATCAATAGGTTGCGCCGCAGATGTCCGATGCCAATCGTGTCGTGCGAATAGAGCGCGACTCGCGTTCGCGGGTGTGCACGATGGCGACCCTTGCCATGTGGCTGCGATGGGTTGATCTCTATTTCCGACATTGCCGTAATCCACTCTGCTCCGAGGACAGGCCGCGTCAACTCGGCCGTGCAGCTCGTGTACGCTCAGCTGGCTCCCCGTACAAAACCCTCTTCGTAACAATTCTCTGTTTTTCAGATCACGGAAGTGGTTCTCAGGCAAGAGGTTGCTGAGTTCGAGTCCCTTTCGGTAGG
>JAKEIB010000304.1 GCA_022614705.1 Planctomycetota bacterium | reverse complement strand
CACCCAAAGCAAGCTCACACGTATGTCCAATAACCCTTCGCTAATTCGCGGCATCTTCTTCCGTTGTTGTGTTGCAGATTTTTTCGGATGAGCCATATCAACAAGTCATAGTTTGCAAAACCCCCACAGCTGCTCCAGCCGCCATAGTCGGCGATGGCGTTGAGCGCGAGTTTCTGAGTCGTGTCGAGATTGTCCAGTCCAATTTCCTGTAAAGATTGGCCTTCGTGATCTGCGATTAGCCCCAGAATTGCGACCGTAACGTCCAAAGATTCGTAGCTATTGACACTCCTCAAAACCTCGCACAACGCATGCACCACTTTATCTCGCTGCGCGCGTCCGTGTTTGCCCAACACGAGGCATACGTAGCCGCGAAGCTTGCCTTCGTTGAATCGAATCTGCGTCGACTGCTTTAAAGCCGATTCCGGTAGCTGCAGCGCGCTTACTAACACCTGCATGATTTCAGGTGTACGCGCGTCGCCAGCGAGAGCGATCGCTGCCGCCGTTCGAACTAATGGCGGTCGCGCTTCATTCAAGAAAGGTGCGAGAAATGCTAAATCTGCACGATTTGGTACATTGCGAGCAATCAACCCGAACGCAATGACTGCCGTAGCTTGTTCGACGGCACTCGTCGCCTGCTCGGCAAGCTCGCGAAGTCGTGGAAGAGATTCTGACGAAACTTCCGGAAACCACGCTAGTGCATAAGCTGCGGCACACCTCAACTCTTCATCGTCGGCGCCGAGCAAATCCATGAGGACGACCGCTCGCGACAAGATTGCATCGTAGCAATCGATCAATGCCCCGGGCGATACTCCGAACTCGCAGCACTCAGCTTGTGACTCATCTGTAAGATTGACTTCTTGAGACGTTAGCTGCTCTCGGAATTCCTGCGGATCGAATCCATCGGGTAAATAAGACTCGTCGTAACCAATTGCGAGAGCGACCAGGAGATACACGACTTCATGCTTGTCCTGAACCGTGGGTTCTTTCAGCAACTCGAACAAAAATGGCACGGCGTGCGGCGTTGCCTCGTAGCGAGTACCTTGATGGAAAATGTTTCCATACAAATTCCAGCGCGCGTTCTCGCGCGTTTTCGCGTCCTGCGAGGCGAGAGCACGAATCTGATCCGGTACGTCTGTAGCGGGACCGTAAGCGTGTTTTACGCTAGACCAGTCTACTGATGAGAGCCCCTCAAGCATTTTTGCTATTGAAGCGCGGCGGAGACACCAGCCGTCGCTGAACTTGATCTTACATGCAGCATCACCGGCCAGCTCGTTTGGTTGCCCTCAGCGTTCGACCGCAAGTGAAACAGCCGCGAAGTCTCCGGCACCCACTTCGCCGCGGTGATAAAGAATTGCCGTTCCGTCTCGCCTGAAAGGAGCGTTAGACCGTTGAGGCCGATGTTGTCGATGAACACGCCGTGCGGCAGGTTCCTGCCCGAATACTCCTCGCCGAACAAAATCTCGCCGTCGAATCCGTTTCGCTCGACTTTCACGACCGCCGAAATCGTTTGACCCGGCTCGATGAAGAACTCCACGACGCCGCCTTCATTCCCTGGCTTTGGCGAAACCGCAGCCGGCTGAGGTGATTCCTTCGACGGTAGTATCTGAACGAGTATTTTCGGCTTCTCCGCCAATTTCAGTTCGCCCAAACCAACGCCTTCTTTCGTAACCTCGTTCCCCTCGACCACAGCGGAGGCCGTCAACTTTGCGAGCTTACTGTTCTCAGCCGTCGGCGCGGCCGCGTCCGCATTAACCGTAATCGTGCCGAAGGCCGTCGTTTGACCGGCCTGAATCACAAGCGGCGTCGAAACGTGGAACCCCGGCGGCAAACCGGCTACGTCCACGCGAATTTCATCGTCGAAATCATCCACACGGTCGGCCACCACGGAAAACTCCTTGCCGCTGCCCGCATTGATCGTCAGATCCGCTCCTTCGACACGAATCTGAAAATCGGGCCGGTGCGCTCGAACGGTCAGCTCGTACTTGTAGTCGTCGCCGCCCATGTCGCGGACATCCGAAACGCGGACCAGATAGTCGCCATCCGCCGGAGCCGTGAACACGACACGCGAGTCATTGCCCAACTTCCGCCAGCCGTCGTCGTCGTTCTCGTGGTTGATCGTGTACTGCGGCAAACCGTTGGGAATCAGCTTCGCGCCCGGCGGGTGCGCCTCGACGATGTAGCATGGCTCGTTGAGCGCGTGCGAGATGGCCGTCGTGCCAAAATACGAGTAACGCTGGCCCGTGCCCGGGTAAACCAGAAACCCAGAATCCGGCCCGCGCGGATAAAGCCACAGCTTGTTCACCTCTCCATTGGCAAACAGGTACTCGTTGAGTTCCATGTCCTGCCAGCCGTGCAAGCGATAGTCGTTGAGATCGGTTGAGTTGTGGCCGCGAAACGTGAAATAGGACGCGCGGACGGCTTGCAGCAACACGCGCGGGACCGGCTTTCCCGACGCGTCGAGCACTTCCAGCTTCGAGTCGAGCGGCGACTTCTGCCGCGCGGCGTTAATTTCCAGCACGCATTGCTGGCCCTTTTGTGCGTGGAAGCGGAGCAGATCGACATCCGGTTTGCCCGATTCGCCGGGACCGCCGATAACTCCACGTACGACCGCATCCGCAGTAATCTGGTTTGCAGCGTCGGGCGCATTGTTCGGTTCCTGCTCGGCGCCGTCAAATTTTGGCGCTCCCTCAGCCGGCTCCAACGTCGCGACCGGTTCGCCTGGTTGCGGCTCGGCATTCGTCAAACGCTCGTCGTTTCGCGCAACGGTTTCATATCGCTGCCACGAGCCGTCGATCCGAGCGACGTAAACCGCCGTGCCACTCGGATCGAACGCGATACCGGTGACCACGTCCGGCTGCTGCTCGAAATTGTGAACCGGCGTCAGCTTCGCCGTGTCCCAGAGCACCAGCTCGCGGCTTTCGGACGCCGTGACCAATTTGGACCCGTCGGGCGAAAACGCTAATTCGACGACCGGGCTGTCGTGCGCCGTACGTGAGAATCTCAGCGGATTGATTTGCGCTTTTTCTCGGGAGAGAAACCGCCACATTCGCACTTGCCGATCGGCGCCGCCGGCCACAATCCACTTGTCGTCGGGACTGATCGCGACCGCCGACTGTGATCCCTCAGGCTGCCCGAGCGTATCGAGCCGCTCGCCGGTGGCAACGCTCCAAATCTTTACCGTATCGTCCGCGCTGGCACTGGCAAGCACGGCGCCATCGGCGGAAAACGCCAGCTCGAAAACGGCGCCATTGTGGCCGGAGAGCGTTCGCACGATTTTCCCACTGGCGACGTCCCACAAATTGATCTGCCGATCATAGCTGCACGTTGCCAGCAGACGGCCGTCCGGGCTGAGCCGGGCATCGTAAAGCGCGTCGCGATGGCCTTTCACCTGCGACACGATCGCTCCATCCTTGGCACTGCAAATCGTGGCCGCGCCATACAGCCCGGGAATTCCGGATGCCGCGACAAACTGTGTGCCATCGGCGGAAAATGCGACGCTGTTCACTTTGCCGGGAAGCTCGGGCGTCGTCGCGAGCATTACTTTCGTGGTCGGATCGACCAGATCCACGTGCCGATATCGGCCAAGTGCGAGTCGCTTGCCGTCGCCCGACACGGCCAGGCTCGTCACGAATTCCCGCACATTGGCGGCCGCCGCCAGCTCCGGCGTGACAAGTTCCGGATATTGCGACTCGGCTCCATCGGGACCCTTCGCGCCGGCGTCGATCCACGCGTGCAGCACGGCGATCTCGGCTTCCGTCGGCCGTTCGTTGTCCTCGGGCGGCATCGCCGGTTCGACTTCGCCGCTGAGCACGCGAACCAGCAGGCTCGCATCCGCGCGCCCCGGCACGATGGCCGGCCCACGGCTGCCGCCCTTCTGCACATCTGCAAATGATTCGAGCGACAAGTCGCCTTCGAGGTCGGTCGCATTGTGGCACCCGACGCAGTACTTGGCGAAAATCGGTGCGACTTGCTCGGTGAAGTCAGGTGTTGTGGTTTGTGCGACAGCGCGTGCACTACTAATCAGTACTGCGACAGAAATACCGATAGCCGCGGTGCTACGGTCGCCGCGGCGACCCAGACCTGCGATGCGTTGCGTCGCGGCTATTACGAAACATGTTGCTAACCGTGTAAGTCGCATTGATCGCCTAGTGATTGAACATGAACTCGCGGCTACTCATGACGGCCCAAAAAACGTCTTCGACCGCCGCGCGCCGCTCGCTTGCCGGCGCTTCGTTCAGCACAGCCAGCAATTTCGCAACTTCATCATCTGTCGGATATCGCGACAACGCTGCGAGGTAGAGCTCTTCGATAATTCGATAATTGGGCAGACCAGTCGTCATGAGTGATTCGACCTTGCCGTCCTTCGCCGCGAGCTTGCCCAGAATCGTTTCGCCGTTGGAAATGTGCAGCGCCTGCACGAGGCTCGGCTCGTTCGACCGTTCGCACTGGCAAGTGATGATTCGCTGATGCCGTCCGAACGTTCGCAGGAACCGCGACACGACCGCCGAATCGTAGAGTTCAATCGCGCGGGTGCCCTTGGCGTAGAATTCTGTTTTCTCGAAGTCGGCGCCGGGGAACTCGATCTGCGTGAAGTCCGTCGACATCGCCGTGACTTGTGAAACGGCGTCGAGCGCCACTTCGGCCATGAGTCGCCGCGGATAGTACTGGGCGTAGTTGCGGGAATCGCCGCGGCTGCCCTCCGCCGGTACACTGCTGCGTTGATACGCGGCAGACTGGAGGATCGCCCGCATCAGGGCCTTAAGATCAAACTTCTGATCTACGAGATACTTCGACGCGGCCGTCAACAGTTCCTCATTGCTGGCCGGGTTCGACAGCCGCAAATCGTCGATCGGCTCGACGAGGCCGACGCCGAAAAAATTGGCCCAAACGCGATTGGTGATAGCCCGGGCGAAGTACGGGTTTTCCGGCGCGGTAATCCAATCGGCCAGGTATTCGCGGCGGTCGAGTGAATCGTCGTCCGCCAGCGGCTCGGCATCGAGCGGCGCCGGTGGCTGCGGCACACCTTTCGAGGGCTGAATCAAATCACCGCGCTCATCGACAAACAGCGTCCGCACCCCGTCGCCATTGCGGGACTCGCCGCCCCAACCCTTGGCTTTCACCCGCGCGAACAGGTTCGCCATCGCGTAATACTGGTCGTTGGTCCATTTTTCGAGTGGATGGTTGTGGCACTTCGCGCAGCCGATCGAAAGCCCCAAAAACGCTTGGCTCACGTTCTCCGTCATCGTCTCTGGATCCTGATGCAGCGCGTAAAAATTCGTGCCGCCGTTCTCAACGCTGCCGCCGCGGGCCAACACGATCTGCCGGGCGAATTCGTCCCACGGCGTGTTGTCGTTCACTCGCTCGCGGATCCACAGATAAAACGCCTTCACGGCCGCAGGGCGCAGCCGCGTGCCGTTCACCAGCAACAGGTCCGACCATTGGTAGGCCCAGTAATCGACAAACTCCTCACGCGCCAGCAGCGAGTCGATCTGCCGGTCGCGCTTCTCCGGCGACTGATCGGCGAGGAAGGCTCGCACTTCATCGGCGGTCGGCAGTTTGCCGACGGTGTCCAGAAAAGCGCGGCGGATAAATGTGGCGTCGTCGGCGGGAGATGCAGGAGGGAGGTGGAGCAGTTGCAGTTGCTTAAGGACGAGCTCGTCGATGAAGTTCTTTCGCGGCGCCTCGGTATAGACCGAGTCCGGAACGTTCGCGTCATAGGGTGAAGTGATTCGAACATTGATGATTTTGCTCGAGTACCAGGCCGTAACCGCCCCGCCGCCGTGACCAACGACCTTGATGCACCCCTTCTCATCGACCGTTGCGACCGCCTCGTTGGTGGCCGCGAATTTTGACCATTCGCTGACGTCGCGCACTCGGCCGTCGCTGTATTTCGCCCGGACGACGATCCGCTGTTCGTCGCCCGGCCGCAGCGTAACTTCGGCCGGATGCACTTCCAGCCCCTCGATGATCGCGTCGTCGTCACGCGGCGGCGCGGCGCCGGCGGCAATCCATTGGGAAACGATTTCGTAGGCTGGCGAATCGACGTCGAATCGCAGGCCGCCTTTGTGCGGCACGGCCATCGTGGGCTTCAGCAGCAGCAGACTGCGACCGGGGTCGGTCGGTTCGATTCGCCGACCACGCGCGTCGCGCGTGATCGAAAGATAATCGGCCAACGCGTCATACCCGCGCAGCGATAGCTTGAAACCGCCTTTGCCGGCCAACGCGCCGTGACACGCCCCGGAGTTACACCCCAGCTTGGCGAGCACCGGCTGCACGTCGTTACGAAAGCTCGGAGCCGCTTCATCGCCGCGGACTTGCGCGCACCACGTCGCCGCAACAGCGAGCAAAAAGCAACCGACGCAAAATCTGTAGCCCAAACGCTTCATCCGACAACGCTCAAAACAGTTCGTGAATCTCGTGATGGCCGAAATCGACCAGCGGGAACGGCCGGCCGGAGGGGCCGGGCAGCGACGTTTCCAGGTCGAGGCCGAGGCTGTGGAAGATCGTGGCCACGATGTCGGCGGGCTCCACCGGGCGGTCGGCCGGCACGGCCGCGATGGGATCGCTGGCGCCAACCACACGTCCGCCTTTCACGCCGCCGCCCGCGAAATAGCACGTGAAGCACTGCGGCCAGTGGTCACGCCCACCAGCCGGGTTCACGCGCGGCGTGCGGCCGAATTCGGCCAAGTTGCAAACCAGCGTCGCTTCCAACATGCCGCGTTGATCGAGGTCCTCGATCAGGGCGCTGTACGCTTTGTCGTACATCGGCGCGACGATGTTTTTCATGCCTTCGATCGACGTGAACGGCTTGGTGCCGTGAATGTCCCAGGTAATTTCGTCGAACACGGTAAGAAACGTATTGATGGTGACGAATCGCACGCCCGCCTCGACCAGCCGGCGCGCGAGCAGGCAGCACTGGCCGAAGCGATTCATGCCGTAGCGTCCGCGGACCGCCGCCGGTTCCTTGGCCAGATCGAAGGCCTCCCGCGCTTTGACGCTCGTCATCAGCCGGAACGCTGCCTGGAAGTTGTCGTTCATCAGCTTGGCATTTTCGCTGGCCTCGAAATCCTTGACGGTCGAGTCCACGATGTCGCGCAACTTCCGCCGCCGATCAAGTCGGGCTGGGTCGATCTCCGCCGGCGGTAGCAGGTCGGGCACTTTAAAATTCGGCTGCGACGGGTCGGCCATCAGTGAAAACGGATCGTGCGACTTGCCGAGGAACCCGCCGGCTTGCCCGTTGGGTAAGTTGCCGCCGCCGCGGCCCATCGTCTGCGGCAACACGACGAACGCCGGCAAGTCGGTCTTCCGCCCGCGGAGATGACTGACCACGGCGCCCGCGTGAGGTGTGTTCACGCCTCCGGAAAATACACGACCGGTCTGCATTACCTGCCAGCCCGCGTCGTGCACGGCCGCGCCACCGTGGTGGCAGGATCGCACCAGCGAAAACTTGTCCGCGATTTTCGCGTGCAGCGGAAAAATCTCCGAAATCTGGAAATTGGGCGATGCCGTGGAGATCGGCTTGAACGGCCCGCGAATCTCGGCCGGCGCGTCCGGTTTCATGTCGAACGTGTCCAGCTGGCTCGGCGCGCCCAAATTGAAGATCATGATCACGGAGCGATCGTCCGCGGCGGTGACGCTGCCGGCGGCCTTCGCCGCGAAGTAATCCGCCAGCGAAAAGCCGATGGCTCCCAGCGCGCCCACCTTGAGAAAGTCGCGGCGCGTCGTGCCGTTGCAAGTGGTTGCGACCCCATGTCCAAGAAGGTCTAGCATGGCGAATACCTCCGCTAAAATCGCCGCAAGCATGGCCACTCCGAGCAGCCCTCGGCCATGAGCTCGGGCCGAATCGTGGCCATGGTACCCCGCGCCGATGCCTATCTTGACTTCCAAAACAGCCGATTCATTGTAACCGATTTCTAGGCGGATTGCATCAATCTTCGCCTGGCACCGCAGGGCGAACTAGTGGCTCGTCGATGCTGGCATGACACGTAGACGAGTCTCTCCGAGACTCGAATCGGCAGTCTCGGAGAGACTGCCCCCACGTGTCATCCTAGGTTGGATGCTCCACCAGGGCCATGAAACGACGGATACAAAACTCTTTGAATTATCGCAAATCCGCGGACTTCTATCATTCCGATCCTTGCTAACGTCATTCAGGTTTGTCCGTTGGCATTATCAAGCGCTCCTTGCGTATTGGGCATCTAGTGGTTCGTCAATGCCGGCATGACACGTAGACGAATCTCTCCGAGACTCGAATCCGGCAGTCTCGGAGAGACTGTCCTACGTGTCATCCCAGGTTGGATGCTCCACTAGTCGCGGCCGAGGTTATTCATGCCATACGCCTTTCGGTGAGATCGTTCGTTGGATTCAACGCAATGCAATCTTGTCGTGCCCGGTCGGTTCGGCAAAAACGAGCGTGTAGCCGTTGGGGTCGCGTATCGCGAATTCGCGTATGCCAGATTCAGTGTCCTCAGGCCCCCAGGCAAACTCCACTTTGCCGTTTAGTTCCTCGGCGAGTCTGTCGACACTTTCCGGAAAAATGTACAGCACGCCACTGAACACCGGCGCTTGGACGTCAATGTGTTTGCCTTCACTGAATAGAATAATTGCCACGTCATCGCGGCGAACCTCAGTGCGTATTGGTTCGCTCTCGATCGGATAGTAGCCGGTTTGCGTGAAGCCGAGCACGTCGATGTAAAAATCGAGCGTCTCGCGCATGTCGGCCACGAATAGGCAGGGCAGGACGCGATTTCCCAGATTCGTCGACATGTAGCTGGATTCGCAAGATTACAGCGGGCTGCTGAAGTCTCGCGACTTCAGCTACGAAGTTTGAATCGCTTGCTCCTAAAACCCCATCGCGGCCAGCGCGTCGGCGACGCGGCCGATGGATACCGATAATTGCGGGTGTTGTGCTTCAAACTTCAGCAGCAGGTCCTTCAATCCGCTGGAATCCGGCTCGACTTCGCGGGCATCCGGATGATCCCCTCGATTCACGTTACCTTGGATGTCCTTGGTCAGCTGATCAAGGCGTGCCAAGGTTTCCGGATCGACGTCTTTGGCGGTCGAGAGTTCCGCCCGGAGCTCTTGGAGCATTGCGAGTAGCCGCTGCTTTTCCATCCTGGCAGCCTAGCCTGCGATTTGCCGGGCAGCAAGAGTTTAAATGGCACGGAGCGTGGAGTACGGAGGGAGTACGGAGGTAGGGCACTGAGCGGTCGGCTTGCCTCCTACTCCGTGCTCCATGCTCCGTGCTCCGTGCCAAAATAAAAACCCGCTGACGCAAGAATTGCGTCAGCGGGTATCCGAATTTTTCCGGCGCGTGCGAGAGAACGACGTTAGCATTTCTTGTAGAGGCGGGCCATCGAGCCGAAACGGCTACCAGCGCTTGCCGCCCCGGCCGCCGCCGCCACCGCCACCGCCGCGATAGCCGCCGCGGCCACCGCCACCACCGCCGCCACCCTCGCTTTTGGGACGCGCTTCGTTCACGGTGATCGTACGACCGTCGACTTCCGTGCCATTCAGCGCTTCAATCGCGGCACGAGCCTCGCCATCGTTGTTCATCGTTACAAAAGCAAATCCCCGCGGCCGACCGGTGTCGCGATCCGTGATCACTGCTACTTCTTCAACTTGACCGTGCGCTCCAAACTCGGCCTGCAACGTATCCTCCGTGGTCGAGAAGGAAAGGTTGCCAACATACAGCTTCATCGTACGCAACTCCAAAACACTAGAGCCAGTTTCAAAACGGAATGTAGCTGGCCTCTTTGAGGCCGGCATGGTTGTTCCTCGGGGCCTCTAACCCCCGCTACAGCTACAAGTTTGAGACCGGCTGAACAAACTTCCGCGATCGTCTTGGAGTCCTACAAGGCCACCAAACCCATCGGGAAAAAGGAACAATCCGAGGGGATAGTATAGCGGGTCACTTTGTCCAGGTCTAACGAAACTTGGAATAAATTTGGGAACTTCTCGGTCGGGCGACACCGCTAGAGCGAACGCGTGCAACCGAGCAACTGTCAACAGGTTAGGGCCAGATAAACCGCTCAGTTTGGGCGGTCTTTGCGGGCCGGCGAAGAGGCACCTTCGAGTGGGAAGACCGGGCATCGCCCGGCGGCTGGCTACCCACTGGGCGGGGCGCCGATCAACGCGCGCAACTTCGCGGGCATAATTTGCCGCAGGCTGTCGACGATCAGGTCCGCGTGCGCGAGTTGGTCGCGAGTTGTCGTTCCGGTCAAGGCGACGCCCTTCATGCCGGCGCGGCGAGCTGCCTCAATTCCGTGTACCGCGTCCTCAACCACGACGCACAACGCCGGTGGCACGCCCAATCGCTCGGCCGCCAATTGAAACACTTGCGGATCGGGCTTGCCGCGAGTCACGTCCGCCCCCGTGACGATGGCGCTGAACCGCTCGGTTCGGCCAAGTTTCTCAAGCGACAGCGCAATGTTCTCCGGCGGTCCCGATGAGCCGACCGCGATCCGAAATCCGTCGGCAACGAGCGAGTCAATTAGCTCTACCGCGCCATCCATAGCTGGAAACGATTCGCGAAGGATATCGCGAAAGTAGGCTTCCTTAAAACCGTCGAGCTCGCGAATTCGCTCTTCGGTTAAGGCGTCGCCAAGCGTGCGACGGAGGATGTCGCGGCTGGTGCGGCCGAAGTCGGCGGCGAACGCCACTTCGCCGTAGTCGATCCCGAGATCGCCGTACACGCGCCGCCAGCTAGCGAAGTGTGCTTGATAAGAATCAACGAGCACGCCGTCCATATCGAAAATCACGGCGGCCGTGTGCATACGGCGATTGTAGCTAAACCGCAAGCGGTTAGAAACGCCCCCCATTGAGGACTAGCGGAAGAGCGAGTTACTCGGCAGGCGGCGGCCGAATTGTTCGACGGAAAGCCGCTCGCGACGCGTCTGCCGTTGGGCAATCGTCTCGATCCGGTCCGGGATGCCGGTCATCTTGCTTGCGAATTTTGCCTGCTCGTCGGCAACCTGTCGGTCCAGGCCGGCTAGTTGCTCATCGACCTGCCGTCGCGCCTCGGCCAGGATGACCTGTGCGCGTTCGTCGCTGTGTCGTTGCACGGCGCGTTGCAGCGCTTCGGCCACCGCTGGGCCCAAATTTGACCACATCGTGCACGAAGGCCGGTCGATCGTTCCGCCGAGCGAAACCCGCGTGGCCAGCGAGCTCACCTCGCTCAGCGTGGCGTTGAGCGACGCCTCCAGCGGCATATCGTTCAAATCTCCGCCGAACACAGAGGTAATTCCCAGCTTTTTCTGCACGAGTTGCAAGTCACCGGCCAGCTTGTCGCCCTCGACTCGCGCGCTGACAGAGAACGATGCAACGGAGGGCGCCAGCTTTAATTGGAAGTGGTTCGCGCGTCCAAGTGACCGCTCGCTGATTGCCAAATGATGGCAATCCACGATCAATTCGTCGCGGACGCGTCCGCCCGTTCGATCGATCGACGCCCGCAGTTCCAGCGGCAACGTGCCGGTTGCCGACAATCGCACTTGAATTGGCACATCGTGTAGCGCCGGCGCCGTCGACAGGCCGCAAATGACGCCGTGCAGTTCAACCGGCCGGCCAATGACGCTGCTTACGCCCTGCACTTCAAGAGTGCGTATCAATAAGTCCGGCGTCGGGCGAATGCCCGCGAACAATACGTCCTGGCCGCGCTTCGGTACTGCTCGTCGTGTTGCGTTCGCCGGTAGAACCTGCCGGATGCCGTTGAGGCAAGCAAGCAGGTTTTCTAACGATTGCGCGACTTCGTCGCGGAGCAAGTAAGCATTAAGCAAGTTGTGGTCGATCGGTTCAAATCGAAGCTGCTCGCACAGAATCTGGTCGTCCTGCCGTCGGGCAGCGACAATGCCTCGCCGCTCCTCGTCCAGCTGTTGCGGTAGTTTTTCGAATTCAGCATTGATCTTGTTAGCCGCCTCGCGCAGCTCGGCGATTCGCGCCGGAACCTCGTTTAGAACGGTATCGTGCCGCAAACTGTTCGAATGCGCGGCGTTGATCGTCTTTTCTAGCTCGTTCGCATGCCGCTCAAACTCGGCGACGCGCTCCTTGATTGCCGAAATCTCATTCGGTACGCGTTCGCACAGCACTGCGGTGCGCTTGACCGATTCCAATTGACCGACGAAGTCCTGATGAAGCCGATTCTCGATGCCGGTCAGCCTGGCGCTGGCCTGCTCGATGCTATCGTCGGAAAACCATCTGGCAGTGTGAGCCGCATTCGACACACGTCTGGCGTCGGCATCATTCCCAGACGCAGCCCCACCAATGCACAAGCCGCAGATGCGGCCACGTTCGACGATCGTCTGCTGGTGCAGCAACGGCGAGGCGGCGATTTCGAGCTCACAGCTGTCGGCCGCGAACAATCGTTCAATCGGGCAGCGCGGATCGGCCGCGCTCACGCCGCTCAACAGTATCTTGCCGTCCGACAGTGAGACGCGGGCATGCGAAACATCGACCGGCGTGCCGAAGACCGCAGACGCCTTCCGCATCGTGATCGAGCGGACGGCCACACCGAGCGCGTACTGCGCGCCCAGCACGACCACGGCGCACAGCAAAAGTCGCGGCACAACGAATTGCCATCGGGTCCAGCGGCTCATCGCGCAGCCCTCCGCGGAATCACGGCGCAGATCGTCTGCACTAACCAATGAACTGGATACGCGGCATAAAGCCCCATTAGCAGCGAGCCCGATACAACCGTGTTGTGGAACCCGAACCAGGGCCCGAGCGGCAAACTGAATACAGTCGCGTAGTTAGCCTGCAGCGTCGGAGCCGTAAGCGCGAACAATCCGAGTTTGTGCGCAAACGGATCGGTCCAGGCCGCGGCGCATGTAAACATCACCGCCGCCAGGATCGCAATTCCCTATTGCACCGCAGCGAAAACAGCAGCACGCACAGCGAAAGCGCAATGAGATTGCTCTTTGGCACAAGGCCGATGATCATTCCCAGCGTAAAGCCGGTCGCGAGCTGGCCGGGCGAGTTCGACGCCACCAACGCGTGAACGATTCGCCGTATCAATGCAATGATGGAAGAGAACATCCGGAATCCTTTCCGGTGAATGCGGGACAAGAGCGAATGGAATTCTGCGCGGCACGTTGCGGGTGCGCGCATGGGTCTACAGCGCTTATCGGCCGCGGCGCGACGAGGGCTTGATTCGCTAAACCGCAAGCGGCTGCCTGCGCCGCTAGCGGCGCCAGCCTCCCGCTTGCGGTTTAGCTTCACTGCGGCGCCGCGCTTGGGTCGCCGCCCTCTTTGACGCGTCGCTTTTCGAGCAGCTTAATGAGAATTAGCTGCGCTCGCGGATCATCCGGCCGCATGTCGTAAAGTCGTTTCAGTGCATCGACGCCTAGGTTGAACTGATCCTCGTCGCCGGTGAGCCCATACCGCGTGTCATGCACAAGTGCGAGCATCATTAAGAAATCATAGCTCTCTGGCGCGAGCCGACAGGCTGTTTCAAAAGCCGCTTGTGCCTTGTCATATTCTCTCAGCAAAACCCGCATCGAGCCGATCTGATAGTAAATCAACGCATTGTTGGGCGCTATGCGCGAATCGCGCTCCAATAGCTGGACCTCCTCCGCACGCAGACGACGCGCTTCATCCTGATCAGTCTTATCGAACATCGATGCCAACTCGGCTCGCGCGCCGGACAAATACGGCTCCAATTCAATGGCGGTCCGCAAGTGCAAGATCGCGTCCTCATTGCGCCCGTACTCGCGCGCCAGATTCGCGAACACCCGATGCCCACCCGCGTGATCTAGCGATAGCGCCTGACTCTCACGAAACTCGATCGTCGCCTGCTCGAACGCCTTGCGCTGACTGTCGGTTAACTGATTCAACGGCACCCCCAGAAGCCGCTCCACCGCGGCCAGCCGTACGCGTCGCACCGAATCCTCCAGCAGTCTCGCCACGTCCGCAATGAACGCGGAATTTGATCCAGTTGGAACCGCACGCACCGCGCTTAATCGCAAAAGCGGATCGCTGCTGTACAATGCCTCGCGTTGCGCCGTCGCCGCGGCTTCGGACCGATAGTTAGAAAGGAGGTCGATTGCCGTTGCTTGCACAATCGCCGGCGTGGTTTTTCGCGACAGCAAATCAAGAAGCATCTTCTCGCCTTCTGGCTTTCCCGCTCGCCCGGCGGCAAAGGCCGGCGTCCAATGCGGGTCGTCCGGCCGCTTGTCGCCGAACCATTTTCGCACGGCATCGGCCGCCCATTGCGGCGTTTCATTCGGCTTGGTGTGGCAGTCGTTGCAGGCGTTGGGCGTGCCAAACTCGACCGAAAGGTCCGGTCGCGGCATGCGGAAACTGTGGTCGCGCCGCTTGTCGATCACCATGTACATCCGCGCCGGCATGTGGCATTCGATGCATTTCGCGCCGGCCGAGTCGACCGGATGGTGATGATGGGCCGGCGTGTCGTACTTTCCGGGCACGTGGCATTGAGTGCAAAGCTGGTTGCCCACAAACTTCAGCTTGAGCGAATGCGGGTCGTGGCAATCGGAGCAGCGCACGCGATTGGCGTGCATGCGACTTTGCACGAACGAGCCGTATTCATACACCTCGTCGAGAATCTGCCCGTTGGCATGGTACAGTCGCTCGTCCGAGAGCAGGAACGGCTCGTAGTGGTCCAAAAGCTCGCCGCCCGGCCGAAAGTCCTCGTGAATGTGGATCCGCCGCGCGTGGCACTTCGCGCAGGTTTCGATTTGCACGTTAAGGTTCTTGTCCTTCAGCGGCGGCAGGCCGTAGCCGATCTCGCGGTCCCAAAACGGCGACAAGCTGCGAGCCAGTTTCACGTGCACGCTGCCCGGCCCGTGACATTCCTCGCAGCTGACGTTGATCTCGCTGAACGTCGTGCTGTACTGGTTGGTAACCGGGTTGTAATTCTTGTGGACGTTTGTCGAATGGCAGTCGGCACACGTGGTGTTCCAGTTTTGCGTGATGCCGGTCCAATGAAACGGGTCGCCCGGCAATATCCGCTCGTCGGTCACATCGGGCGGCGTGACATAGAACCATCGCTTGTTTGCCACGTCCCACGACTCGCGCAGCACCTGCACGCGGCCGTCCGGAAACTGCACCATGTACTGCTGCAACGGCCGGACGCCGAACGTGTACTTGATTTCGTAGTCGCGATGCTTGCCGTCGGGCCCTTCGGTGTTCACCATGAACTTGTCGCCTTGGCGAAAGAATCGTGTGGTCACGCCCTGGTAGGTAAACGTCGCGTCGCTGAAGTCGCCCAAAACCGACTTCTCCGTGGCCAGCTCCATCGCCCGGTCGTGGTCGGACCCGCGCCACAGCTTGTGCTCCGCCTGGTGACACTCGGCGCAAGTCTGGCTGCCTACGAACTTCCCGTTGGCGACTTCTTCCGGAGGTACGACCGAGTACCAATCCCAAGCCAGCGCGGCCCCGGCAATGAAAAGTGCTGCGGCCGGAACGAATAACCAATTCAGACGCATTGATATTTGCCGGGGACAAATCGCCACCGCACGAAAGTATTCAACACCCACGCAAACCATCGTCCCTTCGGGACGAACCGAAAATAGCCCAGCAGTTCACTGCTGGGTCAACGATTCAATATACGCAACAAAAGTCCCGTAGGGACGACTGAAAACATCAGCCGTCCCTACGGGACGAAGCATCGTGTTCTGCAACTACTAACCCAGCAATAAATTGCTGGGCTATTATCATCTGTCCCTACGGGACAGGTGGACCATCGACCAGCAATCATTACTCATGCCCATGATCGTGATCGTGCTCATGCGGCGTAGTTTCAATCAATCCGACATACGGCTTTCCGCCGATCGAGAGACTAAGCCGCGCCTGCGTGCTATTCGCTTCGGACTCTCCGGCGACGACGTCGCACAGCGGCTCGCTCACAATCTCGAAATATGACGATTGCCCCGCCGCCTCGCCGTCTTGCGGCACCGATGGCAGCAGGTATTGGCTCGGAACGCCGTCGGCAGAAACATTGATCGTGACCGACTCGGCCTCAATCGGCGCGGCCGTCTTGGCATCGCTTCCCAACAAATAGATGCCGACCTTATGCGTGGCATCATCATGCGTCAATTCCGCATGATGTTCTTCCGTGCCCAACTCGATGATATGCCCGCCGTGCGGGCCTTCATCCGCATGTGCGTGCTCTTCGCCGGCGTGTTCGCCACCCGCCGGGTCGCTTGGCCCTTTGCCGCAGCCATTGAAACCGAGCAAACTAAGCGCGATCACCACGCTGGTTGTAACTAACTGCTTTCGCATCGCAAGCCTCCGTGAAGTGAGGAATAAGTTCGTAAGTCAATTCTACGGCATCGAGGTCATAGTGGTAATCCACATGAACGTTTTCCAGGCAAGTATGCCGGTGTGCCACTGCTTGCGGCGCACCTCGTTGTGCCTTCGCGTCCTCAGTACTGCTCGCGGTTAAGCTGTCCCAGGCCGTAGGAGGCAAGCAGTGCCGCCTTCGATGCGCAAGGCCTCGCTTTTGAAACGAGTAGTGGCACACCTGGGACCGTCAAGTCGCCAAGCCGCCACTTTCGTTTGGGTCCTGACCCACAATCATCGACTCATCCCGCTGCTGTTCCAATATTTCCGCTTGACGCCGCCCAAACGTCCAAAACAGGGCCGGGTGAACGAAAAAGTCGAGCAGCGTCGAACTAATGAGACCGCCGACAATCACCGTCGCCACCGGGTACAGAATCTCTTTGCCCGGTTCGCCCGCCGCCAATATCAGCGGCACCAGCGCGATGCCGGCCGTCAGCGCGGTCATCAGCATCGGCGCAATCCGCTCCTTGCCGGCCCGCTCGATCATCGCGGGCGTGAACTGCTCGCCCTCGTAACGCACCAGATGCAAGTAATGAGCTATCAATAGAATGCCGTTCCGCGACGCGATGCCGGCCAGCGAAATAAAGCCCACAAGACTCGCAACCGTCAGCGATTGTCCCGTGATTATCAGCGCGCCGACCGCGCCGATCGCCGCCATCGGCAGTGCGGCCAGCACTTGCAGCGACAGATTTACCGAACCGAATAGCGTGTACAAAGCAAGGAACATGCAAGCGATCGACACGATGCCGAGCAGGCCGATCATCCGCGTGGCCGATTGCTGACTCTCGAACTGTCCGCCGACTTCGATAAAATAACCCGGCGACAAGGATGCCCGAATCGGCGCCAGCCGCTCCTCGATATCGGTCACGATGCTGCCCAGGTCGCGGCCAGCCGTGTTGCACTGAATCACGATGCGGCGGCGCACATTCTCGCGATTGATCGTATTCGGCCCGGTCGCCTCGACGATGTCGGCCACCGAGGCCAGCGGCACACCGCCGCCCGTCGGCAGGTTGATCACCAGCCGTTTGAGATACTCCACGTCCTCGCGATACGGCTCGTCCAGTCGCACCACCAGGTCAAACGACCGCTGCCCCTGCAACACGTCCGATACCGTGCGGCCTTGCATGGCCGTTTCGACAAACTCGTTGACATCGTCGGCGCTGAGCCCATAGCGAGCCAACTCGTCACGCCGCACCTGGATCTGAAGTTGCGGAATCTCGACCTGCTGTTCGACCACGAGGTCGGTAACGCCGGGCACGTCGGCAATCGCCGCCTTGATCTGCTCGGCTTTCGTACGCAGCACGGCCAGGTCGTCGCCAAATACCTTGATGCCGATTTGAGCCTTTACTCCCGAAATCATGTGCGAAATAAGATGTTGTAACGGCTGTTCCGCCGACGTCACGACGCCCGGCACTTGCTCCAGCTCCTCGCGAATGTCGGCAAGTACCTCGTTGCGGCTGCGGCCAGATTCTGGATCGAGAGTAATGATTATTTCCGATACATTCACGCCTTCCGCATGTTCGTCCAATTCGGCGCGCCCTGTGCGTCGGCCGATGGAGACGACGCCGGGAACCGCGAGCAGCCGCTCGTCGACCATCGCGCCAATCGCGTTCGACGCCTCGAGCGACGTGCCGGGTGGCGCCAGGGCATTCACTTGCACGGAGCCTTCGTTGAACGGCGGCAAGAAATCGCGGCCAATTTGCGTCACCGCGAAAACGCTGATGCCCACGGCCGCGAGTACGACGAGCATCACCGGCCACGGATTGCGCACGCTGAATCGAATCGCCACGCCGCCCAACCCTTTCAGAAACGATAGCAGTGGGCCGTCCCCCTTTCGCTCCATGAACGACGCGTTGGGCAAGAGCCAATAGGAAAGCACTGGCGTTACCGTGAGCGAAACAACCAGCGAGGCGAGGATTGATACGATGTAAGCCACCGCCAACGGCGTGAACAGCCGACCTTCCATGCCGCCCAAAGCAAAGAGCGGAACAAACACCAGCACGACCAAAATCGTGCTGAAGACGATCGAGTTGCGCACCTCGCTGCTGGCCTCATACACGACCCGCAGTGGATGCTTCGGTTGGGCCGCGTGTTTGTTCTCTCGCAATCGGCGGAAGATGTTCTCGACGTCGACGATCGCGTCATCCACCAATTCGCCAATCGCCACGGCCAGGCCGCCCAACGTCATCGTGTTGATCGACATGCCGAACCACTTGAACACGAGTCCCGCCGTGACGATCGAAAGCGGAATCGCGGTCAAGGTAATGAACGTCGTGCGAAAATTGAGCAGGAAGATGAACAGAACGATGACGACCAGGATGCCGCCGTCGCGTAGCGCCATGATGACGTTGTGAATGCTCAGGTCGATGAACGACTTCTGTTGATAGACGTTCGGGTCGACGACGACATCCGGCGGCAACGTCGGCCGCAACTCGTTGATGGCCCGCGTGATTTTCTCGGTCAGCTCGCGGGTATCGGCCCCCGGCTGCTTGGAGACGACCAGGATCACGGCCGGCTGATTGTTGACTGCCGCATCGCCGCGCTTGATTTGAGCTCCCTCGACGACGCGCGCGACTTGATCGAGCAGCACGGGTCGTTCCGGATCGGCCTTCACGACGACCTTCTGCAAATCGCCGACCGAGTGCACTCGGCCCATGGAGCGCACGAGGTATTCGCTCGTGCCGCGATCCAAATAACCGCCCGTCGCATTGGCGTTGCTCCGCGCGAGCGCTTCCTCCACGTCATGCAGCGTGACGCCATATTTCACGAGCGATTCCGGGTTGACCAAAACCTGGTACTGCATTCGACCGCCGCCAATCGTCACGACTTGCGCGACACCCGGAATCGTCAGCAGCCGCTGACGCACGACCCAATCGGCCAGCGTGCGCACCTCGATCGGTGAAGTTTTTTCGTCGTCGCTGTACATCCCAATGAGGATGAACTGGCCCATGATCGAGGACATGGGCGCCAGATGGGGTTGGACGCCGCGCGGCAACCGGTCGGCGGCCTGAGCCATCTTCTCCGCCACGACCTGTCGATCGATGTAAATATCCGTGCCCCAATCGAACTCCACGTTGACGACGGACAACCCCACGCCCGACGAACTCCGCACCGCCTGCACGCCCGTGGCCCCATTCAACACCGACTCTAGCGGAAGCGTAATCAGCGTTTCCACTTCCTCGGGCGCCAGACCCGGCGCTTCGGTGAGAATCGTGACCCGCGGCCGATTGAGATCCGGAAACACGTCAATCGGCAAATGCCACAACACATAGCCACCGTAGACGAGCGTCACTAGCGCCAGCGCGATGACCAGCAGCCGGTACCGCAGCGAAAAACGTATAACCGCGTTAAGCATGTAATGGGCTCGCTGCTCTTGAGTAATTGAAAACGGTCATTGAATCGTCTCACGCAGAGGCGCGGAGTTCGCAGAGTGACGGGAAGAGTTCAGTAGTGGTTTCTCTCTCCGCGCCCACTGCGCCTCTGCGTGAGACTCGATTGAGTTAGTGGTTGTGGCCCGCGTGCGGGTCTGCGCCGCCGCCGCTTTTGTTCTTCAGCGCCAAATGAATCTGGAATGCCCCGCTCCCCGCGATCACTTCACCAGGGAAGATCGAGCCGTCGCTAGTGATGACGGCAGACTTCTTGTCGCGATGCTCAACATGTACGGGCACGCGCTCGAAACTGTCGCCGCTTTGGCGGTAGACGTACGATTCAGCCCCGTCGGTGACGACCGCCGCGGCCGGCACCACGATGCGGTTTGTCCAATGCTCCACCGGCAGGTTCAGCTCGACGCGTTGCCCCGGGCTGAATTGCCATTGCACAAACCGCTGCGAACCTTCGCGGCGATCCGACACGATTTTGTTCGGCAGTCGCACGTAGAAGTGCTGGGCGCGAGACTCTCGATCTACCTGATCGGCGAGGTAGAGCAGCTTGAGGCCGGTTACCACCTGATCGCGCTTCGCGCTGATCAGAACATCGGCCGCGACTGGTGTGCCAGCTTCCAGCGCCGCGCGCAATTGCGGCGTATCCGCTTCGAACGCCGTGCCCTCGATGAACAGCTCACGATGATCGGCCAACACGCAAAGCGTATCCCCCGCCGTCACTTGCTGGCCCAGTTGTACGTCGATCGATTGAACGTGGTACGGATGTTCGTCATGAGTTTCGAGCGACGGCGCGCGAATGGTCAACGATTGAATGAGATACCGCGTCTTGAGAATCTCGTCGATCTGGTCATCCACCAGACCGTGCAGCAACAGCGCCTGCCGCTGGGCCTGCAGACGGGCCTCGAGTTTCTGCCGCTCGTACTTTTGCTCAAGAATCCTTTTGCCCGCGATGACTCCTTCGGTAACCGCCTCCAGCCGTTCGATCTCCGTCTTCACAACGTCGAGCGCGTCGACCGTGGCCAGGAACTCGGTCTGCTCCGTGACGAGGTCTTCATGCGTCAGACGCAGGTCAAACAGCGGGCTATCCTGCGGAATCGCTTCGCCTTCGTGCACGTAGACTCGCGTCACGATGCCCGTAAGCGGCACCGTCACGCGCGTTTGCGACTTTCCGGGCCGCTCGATGATGATCCCCGGCATCGATACTGTGCGGACATAGTCGCCGGTCGCAACCGTGTGTGGCTTGTAGCGGATGTTCTTGAGCGCCGCCGCGCTGAGCTTGACCGTGGCCTGCTCGCCGTTCTCATGGTCGTGATGCGCGTGGTCCGCGTGTTCGTCGCCATTTTCATGTCCGGCGGACTGGGCGATGTGACGCGAGTTGGCGTCGCCCCGTGCGAGGTAGTATGCTGCCACCGCGCCGATTGTCACGGCCATCACTAGGATGATGACAATCAACGACGCCACCCGGCGCGAATTTATTAACGGGAACTTTTGGACCACGGAAAACTTCTCCTGCGCCGTAGCGCAACCGCCAAGCGCGCCACCACGAGAAACCGGAATCAATACGCAAAACAAAGAGAGATTGCAGCGAGCACCTCGACGGCGCGTGCAATCACGAGAAAATCGGCGCGCGGATCAAATGATGAGCGCGCAGTGCCACACATAGAGGTGTGTGGAGGAGAGGTCGGCCCTGCAAATTGGCTCGCTTTTGGCCGATGCCACTTGTACGTCGGTCGCCGTATTAACCGGCGCTGCCAGCGTGAACGAGGCCGCGCCGCCGTCCGATAAGTCAACTCGCTGCGTCTCCGCCTTCACGTAGCTGCACACGGCATGTTGACACGGGTCGGCCGGTGCGTGATCGCCGTCGACCGGCTGTTCGCCGTCGCCGGCATGATGACCGTCGCAATGATGCTCCGCGTGACGCTGGGCCGTGCAGAGAACGGCCGTCACGCCATGCTGGCATGCGTGGTGCACCCCGCACCCCAACAACGCATGCAGGGCAAAAACGCCACTCGTAAAAAGTTGAAGACTAAGTCGCATAGCCCGACACAACGAAGCGTGTGGCCGACAAATGGTTCATGCCACTACTACAATCTTAATTTTCGCCCCGTGGCCCAAGGCGGTCAATTCGAGCTTTTTTGAAGGCAACAATACCCGCATATTCGGACGAAACCGCACAAGAGGGTGCCATGCCCACAGCTCGGCGTGGGCATGGGAAGGAGCAAACATGGCCACTCAAAGCAGCCCTCGGCCAGGCAGGATTATGCAAGTGGTAGCCGGTGCTGCGCGTGGCCGTTATCAAACCGCTGGTGTCCCGTAGGGACACCTGACAATAGCCCAGCACTTCCAGTGCTGGGTAAAGTCGGGATTGTGATTTCAAGTCCCGTAGGGACGGCCGAATAAATGCTGTGTCGCCAATGTTTCAGCCGTCCCTACGGGACGTGACGGTAGGCTTGGTGCAGCTGCCCCAGCTGCCCCAGCACTGAAAGTGCTGGGCTATTTTCGACGGGTCCCTACGGGACCGAAACAATGCACGCGTATGCATAATCCTGCATCTAACTTGGGTCGAATGGTAGCCATGCCACCCTAGTGTGTCTACGCGACACGCTGTATCGCCACTTTCACGTCCGACGAAACGGCCCCGTCCGCGAGTTTGATTATCCGCCCCGCCCGCTTTGCAGCCGCCGGGTCGTGCGTGACCACGATCACCGTGCGGCCTTCACCGCTTAGTTCGGCAAGAAAATCCAGCACCTGCTCGCGCGTTTGCGGATCGAGGTTCCCCGTCGGCTCGTCGGCCAGTATCACGGCCGGGTCATTGGCCAGCGTCCGGGCTAGCGCGACGCGCTGCTGCTGTCCAACGCTAAGTTCGCTGGGCTTGTGATGCATCCGCTCGCTCAGACCAACTCGCGCGAGTAAGTCCGACGCCCGTCGCTCGCTTTCGGCAGCCGATGCGCGACCCAGCATCAACGGAATCTGCACATTCTCCAAAGCCGAAAGATAAGGAACCAGATTGAACGTCTGAAAAACGAATCCAATCTTGCGCAGCCGCAACTTGGCACGTTTGGCGGGAGGTAGATCGTACACGGATTGGCCCTCGAGCAGCACCTGGCCACTCGTCGGAGCCAGCATGCCGCCTAGGATGGAAAGGAGCGTCGTCTTCCCGCAGCCGCTCGGTCCCACGACAGCGACGAACTCGCCCGGCGCGATCCGCAGCGTTGTCGATTGCAGCGCCGTCACCCGACCTTGTTTGTGAGCATAACGTTTCGATACGTCCGTGAGCTGAAACATCTTTTTCCTTTCAGAAACGTTACACTTCTCGAAAACACAAACAGGGGTCGATCAGTGTTGCTCGTCGTGCTGGCAGATAACTGGCAACAACGGCCACCATTCCGGCCAGAACAAGCGCGACTACCGCGAGCCATGGTACCGGTCGAACTGCGATGCCGGCCCAATACGGCCCCGCGCCCACGGCCAGAGCCGTGCCGCCCACATAGCCCAACGCACCGCCCGCCAATCCGATCGCGAGCGCCTTGCCTAGGAATAGCCGTGAGATGAGCGACGGCGTCGCGCCGAGCGCCATCAACGTGCCAATCTCCCGGCGCCGCTCCGTCACATTCGCGAACATCGTCCCGGCGATGCTCGCGATGCCCACGACAAGCAGGATACCGAAGAACAAGTACGACAAATTCGTCATCAAGCGGTTGATGGCCACTTGCGTGTCGACCACCTGTGTGATGGTCACGACCTTGGCATCGGGAAACATCTGGCCCAGTTCCGCAATAAGTCCGCCCGCGGCGTCTTCACAGCAAGCCATGATCTCGATGACGTTCACCGTCTCGCCTTTGTTGGCGAGTGACTGCACCGCGTGTAAGTGCGTGAACACACGGCCATCGTCGACCGTGCCCGTCGCGGGAATTACACCCGAAACGATAAACGGTTGGCCCAGCAGCGTAATCTGCTGGCCCGCTGCGACGCCGGTCGACGCGACGACGTCCGCCCCCACGTAAACTTCCGACTCGCGAATCTCGCGCACGTAGCGGCCCTTGGCCAGGTTCTCTGTCTCCGGCCGATTCTCGTCTTGGGCAGCCGCGTGCTTCTTGCAACCCGCATGCTTGTTGCTGAACACCAGCGCGCTCTGCCAACTCGCTTTGGCTTCGAATTCGCTTTGCGGCAAAATGCCCGTGAGCGAGATGCGGCGGCCATTCAGCTCTGCCGGCACGCTCAGCTTCGGCGAAACCTTCTCGACGCCTTCCAAATTGGCCAGCGCCAACTGCACGGCATACTCTTCCGGCAACGTCGCGCCGTGCGAGTCGGCCGCGTAGTAGTCTTGCAGGCCAACGCCCTGCGGAAGCAAGAGCACGTTCGCGCCCAACGCTTCCATCTGCGTCGACACGGCCCGCTCCGAAAAAATCGTGACGCTCCGAATCGCGATGAGCGCCGTGACGCCCAGCGTAATCGACAGCAGGCACGTGACCATCGCGGTCGGGCGCTGCCAAAGTTCTTTCCAGATCAGTTTATTGGGCGTCATTGCGCTTGAGCCTTATTGTTATGTTTGCAATTCGGGTCGTTGCAGCACTTTCCGGCCGCGTGCAACTTGGCCGCGATTTCATCCTTCGTAGCCGTCGAGGCAAATTTGCCGACCAACACGCCCGGCGGCGCCATGACGACGACCGCCGAGTCGCGGACGCTCGCCGCGTTGAATTCCATGTCGGTCAAGAACCGGCTCTCGGCCGGATCGTTCGCCACGACGTCAACAACCGTCGCTCTGGCTTGAAACGCCGGGTCCTTCGTGAACTCGAAAGCGCCGTACGGCAGTGGCGCATCCGACTTCGGCTTCACGTGCACCACGACAATCTTCTTGTCCTGAAGCGCCTTGGTGACATCCACCATCGCCGGCGTCACGAGCGCCCGATCGAGTGCCGCATCGTTCGGCCGACGCGTGAAAACAGCCGTGATCGCTCCATTCTGTGCCACGCACAGCGCCAGCGGCATCGGCGCCCGGCTCACGCCATATTGGGCGACAACCGCTTGGTTGGCCTGGTCATTGACGTCGATCGAAGTCCAGTTGGCCCGCTCGGGCCGCTTGGCGGCCGCCGTGCGGATCGTCTCAGCGAACTGCTGCGTATTGGCGTCGTTCTGCTTCCAAAAAAGTAGGTAAGTGAATGGCGGCGCCTGCTTCGTGGCAACCGGCGCACCGGGCGCGGCCGCGACCCGTTGCGTCGTGTCCTGCCCGAAGCCGGCCGTCGAAAAACTCAAATTTAGCGCGAAACATACGGCAAACGCGAATACAATACGCATGGTGAACCCCCTGTTCCGAGAACTGTTCTGGGTAATTGCCGATCGATGGCACGTTGCGGAAAGTGCGGCAATCGCTTGCCATGGAGCGCGAAAGCGCGCAGCACAGGCGGCACTTCAATTAGTGATCGGCACGCTTTCAGATCAGAATGATCTGATGCAGTAGATGGAGCCGAACCGGCGGCTCCCAGGCCCAGTAGGCGGTTTTGCAATCGCCGCAACGACTAGCCGCAGCGGCCTCAATGGCCGTGCATGCATCGCCGATCGGCAGGATATCGAAAGAAAGGACCAAATCCCCGGCATCGACAACGCACTTTTCCGGAGGCAAATAGATGCACAATGCCATGCATTCAAGCTTGCAGTTGCATGGCGATGGTGCTGGTGCTGGCTCCTCGTCGTGACCGCAGAAGCTACCGCCATCGTGACAGCACGTGGCCGCGAGCGATTCCACCGCCTCAATGTGCCCAGACGCCGTGTGATCGTGCTCGTGGTGACGGCAGCATCCGATCAGCGCATGCACAAGCAACAAAGCCGCCGTCAGGTTGGATACGAGCGTGCGCATGTTAATTCGTGGCCCTATCAATTCGTCGGCTCATCAACCCCACAAGGTTGCGTGAAACCTCGGCAACTTCCTCGACAAGCTGCCCGTCACAATTCGGCACGAACGATAACTTTTCCCGCCAGTTCAGATCAACATCAAATTCTCAGTCTTGTTTTCGCGGCTTTTTATTCTGCTTGTTCCGCCAGCGGTCCGACCAACAACCCCTCAATCTCGGCCCATTGCTTCCATGCGATCCCCAAATCCTCGAGATAGGCCAGGCTCTTCTCCGCGAAAGTTTGCTGCACCGTTAGCACCTGCAAATAGTCAAGCTCTCCCTCCTGATAGCCCGCGTTGATGATGTCCAGCGACTCGCGTGCCGCCGGCAACACCTTTTCAGCGTATGTCATCGCTCGCTTGCGGGCCGTTGCGTAGTCGCGCATCGCGCTGGCCAGTCGCTGTTCGAGCGCGAGCTCCCTTTCCCGCAGCGCCGCTTGGGCGGCTGCGAGTTCGCCGCAGGCCTGGGCGATCGCACCTTGATTGCGGTCGAACACCGGTAGCGGAATGCTGACCTCAACTTTGGCAAGCGTGTCGTCAGTCACATTATCGTGCTCGACACCCGTCAACACGTTCACGTTCGGCACGCGGCCGGCCGACGCACGCTCCACTTGATAACGGGCCCGATCCACCTCGAACCGCAGCTCCGCTAACTCCGGGCTTTCGGCTAGCACACGCTCGCGCGCGCTCACCCAAGCCAGCTCCGGCAACGGTCGGGCGAAAGCATCATCCATCACGACCGCCTGCGTATCGATGACGCCGATCGTCGCTGCCAACCGACGCCAGGCCGCGTCGTAGCGCTCGGTTGCCTGCTGTTCGAGGAGCGCCGTCGATTCGCTTTCAATCTGACTTTGCAAGAGCGACGACCGCGGTATGTCGAGCGCCTTTAGTCGCAACTCCGTGACGCGGACCGACTTCGCGGCGATGCCGCCGAGTTGCCTGGCCAACGCCACGGCCCGCTCGGCCGCCAACACGTCGAAATACTGCATGCGAACCGTCGTCAGGATCTGCAGTCGCGCCATTTCCTCGCGCTGTTGTGCGGCGGCCACTTCGCGTAGCGCAACGGCCCGATTGAGCCCCAGCTTTCCCGCCGTGACAAATTCCTTGCTGAGGAAGCCGCCTTGCTTGCCGGCCGTGCCGGCGTCGCCCATTTCGTCGCCGACGTAGCCGATTTCAGGGTTCGGCCGCAGGCCCACTTGCAGCCAGTTGCCCTGGGCGGCCCGCACGCGTCCGGCCGCCTCGCGAAGCGCCGGATGGAACGACGTAGCCAGCGCCTCGGCCTCCGCCAACGTCAGCCGATTGTCGCTTTCCGCCGTTTCGACGGGTGGCAGCGGAATTACCTGGGGATGCTTTTTTGTCGCCGGCGCACTGCTGGGCTCCGGCAGCGGCTCGACGATCGCCTCGGGCTGCAGAAGCCCCGTACTCTCGCCGCTCTCCAGCGACAAGTCGTCGGGAGCAAACTCCTGCCCCACTGCTTGCGCAGAAAACGCCGCCAGCACGAGCGCAACCAGAAATGTCGAAACCGCAATCGGATTCACAGGCCAATCCCCCCAAGGCACTGAATGGCGCCCGGTAGTTGAATTCGCGAGAATTCAGTCACTCCCGCCTGCCAAGCTCATTCAAAGACACTGTGTACCGCCATCTGTATCGGCTATAACGATTTTGCCGGTTCAACAAACGTTGTGACACGGCGACCGTGATAGCATTCCCGCTGCCGCCTGCTTAGGCCCAGGTTACTTATGAGCACCCGCTTTCGAACCATTGCCGCCGTCACCGTCGGATTGCTTGCCGCCATTTACGCAGGGACTTATCTCATGTCGAACACAACCCGGAACCAATCGGATGCCTCTGACACCCGCAAGCCGGCTGTGGCCGCGTCGGGCCCATCCGCCGCGAACTTAGAAACGGTCACCTTCGGCTCCGGCTGCTTTTGGTGTACCGAGGCCATGTTTCAGAACCTGCGCGGCGTGAAGTCGGCCGTCTCCGGCTACAGCGGCGGCCGCACGCAGAACCCCACCTACGAGCAAATCTGCTCCGGCAACACGGGCCACGCCGAGGTCGTGCAAGTCACCTTCGACCCGGCCGTCATTTCCTTCGACGACCTGCTGAGAGTATTCTGGCGCACCCACGACCCCACAACGCTCAACCGCCAAGGCCACGACGTCGGCACGCAATACCGCTCCGCCATCTTCTACCACAACGACGAGCAGCGCAAAGTCGCCGAGCAATACAAGGCCCAGCTAGACAAGTCGAAGGCCTTCGGCGCCCCGATCGTCACCGAAATCACGCGCTTCGAAAAATTCTATCCGGCCGAGAGCTACCACCAAAAATACTTCGACCTCAACCCCGGCCAAAGCTACTGCCAGGCCGTCATCCGCCCCAAGGTCGAAAAGTTCCAAAAAGAATTCGGCGAGCTTCTGGAAACAAAAGCGCCGAAGACGAAACAAAACGAGTGAGGGAAATGCGTCCCCGCCGGCCAATCGACAGGGGACGCATTTCCGCGGCCACTCACGTGTTGGCCGCTAGGGAGTGCCGACTCCGAATCTGTCGCTCAGTCGTCGCGTAGCACGACGGCGACGCACCCCAAGCAAGCAAGCGATCGCTCCGAGGACGGAGGTGCAACCTATGGCCGGCTCAGGCACGACGCTGGTCAATTCAAGAAAAATGCGCGGATGTCCGAACGCGTCGAAGTCTTCTTGGACGCGGACAAGTCCGACTCCGGTCGCATAATACTTATGGGCGTAAAAGGCCGGTTTGAAGTCGCTCCTTTCGCGTACGATGGACACGTCATTCAGATCGCCGAGGACGGTCGAAACGGGCGCGTCCCGTGACACAATCTCCATCGTGTCGATATCGCCATCGGCGGGCGAAAAGATCTCGTAGAAGCTCGTACCGAGCGATGGATCAGCCGGCATGTAGTAGCCCGGTTTGGCCCCGTTGACGCCGGCAATCCAAGTGCTGTCGTCGTAGGTGCGGATTAGATTGCCGGCATCATCGTATTCAAACTTCGTCGAGTGCTCGCCCATCCACCACACGTTGCCGTCCTGGTCCTGAGCGTAGTAGAACTGCGAGTCCTCGAACATTAATCCATCGTGGTACTCAATGCCGCGGACAATCTGCGTCGGTATCCCGAGAATCATTCTGGTGCCGGCCGTATGGAACTCCTGGTAGCCGAGTTCCATGGTCTCGCCCGATTCGCTGTCGAATTCCTGTCCCTCGTAGTTGTAAGCTCGTCCGGCGACGACAGGAAACAACGGATGGTCGATCGGCGCGCCCGGAGTGAAGTTGGCGGCATCAAATTCCGGCAGGATCGCCTGCGGATTGCGGTCGACCTTCGCTGTCAGCGTGTCGCTATCGACCAAGAAGGCCCGTTCCCCGATCGGGCCAACGCCAGGGGCATAGAATTTGTTAGCGTACCTGTCGGGTTCAAGCGCACTGGTATCGCGCGTCCTCAGTACGACATCGTGGTACGCACCGTGAGGAACAATAAAAGTTAGATCGCGTCCCGTGACTTGGGCTTCGTCGACCGCCACGCTGGGATAGAACTCTTGGTAATAATGATCGCCGAGCTGCGGACTGGCCGGCATAATGTAACCAGGTTGGGCGCCGTCGACGCCCGCCTCCCACATGCCGGGGTGGCTCGTGCCGATGAGATTACCTGCATCGTCGTATTCGAAATCGGTGACCTCTTCGCCGAGATACCAGACGTTCCCATTGTTGTCCTGGGCATACCAGTCGAACGTGTCTTCTCGCACGAGACCGTCTTGGAAAACCCGGTCACGGACAACTCGAGCGGTGACTCCGGCCACGATGCGCGTATCGTGCAGCACCTCGACAATGACGGTCTGAAAGGTTCGTTCGTCGGTAACCGGGTCGATGTCCTCGGCGTTGAACGTCGAAATCGTACCTGGGACCAGCGGAAAATAGGGATTGTAGATTGTTGTGCTATTGCTAAATACAGCGGTGGAAAAATCGGGCAATGTTGCCTGAGCATGCGCGGATTTGACAGCGCACATGATCAACAAAGCGCCGACGCACGCCGAAAATCTTGAAATACTCATCATTTGTTCCTCGGATTGAAAGTGAATCGGGTGAAAAACTCGTCGACCTCGTTCCGTTTCGATGGTTCACCAGCGCCTCCTCTTTAGATTTGAACGAATCACGCCCAGTTTCCTTTTCTGGGCCGTCGGTCGGTGACCTGATCAAGCGACCGCTCTGAGTGCCGTTTTACGAACTCAGCCGTGAGATGACGCTGAGAATGAGATGAGATTTCGATGAGAGTCGAAGTCGCGTGAACGCCGACTGATAGCAGCGCATTCACTGCGGCATTGTGATAGCACGTGCTATATCCAAAGCGAAGCGAAATTAATCGCCCACTTCGTCGACGACCTCGCCGCCCGCGCGCGTGCAGAAACAAACGTAGACCCACGGGTCGACGTCTTCGGAGACAAGGCGAGCCGATCCGTCGGCAAACAGAAACAGCGCCCCGCCAGGATGAAAGCTATAGGCTTCTCCCAGGTTGTGGGCGCAGGTCTTCCTGGCCCGACGGCGACAGACAACGCGCGTCCGTAATCTTGCTCATGCACGATCATACGCATCACACATCAAAGTGTTCAGTATTTATCGCTCGGAGTAGTAACTCTTTATCATGTCGTCCTCGGTGTGCGACGGAGACTCGAAATGACTTACACTGGCTGCAATCGCACTGGCTCGAATACTCATCGCCGCCGGTGTGATCGCCGGGCCATATCAGGGTTTTGCGGTTGACGTATGGAGTGCCGTCCTTCTCCAACTTGAACTCGCCCTCGACGTGCCAAGCGCCACACCAGCACGGGCCGACCTTCATGTCGCACGGTTCGTTGCGGTGATGGTACGGCGGCCAGTGTTGTGGCCACGGTTGAGTGGCAGACTGTTCCGGCTCGGCGTTCTTACCGGTGATGCAGCCGAACGCTTTGACTAACGTCTCGGGCGGTGCCGGCTCGGTGTGGATGTGTTGATGTCCATGCACGACGTACTGGTCGGCCTTCTTGAACAGTTGTTCCATCTGAGCACAGGCGATGCCCCAGGCCACAACCTTCGGACCTTCCCAACCTTCACCCTCGTTCTCGCGAACTGTGTAGCACTGGTCGCCCAGCGGCATCGAGAGCCGTGGTGATTCCCGGCTCACCAGCCACACCTTCGGCACCCGTTGGGCTAGCGGGGCAGCCCGGCTTGAGCACGTCGTCGCCCAGTTCTGGGTAGTCGCAGAGTTCGAGCAGCCGGAGGAATACGGCCTTCAGTTCCGAGCAGCAGCCCGGATCGTCCTGCGCCGCTGACGCCCACGAGCCAAGGTCGTTGATGACGGCTCATCTGTTTGGCTTTGGCGACTTGCTTGATTACGCCGTTTACTGTGGAGACGGAGAGTGTCGGCATGTACTGCCGGATTAGGTTCTCGAAGCTCGGCACCCGGCTACTGTCGGGAATCTCGAAGCGCACATCCCCAAACGTGTCGGCCACGCCGGACTCTTGCTGCTTCAAGTACATGACGAGCGCATCGACGGCCGAGGCGACCTTGTGGACGAGCTTGTCGTCAGCACAAACGCGAACTTCTTCCATTAGGCGTTCAGTAACACTGAGAAAAATGCGCGTGCATATTCGAGTCGGTGTGAGTAGTGTCGAGTGACGTAGGTGTCGGAAAAGTGGTAGTTGTAGATGAACTCGTGGGCCAGCTTGGCGAATCCTCGGACAGTTAGGACATGGCACTTCCGCTACCAACCATCACCCCACAGGTCGAAGAGCATCGAGAATTATTCCGGATACTTCCAACGCACCGAGTCCATGCTGTAGTTGGCGATGGCCCGCTGGTGAATTTGATAGGGAGCCAGGCGATCCACATTGCGAGCCGCCCAGACGAAGTGATCGAACGTGTGGCAACGATACCCGCAGACGCCGTGCTCCACGGTCTCGGTGAAAGCGCCCCAGTCCGTGGTGATCGCAGGCGTGCCGGCCATCTGTGCTTCGATAGCGACGGCACCGAACGGTTCGATGTACTTGGTTGGTACGAAGACAGCCTTCGCGTTCGAGAACAGATCGGCTCGCTTCTTGCCTGTGGCGAAGCCGACATACTCGACACCGGGGTAGATGCCGCCGTCCTCGCAGGTGAGGACTCCGTTCTTGTATGATTTCATGCCTTGGCCGGCGACGACGAGCTTCGCTCCGATTTGCTTGCATGTCTCGACGGCAATGTTGATCCCGTTCCGCTGGATCAGGCGGCCGAGGTAGAGGAAGTAGTCTTGCTTCTCGGCCTTGAGCGGATAGTCATCGGGTTTAAGTAGTTCGGGATGACGGCATTGTAGAACTTGCCATCGGGGTCGAAGCTGCCTTGAGCGCCCCATATCTTGTGCATGTGGGCATACGACTCGAACACCCGGAACTTCGCCCAGGTGCCGTTGTAGCCGATGCCGTACTCTACAAACATCACGTCGTTGCCGACGCCATAGTGGACCACTTCATGCCTGAGACTGTGCATCATCTGGCAGAAGTGCAAAATCTTGATCTTGAACGCTCAGGCCGAGTGCTGCATGTTCGTCACGGTATGCGGTAGTCCGACGACGTGAAATCTCACAGTTCAACCTCGAAGATCATGACCGACTTGGCGGCACGGTTCTTACACATCTCGCGGTTCTCGTGAAGAGTCTTCACCGTGCAGTCCGGGTTCAAGAACTGCGTGTTCGAGTAGCCGAACCAGTACATGCGGAGCAGCGAGAATATCGCACGGATCAAACCCGCAGGCCGCAGTGCTCGGGTGCCCTGGATCAACAGCATCTTGCGGCCGAGTAGGAAGTCGGCAATGAGCAGCGATGAGGCCGCCGGTTGCGAGGCCGCCAAGTATCTTGAGTGTTTCGATACCGTCAATTTGGTTCATTCTTCCACCGTGATGTATTCGACGTGGACGGGCGTGCCGTCGATGTCGAGCGTCATGTTCGAGTAATCGCCGCCGTCAGGGACGGTCATCGTGATGTTGCGTCGTCGGGGACGAGGTAGCCAGCGTGGCGCAGCAGCCCGAGTAGGTGCTTGCGATCCAGAGTGGCGTTGTGTTTGATGCAGACAAGGGACGAGACAATCGCGGGCGGCCTTCTGGACCTTGGCGTCGATGACCATCTCTTGGTTGAGCATGATCCAGCGGTCAGTCCACATGCCGACCACGTAGCCAGGTCGTCGCGGTTCGTAGCAGAGGTACCTGCCGTTGCAGAGGAGCTTGTCGTAGGGGATGGCTTTGAACGGTTGCTCGGGCAATGGTTGACAAGCGCCAACGCCAAGAAGAGCCAGCCAGGTGAATGCGAATCGTTCGGTTATAACGGAGGTTCAGCCTACTCTAATATTGCCGGTTGTGACGGGACTGCGGAAGGGTTCGGGTTCTCGTGTTTCTAGGCGGCCGCAGCGGGGCCACAACGTCAAAAAAAGGCGGCGTCATAAGCCAGTTCATCAGCACAGGCGATCGCATCGTGATAACGGGCCACTATCGTCGCCAACATCGAGAAAGAATTACGCTTTTCGTGGGCGCCGTCACAATCTGCAATCATCATGGCAATAGAGTGACGCTTTGACTCTTATGTGACACTGAATTTAACCCCGAGGATTGACCACTTATGAGGACCTCCAACCGAGGCAGAAAATTTCCCGCCCAGCCGCTGAATGGAGACGAAGTCAAGGCGCTCCTCCGCGCCTGCTCCAAACGCTCGCCCACAGGCGTTCGCAATGCGGCACTAATTGCGACTCTCTACAGGACCGGTCTGCGGATCGGTGAAGCCTTGTCGATCCTGCCCAGGGACCTCGATGCCAACGCCGGCGCAATCCGCGTCCTGAACGGGAAGGGCGGAACGGTCCGCAGCGTGGGCATGGACCCGGGCGCATGGGCGCTTCTGCAACGCTGGCTGGATCAACGAGCAACGCTTGAGATCAACGGCCACTCGAAGGTGTTCTGCACCCTTCGAGGCGAGCCGTTGAAAACATCCTACGTTCGTGCCTTGCTACCGCGACTTGCTTCCAAGGCAGGCGTCGAACGTCGAGTTCATGCCCACGCCCTGAGGCATTCCTTCGCGGCGGAGCTGGCTGCGGAGCGGACGCCGATGAACGTCGTCCAGACCGTGCTCGGACACGCGAACCTGGCAACTACCGATGCCTACCTCAGGCACATAAATCCGGTCGTCGCGATCGAGACGCTTCGCTCGCGTTCATGGTGCCTGTAAAGAGCTGATTGCGGGCACGGCCGCGAACGTCAATCATGTCGATGCGGCAGACGGCCGAAATCGACCACAAATCGTCGCCGCCGGCATCGTTATCGGAGATACTGTTTCCGGCCAATTCCTACACGCCGGCTAGCAGCCATTATGCGGCACGTCTTTGACGCACTGCCGCTTATTGATTTCGTCTCACACTTCGTCAGCCCGGCCGGCTGCAATTTGTCGATCTGAATCGCTCGCCGGAGCCTCTCAGACGTTCGCACCTCGGCCGCCTGCACTTCTTACGCACAGCTTGCAACGAGCACGGCACCGACGTTCGCCGCTCAGTTGAGCACCGTGCGAACTGGCTGTTCGCAGACCTCTTTGCTTCGAATTGTCGCGTCCGAGACAGCCTTCGATGAGGCGACGCGTCACTCGCGGCGCGGCCTGCGGGCTTCAACCCACCGTCAACGACCCACGCGGTGAGCACTTCTATAAGGTATCACTTTGACTACCTGGTAACAGCACTGACAGCAGTTTGTAACCGCAGCGTTTTTTATGCAAGATTGAAGGATCTTTCTAGCACGCGGCAACTGGCGCACTGGCGCTGGCGCAGATGAGTGCAAGAGTTTAATGTAAGT
>JAKEIB010000303.1 GCA_022614705.1 Planctomycetota bacterium | reverse complement strand
CTGGCGAGTTCAGATCGTGTACACGCATTGTCGAACGCAACTTGTTGAAATCCTAAGAGTTAACCGAAGTCACTCCGGCGTTAGCCGGACAGTAGTGATTTTGCATTAAACATTTTGCATTGATCATTTCTGTTTCTCCTCCGTGACCTCTGTGTCCTCTGTGGTTTATATTCCTAGACAAAAGCTGTTGAAGTTCACATGCCGCTAACACTCGCCGACACTCTGCCGACGGATACGCACGAGCGCGAGTACTTGTGGACGCTCAACTTCGGACCGCAGCACCCGGCGACGCATACGACGCTGCGCATTATCCTCACTCTGGACGGCGAGCGGGTGGTCGACGCCGTGCCGCACATCGGATACCTACACAGTGGGTTCGAGAAGCTGGGCGAGCACCTGGACTTCAATCAGTACGTGACGATCGTCGACCGGATGAATTACGTTTCGCCCGTGGCGAACGAGATCGCCTGGCATCACGCGGTCGAAATGCTCCTCGGCATCGAGCTGACGCCGCGCTGCAAGTATTTGCGCACAATCCTCGCTGAACTGATGCGGTTGCACGATCATTTGCTCAACGTGGGGACCGCTGCGCTCGATTTAGGTGCGTTCACGGCGTTTCTGTATGGATTCCAGGAACGCGAGCACATTTACGACATCGTTGAATACGCCTCCGGCCAGCGGTTTCATGCCAGCTACACGCGGGTCGGCGGCGTGTTGTTCGACGTGAATACGGCCTGGGTCGACAAGGTGCGGAAGTTCATCAAGGAGCTGCCCGCCACGCTAGACGAGATCGACGGCCTCTTGACGCGCAACCGAATTTTCGTGGACCGCACGAAGGGCATCGGCGTTCTAAGTAAGCAGGATGCGATCAATTTTGGCGCGACGGGGCCGATCGCGCGAGCGAGCGGCGTAGTGCGCGATTTGCGCCGCGACGAACCGTACCTCGCCTATTCCGATTTCGATTTCCAGGTGATTTGTGCCCAGGGCGGCGATTGCTACGCGCGGTATCTGCTACGGATGCGCGAGATGCGAGAAAGCCTTAAGATCATTGAGCAGGCGATGGAGAACATCCCGGCCGGGCCGGTGAATGTGGATCCGGGCACCGACGTGGTGCTGCCCGCCAAGCCGGCCGTGTATCGCAGCATCGAAGGTCTCATTCAGCATTTCGAAGTGTTGATGCCGAACCGCGGATTTGATGTGCCGCACGAGGAAGTGTACGCGGCCACCGAATCGCCTAATGGCGAGCTTGGTTTTTACATCGTGGGCGATGGCAGCGTGCGGGCCTACCGCGCGCACACGCGCGCCCCATCGTTCATCCACTTCGCGATTTTCCCGCATATGATCCGCGGGCATACGTTGAGCGACGTGGTGGCCGTGCTGGGAAGCATCAACATCATCGCGGCGGAATTGGATCGATGAGGAATCAATCGATGGCCACAAAAAGCACGAAGAGTCACAAAGAGTGGGATTAAACTGCTTCATGCCTTATGGTGCATTAGCATTTGTTATTTTGGTGCCTTTTTGCGCTTTTTGTGGCCATACATTTCTCCGTTTGCTTTGAGTTTACATGCCTGTACTGTCTGAAGAACTACGCAACCGCATTCGGGCCGAGTTCCCGAAGTATCCCGATAAGCGGGCGGTGACGTTGCCTGCGTTGCACATCGTACACGATGCGCTGCGGATGGTGTCGCCGGCCGCGATTGTGGAGATTGCGGAACTGCTCGAGTTGCATCCGTCCGAAGTGTCGGACACGATGACGTTCTACGGTTTCTTCCACGACAAGACGCCGCTTGGCAAGCGCCGCGTGTGGGTGTGCCGCAGCATTTCGTGTATGCTTCGCGGCGGCGAGGAGTTGCTGGCCGGCTTGTGCAATCGGCTCGGCGTGAAGCCGGGCCAAACGACGGCAGACGGCAGCGTCACGCTGGAGTATGCCGAGTGCCTGGGTGCCTGCGAGGGCGCGCCGTGTATGTTGGTGAATGACGAATGTCACATGAATTTGACCGAGGACTCGGCGGCTGAGTTGATTAGAAAATAGATGCCCGAATTTCATCCCGTACTACTGGCTCGCATCGATAAGCCCGACAGCACGTCGCTGGCCGGCTATCAGGCCGATGGCGGGTACGCTGCGCTAAAGAAGGCGCTGGCGATGTCGGCCGACGACGTGCAGAAGATGGTGAAAGATTCAGGACTGCGTGGCCGCGGTGGGGCCGGTTTCTCGGCAGGCGCGAAGTGGAGCTTTTTGCCCAAGAATCATCTGGGGCCGATTTATTTGGCGGTGAACGCGGACGAGAGCGAGCCGGGCACGTTCAACAATCGCATCCTCATGGAAGAGGACCCGCACCAATTGCTCGAAGGCATCGCGATCACGTGCCATGCGATTCGATCACACACGGCGTACATCTATTTGCGTTACGAGTACGGCCGTAGCTATCGCGTGCTCGACGCCGCGATCCGCGAGTGTTACGCCTCCGGCATTCTGGGCAAAAACATTTTGGGGACCGGTTTCAATCTCGACGTGTACCTACACCGCGGCGCGGGGGCTTACATCTGCGGCGAAGAGACCGGACTGATTGAAAGCCTGGAAGGCAAACGGGCCTGGCCGCGGATCAAGCCGCCCTACCCGGCCATCGAAGGTTTGTTCCGCAGGCCGACAATCGTGAACAACGTCGAGACACTGTGCTGCGTGACGCACATCATTCAGCGTGGCGTCGAGTGGTTCAAATCGATCGGCGTGCCGCCCGATCCGAACAACAAGCGCGACGTCGGCAGCTACGGACCGAAACTGTATTGCATCAGCGGGCACGTGAACAAACCGTGCTGCGTAGAGTTGCCGCTGGGCGTGACGGCGCGCGAACTGATCGACACGCACGGCGGCGGCGTGTGGAAAGGCCGCAAGGCGAAGGCCGTGGTGCCGGGCGGCATCAGCATGGGCTTTTTGTCGGCCAGCGAGCTGGATACGCCACTCGATTTCGAGGGACCTGGCCGGGCCGGTTGCCTGGGGCTGGGCACGGCGGCCGTGGTGGTGATCGACGACCATACAAGCATGGTCGACGTGCTCTACAATTGTTGCCGGTTCATGGCCCACGAGTCGTGCGGCCAATGCACGCCGTGCCGCGAGGGCACCGACTGGTCGACGCGAATTCTAGACCGCATTCGCCACGGCAAAGGCCGGCTGGAAGACATTGATTTGTTGCTCGAAGTCGCGAACTCGATGGGCATCATCCCGGGCACGACGATCTGCGGCCTGGCGGACGGCGCGGCATGGCCCGTGAAGAACGCGCTCACGAAGTTTCGCGGTGAGTTTGAGGAGTACATCCGCGCGGGTCGGCGCAGCGTGAAACCGGCCGACGAATTGATGGCGGCACATTAGGAAGCGGGGAACACGGAGCGAGGAGCGTGGAGTAAGAATTCAGACTCCCTGCTCCCCGCTCCGTGCTCCCTGCAGCGAAGCTCAACATGCCCACTGTTTACGTTAACGATCAGCAGATTGAATTCGGCGTCGACGAGCGTATCAATTGCGTTCAGGCCGCGCAGCGGGTCGACGTCGAGATTCCGCACTATTGCTGGCATCCGGCGCTGTCGGTTGTGGCCAGCTGCCGCATGTGTTTGGTGGAAGTCGGCCAGAAGAAGCCGGACGGCAGCGTGGCCATGCAGCCCAAATTGATTCCCGGCTGCCAGACGCCCGTCACCGACGGCATGGTGATCGTTTCCGACAGCGACAAGGTGAAAGCGGCTCAGCAGGCGACGCTCGAGTATCTGCTGCTGAACCATCCGCTCGATTGTCCTACGTGCGACCAGGCCGGCGAGTGCTACTTGCAGGATTACAGCTATCGCTACGGCCGCGGCTACAGCCGGCTGGCCGAAAACAAGCTGCTCAAGCCGGATAAGGATTACATCGGCGAGCAAATCACGCTGTTCACGGATCGCTGCATCATGTGCACGCGGTGCGTGCGGTTCACGCGCGAGGTGAGCGGCACGGCCGAGTTGCAGGTGGTCGGCCGCGGGGCGCGCGAGGAGATCGACATCTTCCCCGGCCAGCCGTGCGACAACAAGCTGGCGGGCAATGTCGTGGACTTGTGCCCGGTCGGCGCACTGTGCAGCAAGGATTTTCTGTACAAGCAGCGCGTATGGTGGCTGAAGACCGAGACGAGCGTGTGTCCGAATTGCAGCACGGGCTGCAGCATCAACGTGGATCAAAACGACGACCGAGTTTATCGCTTGCGGCCGCGAGGGAACCCGCTGGCACAAGGGCACTTCATGTGCGACGAGGGCCGCTTCGGCTGGAAGTATTTGCACAGCGACTCGCGACTCACGACGCCCGAGCAACGGCAGGGCGGCAAAGTCGTTTCGCGCGATTGGGACGTGATTCTGCCTGCGGTGCGCGAGGCGCTCGTGGCGGCCGGGCGGGATAAGAAAAAGGGCATCGCGGCCGTGCTCTCGCCGTGGATGACGCTTGAAGAGGCGTATTTGCTGGCGAGCTATCTCAAATCGCTGTCGTCGAACGTATCGTTCGCGCTCGGGCCGGTGCGCACGGTCGGCGAGGACGATAAGTATCCGAAAGACGTGTACGGTCGGCCGATGGAGCCGGTGAAGTTCACGATCCGCGCCGAGAAGTGCCCGAACTGTCGCGGCATTGAAGGCGTGTTGCGTCACTTTGCCGGAAGCGTTGTGCCGATGGGTGACGTGCTCGGCCGGGCGGCGTCCGGCGATTTCGCGGCCGTGTATTTGGTGGGCGGCGATCCCGAGGGTTGGATCACGGACGCCCAGGCCGCCGCTCTGGAGAAAGTCGACACCGTCGTCGTGCAAGACATCCTGCCGTCACCCGCCAGCGCGCGGGCGACATTCTTGCTACCAGGCGGATCGTTTGCCGAGCGCGACGGCACGATCGTCAACCACGCGGGGCTCGCACAGGAAATCCATCGCGCGATACGCTCGCCGGGCGAGGCCAAGCCGGACGGGCGCATCTTGTGGGACCTGGCCGGGCGGCGCGGGTTGTTCAATCCGGCTTCACTGCGCAAAGAGATGGGCGAAACGATTCAAGGGTTTGGGCCGCTGCGTATTGGAAAGTTGGGCGAGTACGGCGTTCGGCTGGAAATGTAGCTGGGGTCTGTGACCTTGCCATCACCCACAATTTCCGTCCCGGAGGGACGTGATGAAAATAGCCCAGCAATTCATTGCTGGGAAGAATTGTAAGGAAGGCATACAAGTCCCGTAGGGACGGCAGAAGAATTTATGAAACCTTCAGTCGTCCCTACGGGACTCGGCGCGGGTCGTGCAATCTGCTTACCCAGCGATAAATCGCTGGGCTATTTTCGATTGTCCCTACGGGACATGCTTGGTTTGGATGCCGACTTGTGGGTAAAGGCAAGGTCTGTGACCCCGGCTGATTGAGCGATGCGAAAAAGCCGGCCTCAGAGAGGCCAGCTACAGATATGACAGAAATAATCATCACCTTAGTGACGATCGGCGTCGCGATGAATTGCATTCTCATCGCCTGCATGTACCTTGTGCTGGCCGAGCGCAAGGTTTCGGCGTGGATGCAGGACCGGATCGGTCCGAACCGCGTAGGGCCGTTCGGTTTGGCGCAGCCGATTGCCGACGCGCTCAAGATCGTGCTCAAGGAAGGCATCATTCCGGCGCACGTCGACAAAGGGCTGTTCCTGTTCGCACCGGCGATTTCGGTGTTTACGGCCCTGCTGGCGTTTGCGGTCGTCCCGTTCGGGCCGGTGGGCGAATCGCCGACGACATGGCTGCGGTTTATCATCGCGCCGAACGTTGACATCGGGCTGGTGTTCATTTTCGCGGTCGGGAGTCTGGCCGTGTACGGCGTGATTCTCGGCGGCTGGGCGTCGAACAATAAGTACAGCGCGCTCGGTTCGCTTCGCGCGAGTGCCCAGGTCATCAGCTATGAAATCCCGCTCGGCATGTCGGCGCTCGGGGTGGTGCTGATGAGCGGCACGCTCAACTTGGAGCAGATTCTTATGCAGCAGGCGCGCGGGGGCGTGGCTGCGTGGAATGTGTGGGTGCAGCCGCTGGCGTGCCTCGTTTTTTACGTCAGCTCTTTGGCCGAGTCGAATCGCCTGCCGTTCGACCTATCGGAATGCGAGCAGGAGCTGGTGGGCGGCTACCACACGGAATACGGCGGCCTGCGGCTCGTGCTATTCTTCATCGGCGAGTACACGCACATCACGACGATCAGTTTCCTCACCGCAATCCTGTTTTTCGGCGGCTGGTATTTCCCGGGGATCGCCACGCCCGAGAGCGCTTACACGGGCGCGTGGCTGGTAAAAGTGCTCGTGCTGCTCACCAAAGTCGTGGCCAGCATCTTTTTGATCATGCTCATCCGTTGGACGATCCCGCGGTTCCGCTTCGATCAACTCATGGAGCTGACGTGGAAAGTGTTCATCCCGCTTTCGTTGGCCAACGTAGTGGCCGTGATGACCGTGCTGCAGTTCGGATGGGACCGCTGGTGGCTGCTGCCGATTTCCTTTGGACTATTTGCGCTGGCGGCCACGGTGGCCGCTCTGGTAAAGCAAGCCGACATCAACCGCCGCCGCGGGTACTTGGCAACGGCATAGAAACTAAATCGACATAGTTTTATCACGCAGAGGCGCAGAGGACGCTGAGGAAAACAAAAAACAGGAATGCAGGAACACTAATTAGCGATAATCATCACTAATGAATTATTAGTGCAAATTAGCGGCAATTAGTGTTCCTTTTAATCCGCCCTCTCCGCGCCTCTGCG
>JAKEIB010000302.1 GCA_022614705.1 Planctomycetota bacterium | reverse complement strand
TTGATGCGGAAGCGGCCGACGCGGCCCAAGCGGTAGCGATTCGTGTCATAGAACTTTTCGTGGAACAGCGCCTTGGCCTTTTCCAACTGCGGCGGGTTGCCCGGGCGCAGCCGCTGATAAATCCGCAGCAGGGCTTCTTCGTGGCTCGAGGTGCCGTCGTCGGCCAGCGCGTTGAGCAACAGCGGCGTCGCGGGCGGCTCCATAATCTCCACCATCTTTAGGCCGGATGAACAAATCGACTCGGCCGCCGTCTTGGTGATTTTGTGCCCGCTTTCGACGATGATCTCCCCGGCGCGGTCGCTACCGACCGGGTAGACGATGTCGCCCACCGCGATGCGGCCCTCGACCTGGCCCGCGCTGCGGCCGCCAGAGATTTTTTGTTTGGTTGGAACGTAGAACGTACGTAGGATGTCGGCGTCCAAGCCGTATTTCGGGTCCATCGCGCGAAGAAGCGTCATCACCGAAAACTTGCCGCTCTGATCGATGCGGACGGTGATGCTGTCCTTCTTCGTGGTGTTGATTTCGATCCAGCTTCCGCGCTCGGGAATGATCCGGCAGCTGTGAAGCCGGCGCTCGCCCGCTTCCATTTCGGAAACGAAGTCGATACCGGGGCTGCGGTGCAACTGGCTGACCACGACGCGCTCGGCGCCGTTGATGATGAATTCGCCGCCGCCGAGCATGATCGGCAGGTCGCCAAGATACACCTCCTCCTCGATTGGCTGTTCCTTGTTGAGCCGCAGCCAGATGCGGAACGGCCGGCCGTAGGTCAGCCGCAGTTGCCGGCATTCATCCGGCTCGTAGCGGGGCTTACCCAGCTCGTAGCGCAGGTACTCGAGCTTAAGCTTCTTGTCGTAGCTTTCGATCGGGAAGATTTCCCGCAGCACGCCCTCCAGGCCTTCGTCCTTGCGTTTGTCCTGCGGCGTGTCGTATTGCAGGAAGCGCGCGTAGCTCCTGGTCTGAATCTCGGTAAGATCAGGAATCGCATGCGCTTCGCGCCCGCTGCCGAAGCGCCGCGTTGTGTTGGTTTCCAGGCGTCGTTTCGCTGTGACTGCCATAGGACACGTTACTCCATCTCAGAGCGCAATGTGGGCCGAGCCGAAAAGCGGGCGCGCGAAACGCGCGCAGCCGCCCCGTTCGGCGTCTGACCGACATGCGAAATTAAGAAACAAGCGATCCGGTAGCTCATGCAACTGGTGCCAAAAACTGGCCAACCCAACGAGTCGCCGCGACGACCCGCTTTGTCGCGCCGGAGAAAAAACCGACCAGTGAATGTCTAGGGCAACGCCCCAGGCATCCGCGTACGCTTCGATTTACTTGATCGAGCACGTCGCGCCGGCTTCCTCCAACTCCTTCTTGAGCTTTTCGGCGTCTGCCTTCGACAGCCCTTCCTTGACCTTGCTCGGCACGCCTTCGACCAGGTCCTTGGCCTCCTTGAGGCCCAAACCGGTCGCCTGGCGAACCACTTTGATGACGCCAATCTTTTTATCGCCAAAGCCTTCCAACACGACATCGAACTCGGTCTTCTCGGCGGCCGCTTCCGCGCCGCCGCCACCACCGCCAGCCGGACCGGCCATCATCACTGCTCCGCCGGCCGCCGGCTCGATTCCGTGCACCTCTTTCAAATAATCGCTCAATTCCTTGGCCTCTTTCAGCGTGAGGCCGACGATTTGGTCGCCCAATTTCTTGGTTGTGTCTGCAAATTCCAACGTCGCGGTGGACATGGCCGTAGTTCCCTTTCTCGTACTGGGTCTTGTTTTGATTGCGGATTTCGGATTGTGGATTTCGGATTTGCGTAAGCGTTCCGCAATCCGAAATTGATTGGTTTATTCGCTGGCCTCTTCGCCTTCGCTCTTCTTCTTGATCTGGCTCGCGAGCGTGGCGCCCGCTCCCAGCAATTGGCTCGACAGCTTTGCGCCCGGGCTGAGGATCTGCCCGGATAAAATGCTGAGCTGCTCCTGCCGGCTCGGCCACTTGCTCACCGCTTTGACCTGCTCGGCGGCAAGCGGCTGACCGTCCATCACGCCGCCCTTGGGAGTGAACTTCTCGTACTCCTTATTCTCGGCAATGCTGATGACTTCTTTCGCCAGCGAAATGATATCTTCGCCGCCCCAAATGAGGGCCAGCGTGCCGCCCGCGCTGTCGAATGCGGGCGCCAGTCGCGTGCCCTCGGTGGCCCGCCGCGCGAGGCTGTTCTTCACCACCAGCAGGTGGATGTTCTTCTTGCGCAGGCGCTGCCGCAGCGCGACATTCTTGTTGTTCTCCAAGCCAATCACATCGACCAACAGCGCATCATCCACACCGGCGAGGCGATTGCGAAGATCTTTCGTGATCAGGTCTTTGACGAATTTGCTCATTATTGTTGGCCGTCGGCTTTTGGCTATCGGCTTTCGGCCAGAGGTGTTGTTCTGGCCGAGAGCCGACAGCCGATAGCTGACAGCCCCTCTAAACTGCCAACCTCACGCTCGGGCTCATCGTCGCGCTGATGTGCGCGCCCTTGATAAACGCGCCTTTCACCGACGACGGCTTGAGGCCCGCCACCTTGTCTAAAATCGCTTGAATGTTGTCGGCCAGCTTCGGCGCGTCGAAGCTCAGCTTGCCGACGACCGCCTGCACGATGCCGGCCTTGTCGTTGCGGAACTCGACCTTGCCCGCCTTGTACTCGCTCACCGCCTTGCCCACGTCCGGCGTCACCGTGCCGGCGCGAGGCGACGGCATCAGTCCGCGCGGGCCGAGCACTTTGCCCAACGGGCCAACGAGCTTCATCATGTCCGGCGCCGCGATGCAGGCGTCGAACTCGGTCCAACCGCCTTTGATCTTTTCCGCCAGCTCCTCCTCGCCCACGAAATCAGCGCCGGCCGCTTTCGCTTCATCGGCCTTCGCACCCTTGGCAAACACAACCACGCGCTGCTGCTTGCCGATGCCGTGCGGCAGCACGATCGAGCCGCGGATCACTTGCTCGGCCTGAGTGTTGTCGATCCCCAGACGAATCGCGATCTCCACCGACTGATCGAATTTCGTGCCCTCAAAACCCTTAAGGGTCTTCACCGCTTCGGCCACGGGAAGCGCGTTGTCTTCCTTGCGCTTCTCCGCAAGGGCCCGGTATCGTTTGGATTGTTTTGCCATATTGTTGAATCAACGCACTTAGATTTTGTCACAATTTGCGGCGGGGCTTGCCCCGCGCGGAGCAAGCTCCGCCGTTAAATACAGTTACAACTACCCCTTCACTTCCAACCCCATGCTCCGCGCCGTGCCCGCGACCATGTTCACCGCGTGATCGAGGTCGCTGGCATTGAGGTCGGCCATTTTCGTCTTGGCGATTTCTTCCATTTGGGCACGTGTCACTGTGCCGACTTTGTCCTTGTTTGGAACGGCCGAGCCCTTGGCGATGTTCGCCGCTTTCTTGAGCAGCACGGCCGCCGGCGGGCTCTTGGTGATGAACTCGAACGAGCGGTCGTTGTAAACCGTCACAACAACCGGGATCATCATCCCGCCGGCTTCCTTCGTCCGCTCGTTGAACTGCTGGACGAACTGGCCCAGGTTAATGCCGTATTTACCGAGCGAAGTACCGACCGGCGGCGCCGGCGTAGCCTGCCCGCCCGGAATCTGAAACTTCGCCATGCCTGCTAGTTGCTTTGCCATTTTGGTATCCGTAATTGCGCGACCAACGGTCGCGGCTTTATGCGGGCCGCGCTCCGCTGCGCGTCGCGGCTAAACGGCTTCAATTTGCCAGTATTCCAATTCGACCGGCGTGCTGCGGCCGAAGATGTTGATCATCACCGTTACCCGGCCGCTCGCTTCGTCGATCGTGTTCACTTCACCTTCGAAACTTTCGAAGTTGCCTTCCTTGACCTTCACTTTGTCGCCCCGCGCGAAGCGAATGTCGAGCTTCGGCGCTTCGCTCGTTTCCTCTTCCTCGGTCTGAATGATGCGGGCCACTTCCTGCGGCAGCATCGGCGTCGGCTTTCCGCCGGCGCCGGTGAAATCGCCGACGCCCGAGGTCTCGCGGACCGCGAACCACGTGTCGTCATTGATGTGCATGTGAACGACGATGTAACCCGGATACAGCTTCCGCTCGACGACCTTCTTCTTGCCCCCCTTGAACTCCGTGACCTTCTCGGTCGGCACGATCACCTGGTCGAAGAAGCGATCCAGCCCCTCGATCCGCATCTTTCGCTCCAGCGCCTCGGCAATCGACCGCTCCCGGTTGCTTTGCACCTTGAGGATGTACCAATCCATGCGGATTTCTTCCTCAACGGGCAACGTTTCTTCCACGGGGCCGCGGCTGCGTCGAACGGGCTCCGCCGCGACGCTATCCTCCTCACCGGCTCGATCGGCCTCCGCTTCCGCCGCTTCGTACGCCGCCTGCTCTTCGATCACGGGCTCGACGGCCGCGTCGTCGTCCTGGTCCGTCAAAGCCGATTCGTCGCTCGCCAACGGCTCGATCGCACCTTGCGCGCCAGCGCGCGGCGATTCCGCTTCATCGAGCGCGGTATCGTCGCTGCGGTTGCTCACCGCATCGTCGGCCACAGGCAAATTCGCTTCGTTGGTCATCGGTTCTTCGTTCGGATTGTCTTGTTCATCCGCCATGGGATGAATCCCTTGCGACGCTCGAACGGCCAGGCGTTTTCTCAACCAAACAACCGGACCACGACCGCGTCGATGCCCTTCATCAAAATTGCAAGCAGGTTATCGTACAAAAACAACAAGCCCGCCAGGAAAAAGATGACCAGGATCACCACCACCGAAGCGCGAAACAACTCGCCTCGCGACGGCCACGATACCTTGTTCATCTCTCCTTCGACGGAAATCAAAAAATCGGCAAACGCCGGTATTTGGACAATCCGGAAGCTGGCCCACAAACCGATCGCCACCAGCGCCATCGGTATGAAATACTGCCACTCCCGACCCCTGTCCTGGAAATACGCACTCATGCTCCAAGCGCCGAGCGCGACGATCACCGCCAACGCGGCAAACGTCGCCTGTCGGGCCACCCGTCCCTGGGTGCGCTTGTACAGCCCGACGCTGAATATTTCCCGAACGACTGCGCCCACGCTACGTCCTTTCCGCGACCCACTTCAAATGGCAGGGGTGGTGGGATTCGAACTCACAACCCCCGGTTTTGGAGACCGGTGCTCTGCCAATTGAGCTACACCCCTGTGGAAGCAAGGAGCAAGGAGCAAGAAGCTTGGAGTTTGGAGCACGGAGTCGGAATTCTTACACCACGCTCCCTGCTCCTTGCTCCTCGCTATGTCTACTCACTGATCTTCGTCACAACACCCGAACCCACCGTCTTCCCGCCCTCGCGGATAGCAAAACGCACACCTTCGTCCATGGCGATCGGCTTCGACAGCTCGACCGCTAGCCGGGCGTTGTCGCCGGGCATGCACATTTCCGCGCCGCCCAGCAAATTGGCCGAGCCGGTGACATCCGTGGTGCGGAAATAGAACTGGGGCCGATAGCCGCTGAAGAACGGCGTGTGCCGGCCACCTTCCTCTTTCGAGAGCACGTACACTTCGGCCTCGAATTTGGTATGCGGAGTGATCGAACCCGGCTTGGCCAATACCTGGCCGCGCTGAATTTCCTCGCGCTTCACACCACGCAACAGGCAGCCGACGTTGTCGCCCGCCTGGCCTTGATCGAGCGTCTTGTTGAACATCTCGACGCCCGTGCAGGTCGTCGATTTCGGCGCCGACTCCAGGCCGATGATGTCGACCGTGTCGCCCACTTTCACGATGCCGCGCTCGATACGTCCGGTGGCCACGGTGCCGCGGCCTTCGATCGAGAACACGTCTTCAATCGCCATCAGGAACGGCTTGTCGACTTCGCGGACCGGCTCCGGAATGTACGAGTCGATCGCGTCCATCAACTCGCCGATGCACTTGTTGGCTTCCGGATCGGCCGGGTTCTCGTAGGCCGCCTTCGCAGCGCCGCGGATGATGGGAATCTCATCGCCGGGGAAGTCGTACTTCGACAACAACTCGCGGACTTCGAGTTCCACGAGGTCGAGCAGCTCCTCGTCATCGACCAAATCGCACTTGTTCAGGAACACCACGATTCGCGGCACGCCGACCTGTCTCGCGAGCAGAATGTGCTCGCGAGTTTGCGGCATGGGACCATCGGCGGCCGACACGACCAGGATCGCGCCGTCCATCTGGGCGGCGCCGGTAATCATATTCTTGATGAAGTCGGCGTGGCCCGGACAGTCGATGTGGGCATAGTGACGCTTGTCGCTTTCGTATTCCACGTGGGCCACGGCGATCGTGACCGTCTTCGTCGCGTCGCGGACCGTGCCGCCCTTGGCAATGTCGGCGTACGACTTGAAATTCGCCAATCCCTTTTTGGCTTGCACTGCCAGAATCGAACCGGTCAACGTGGTCTTGCCGTGATCGATGTGACCAATCGTGCCGACGTTGACGTGCGGCTTTTTACGTTGAAATGTGTCCTTTGCCATGTTAGTTCCTGACTGAACAACGGGGAGATGGGGTTAATGGTTATTTGTTAGGCAAACATCAGTGTTATGGGATGAAGGATGAAAGATGAAAGATGAGCGACAAACCCCGATTCATCCTTCATCTCTCATCCTTCATCACACAAAGCTGCTGATGAGACTTGAACTCATGACCTCGTCCTTACCAAGGACGCGCTCTACCGACTGAGCTACAGCAGCGGGCTGTCGGCTTTCGGCTTTCGGCCTGAGCATCGTTTCAACTTCTTCTTCCTATCTGGCCGAGAGCCGACAGCCCCTCAAAGCGGGTGAAGGGAATCGAACCCTCGTCATCAGCTTGGAAGGCTGTTGCTCTACCATTGAGCTACACCCGCAGCATCAATGACGAATGTCGAATTCCCGAATGACGAATTCGAGGGCATGCTTTCGTCATTCGTCATTTTCACTGGGGAGTGCAGGATTCGAACCTGCGAAGGCATAGCCATCAGATTTACAGTCTGACCCGTTTGACCGCTTCGGTAACTCCCCGCGCTAGGAGCAACTCATGCCGAGCCGCCACGCCGGGGACCGACGCGCTTGCAGCGACCGCGACCGACGACTCGACCGAAGTCGATCAGTACGTCCGACGACCGTTGTTCGCCGCGTGCCAGGAGTTGCGATGGCCAAACACTTCGCAGGCCAGTGGGGCACTTGTCGCCTGCTGCTGCACCGATCCGATCCCGAAAACCCGCCGCACGACCCACTTACCATGGGCCACGTTGACGAGCTAGCGGAGGGACTTGAACCCACAACCTGCTGATTACAAATCAGCTGCTCTGCCAATTGAGCTACGCTAGCCGAGCCGGTGGCAAACTCGTGCGAATCAGTTAATATAACGCTCTAGCTCCCGGCCGCAAGGGCGGCTCCCCACGGATTCTTGCCCGCTGGTCCGCCGTTTGCTGGGGCACCCCACCGACCACCAATCGCAACGTCCGCCACAGCCCAATAGCCGCGACCCGGGCACCACGGCTGCCGTAGTCGGGTCGCGGCTATTCTCCATCGCATTTTATCGGACCCTTGGACGTCGGACGACGTTCGCTCAAGTGTCAAACGAAAATAGGCTGGAGCGACATAAAAATCGCTCCAGCCCGTTTCGTCGTCAGTCTTCCACATCGCCAGACGCGAAGAACTTTTTCTCGTTACTCAAGCGCATCCAGCAATATATTCTCTTCCTTCGCCGCCTGGCGAAGCTTCGACAAGGCCCGCGCCTCGATCTGCCGAATCCGCTCCTTCGTTACCCCCAGCGTGGCGCCCACTTCCTTCAGTGTCTGCGGCTCCTGGGCATGATCCAGGCCGAAGCGGCCGATGATGATCTTTTGCTCGCGGTCGTCCAGCCGGCGGAGAATTCGCTCGATCTGCGCTTCGCGCTGATGCTGAGCGCCTTCCTCCACTAACGGGTTTCCGCGGTGTTCCTGCGTCGCCGCGAACAGTTCCTCCTGACTCGTACGGAACCGGTCGCGATGCTTGAACTCGCCCGGAATCGTCCGCGCGAAATTCTTCATGATCGCCCAACTGGCGTACGTGCTGAACTTGTTGCCTCGCGCGAAGTCGAACTTCTCGATTGCCCGCAAGAGCGACATGTTGCCGTCGCTCACGAGCTCGAAGAAATTCTGATCCGGCGTCACGTGCCGCTTGGCAATCGAAACCACCAACCGCAAGTTCGCCCGGGCGATTTCGTTCTTCGTCGCCACGACTTTTTGATGCAGCGACTCGATCTCATCCATCAGACTCGACCGCGGCTGTGCCGGGTGAAGCTGCTCGCGCAGCTTCGACGCACGGTACTTCAGGAAGTTGTACTTGCGGAACAAGTGCGCTTCTTGCTCGCGCGTCAACAGCGGCATCTCGTACAGGCTTGCCAAGTACGGCGGCAGACCCGATGGACGACGCGCCTTCTTCGCCGCGGTATCGCTCTGCGGCATCGGACCCAGGCACGCCTTCTCGGCGCCCTTGCGCGAGAACCGTTGATTCGGAATGAAATCCAACGGCAGCTCCACGATCCGAGCCGCGCGCACCTCGTTGATGACGCGGTAGATCGTCGTCTTTGTGCGACCAAACTGCTTGATCAGCTTGTCGACCGACGCGCCGCGCTTGAACGCCTGATAAATCCGCGTCTTCTGCGCTTCGGTGAGCGGGCCAGTCAAATCGGGAAAAATCGCCAGCTCGGGATGCTGCTTGTCGAATTGCCGGATCGTCGAGCGGATCGTCTCCACGCTGCGGCCGGCGCGCTTCGCCAGCCGGCGCGAAATCTCCGATTGCCCGCCGCCCGCGCTCGCCAGGCGACGCGCCCGGTCGATGATGTCGCGCCGCTGCTCGTCCGTCAGTTGGCTAAAGCGCGCACCACGGGCCACGCGATCGTGATTGTTCTTCACGAACCGATCGACGCTGCTGCGGAGGAACCCAACTCGCTTGCGGCCGTCGAACACCAGCCGTCGGCTCACAAGGCCCAACTCGCGCCAACGCGAAATCGTCTTCGTCGAAACGTTGAATTGCTTGGCCAGCTCTTCGACGGTCAGCACCTGCTCGCCAATGTTGTCGGCCGCCATGTCGGCCGAATCCGACAGGTCTTCGACCAAGAGCCGCAAGTCGTGCAGCAGATCGACGCCCAGGATCTTCGTCTGCGCAGCCGCCTCCGGCCGGTAACCGGTGATCCGGAAGCACACGTACTCGTAGGGATATTCCCTCTGCGGATCGATCTCGCTGATGAGCCGCTCGGCCGCTTCCACTTGCTGGAGCTTTTTCACGCGCGGCGCGAAGCGAATCTGCTGATCGCAAAGATCGCGCAAAACGGGGCTTTGGTAATCTCGTTGCATGGTCCACCTCTTTCTCTGCTACGTGCCCATCCTGTGCTGCCGTGGTGTTCCTTGCGAATCCATCGCCCACTACCCTGCCAACCGACTGACGCGCCATTTCGCTACACTCTGTTTCAAGACGCGCCGGCCGACAAACAGGGCAAATCTGCCCTTAGTAGCAATGCTAGTTTCGGTACCTCTCTGTTTGTTGTGTTCGTTGTGCTGCGATTCTAACTACGTTCTAGGCCTTCAAATCGCCCTAACTGAAAAGGGCCAAGCCGCCGCGATCCTGCCAAAACTGCGGCAAGACAATGGCGGCTAGAAAGAGCAATTCTGGTGCCGTGGATCGGGTCGCACCCGGTTTGTCGCCCTGCCGTGCTGTCGCTAGGGGCCAGGTTAGCACAAGTCAAGTCGCCAGACCTAGATGCAAGCTGTCTAGTTGTACGCAGATAAGTCGAAATGGGTCGATAGAAAGTTCGCGCTTTACGGTCAAAAAGTTACCTTACGTCATGTCACTCTCTCAACAAAACAAGCATAACATATTTGCCAGTAAATACTTACGAGAATCACACCAATGGCCGCCGGAGGGCCGATCGCGTGCCGTGCGCGAACCTGCCGATTTGCACCAAAACCTCCCATTTTTACATCTGTCCAGCATCCTGCCGATCGCGTGGCTTTGCGGTGGACAGTCGGTTGCCGATTGGACGATTTAGCCGAAATCCAGCCACACACACCCCACCGCGATACCCCTAGGTCGAGGTACACGCATGTTGCGGCTTTTTTGGTGCACCACGCTTACGTTTTCAGCCTGCGCGTTAACAGCGTTTGCCGGGCCGGCGACCGAGTTCATCGAACTCTCGGCCCGCAGCGCTCCGAACGGACTAACTCGCGTCACCATTGAAGTGGAAGCCGGCGGCCACAATCTGGTTCGCGCGGAGAACGACGCTGCCGGCAAACAGCAAGAACATAAACTGCCGATGAGCGTGTCGGCCAAGCTGCAGTACGACCAGCGCCGTCTTTTCGTGCAAACCGACGGCATGACCGATGGCACGCCGCTGGTCGCCCGCTACTACGAACGCGCCGAAGCGGTCATCAAAGTCGACGAAAGCGGTCGTACTCCAAAACTTGCCGATGATCGCCGGCTGATCGTCGCCGAAAGCAGCGCTGAGCGGCCCGTTTTGTACTCCCCCGACGGCCCTTTGTCGCGCGAGCAACTCGATTTGATCGACGTCGTCGGCGACTCAATTTCCGTCGACCGCCTGTTGCCACACAAGCCTGTCGCGAAAGACGAATCGTGGTCCAACGATGCCACCATGATGGGCCCCTTGCTCACGCTCGACTCGGTCGCGGTGTGCGAGGTGAAGAGCATTCTCGAAAGCTATAACGCCAGTTTCGCCAAGATTCGACTGGCGGGAATCGTCCAAGGCACCGCCGACGGCGCCGCGACGGAGCTCGAAGTGCGGGCCGTGTACCTGTTTGATCGACGATCGCGGCGCATCACGCGGCTGAACCTGGCCGTGCGTGAGCGTCGCTCGATTGGTGGCGCAACGCCTGGTGTCGATGCGGTGGCAAAGCTTCAAATTAGCATCCAACCGCTGGAAAAATCGGCCAAACTGCGCGCTGAGGAAGTCGCCAAGGCGACGGCCGCCAATCGCGCCCCCGCGCGCGACCTCGTCTACGAATCCGGCCCGCTCGGTGTCCGTTTCAAGCACGACCGGCGATGGTTCGTCACCAGCGAGCAGCGCGAGTCGGTCACCCTGCGGCGTGTCGACCGCGGCGATCTCATCGCGCAGTGCACGCTCTCCGCGTTGCCGGCAAAGTCGGCCGGCCGGCAGACGTCGCTCGAGCAATTTCAAAAAGACGTGACCTACTCACTGGGCAAAAGCTTTGGCGAAATGGTCTCCAGCCGCCAATGGCAGAACTCGGCCGGGCTCTACTGCTATGAATTGGTCGCCCGCGGATTCGTGGAAGAAGTTCCGGTGGAGTGGCACTACTACCTGCTCGCGCCGGAGAGCGGCGAACGCGTCTCCGCCGCCATCACGCTGGAAAAACCGATGGTTGACCGCATCGGCCAGGCCGACCGCGAGCTGATCGAATCGATCGAGCTCTTCCCGCGGATGCCGGCGGTTCAAACCGCAAAGCGGCCCACCAACCGCAAAGTCAAATAGCTGCGGCCGCCGGAGAATTCATCCACTGTCATTCCGAGGTCCTCCGAGGAATCTGGCCCCCGCCCCTCGTAGAACCTCGGGGTGACAGCTTCGGAGTCTGCGCCGCCAATTTATTGCGCAGCCTTAGCGCTCTCCTACGTCGTCCGCTACAATCGCAGTGTGCCGCCGCGACTGTCGCCGGCAATTCCCTGGCGCCCTCTGCTGGACAACCTGGTCTAGGCTCGCGAACCATGGCAATCAGATCGGAAAACGACCCGCGCTTCTCCCGTCGATTTCTCTTCATGGGCATTGCGGCCATTGGGTTCGCGCTGTATTGCCTGGTTGACGGCACGATCCGCTATCCCCACAAGCAGGAACGTGCAATCGCCTTCGAGAAGCTGTATGCTGACAACCAGGTTGATCAATGGGAAGAATTTGCCCTCGAACGGGGCTGGTCGACCTCGATTCCGGAGCAATCCAAGTCCGAGGAAGAGTACCGTACCTCAATCATGCAGCAGTACGCGATGTTTGTAGTTGCGGGGCTAGTCGGCCTGTGGCTGGTGTCGATACCGCTGCGGGCGCGCGGCCGCTGGATTGAATCTACCGACACGGGCATCACCTCGAGCTGGGGCCAAAGCCTCAATTTCAGCGATGTTGTGAATCTCGAAAAACGCCAGTGGCGAAGCAAGGGCATCGCCAAAGTCACGTATCTCGAAAATGGGCGAAAACAGCGCTTCGTTTTAGATGACTACAAGTTCGACCGCCAAAAGACCGACGCCATCCTCTACGAACTGGAGCAACACATCGACCCCGCCCTGATCACCGGCGGCCCGCCCGAATCGCCGCCGGAAGAAGGCAACGGCGTTACGGTCGATACCACCGCGGAAAGTCTGGCCGCTGAGTGATTTGTGGCGATCGTCGCAGCGTGTATCGGGCAGTTTTCAACGTGTCTATGCTACGACACCTTTCCTGGTATTCGCCGGCAGCTTCTTGCAAGCGCTACAAAAAGTCTGTATGATCCGCTGCCGAATGGGCAGTCAACGGTCCGTTTGGCTAAACTCCGATTCTCGTCCGCCACACTCATCATTCGCCACCGAGGGGACACTCTTAAGCCGCACGCGGTGTGGTTTCGCGTGCGCTATGTCGGGCTCAGTTAGCGAGGACAGTGTCTATGCCGTCAATCAAATTCGATAAAGTCAAGGTTAAGCTGGTGGCGCATCATCCAATTTATGCGCGATACAACGGGGAACCAAACAAACGCAAACTGTGCCCCCATGTGCTTGGATATCGTAAGGAAAACAGTTCCGAAACGGACGGAAACGAGAGGGTCCTGTGCTACCAACTTGACGGCCCGCCTCCGACGCAGGGCTGGCGATGTTTCGATCTAAGCAAGCTGGAGATTGTAGATCCGCCTCCGCCCCCCGCGGACTGGATCACGCCAGCGAACTATTCGTCGAAGTGGCAGAACGACGTGCAGAAACCCAAACACAAAGTCTGAGGTGGATCAGTAGTGTCCGGCTATAAGTCGAACAGTTTCAGTTGGTTAGGGTCGGAGGATTCTGGAAACGGTTGATGTTTGGCGGTGAGGGCCTCAAACAGCG
>JAKEIB010000038.1 GCA_022614705.1 Planctomycetota bacterium | reverse complement strand
CCGCTCGTCAACCCAGCCGATTCGGCGGCGCGGCTCAAGCAAACGCTGCACAGCGTGTTTGAGTCGGTGTATGAGTTCGACATCGAGGCGATGAAGAAGCAGAACATTGGCCAGGCGGCTAAAACACTGCAGAAGTATAACGGCACGACGGGGTTCGCCGTCGCCTACGTCACGCAGCACGCCCTGGGCGGGCATGCGATTCCGCTCAACCGCGGCGCTCTGATCGCGCTGCACGCGGTCGGCGTAATCTCCGACGACGAGTTTGCCAAGAGTTCGGTGCCAGGGCTGGAACGGGCCGTGCCCAAGAACAAGGGGGTTGAGGTCGCATCGCTGCTGCACCAGTTGGGGGTGGAAGTCGGCCGCAATCCATACGGGCAGTCGGCCCGCAAACTGATGCTCGAAATCGATCCGAATTGCAAGAATCGCCTGCCGAAACGCCCGACGCAGCGACCGGTGGAAGTCGTTCCGCCGCCACCACCCAAGCCGGAGCCGAAGCGAGCCGCTGGTGGGCGAAAGAAGGAGCCCACGGCAAAGCAAGCGCCGCCCAAAGTACCCGACAAGAAGCCAGCGAAGAAGCCCGCTGCCAAGCAAGCGGCGCCGGTGAAGAAGCCGGCCAAAGCAACGAAGCGGCCTACCAAGAAGGGCACGAAGAAGCCGACGACGCGGCGACTCACGAAACGGAAACCTCGGTAATGAAGCTAGTGCAGTAGTGGAGTAGAGCAGTAGTGGAGTAGCGGAATGTCATCCTGAGGGAGGCTCGGCGACCGAAGGATCTGCGGCCCACGAGATTCTTCGCTACGCTGCGCTTCGCTCAGAACGACAGAATCTCATTCACTACTCCACTACTCCACTCGCTCCCCTCTCCCATGGCAGGACATTCACACTGGGCCGGCATCAAGCATAAAAAGGCGCTGATCGATAGTCGGCGCGGCAAGCTTTGGAGCAAGCTCTCCAAGGCGATCATCGTCGCGGCCAAAGCGGGCGGCGGCGATCCGGCTCAAAACTTGCGCTTGCGCTACGCGATCGTCGATGCGAAAGCCGGCAACATGCCGAAAGACACGATCGACCGGGCCATCAAAAAAGGCGCCGGCGATCTTGAAGGCTCGAATTTCGAGGAAGTGCTGTACGAAGGCTATGGCCCCGGCGGCGTCGCCGTGTTGTGCGACATCCTTACCGACAATCGCAATCGCACGGCCGGAGAAGTTCGCAAGATTTTCGAGATGGCCGGCGGTAAGCTCGGCGCCACGGGTTGCGTTGCCTGGATGTTCGACCGAAAAGGCCTGCTTGAGCTATCGGCCAGCCAGACGGACGAAGAGTCGCTGATGGAGCTCGCCCTCGACGCCGGTGCCGACGACGTTCGCCGCTCGGGCGACAACTTCGAAGTGATTTGCGATCCGGAGGTTTACACCAGCGTGTGCGACGCGGTCGACGCGGCCGGTCTTACCACGGAGGTCCGCCAGATCACGCGCATTCCGAAAGACACGGTCGATCTCGACGCCGATGCGGCGCGCAGCGTTCTCAAGTTGATGGACGCGCTCGACGATCACGACGACGTCCAGAACGTCGCCGCGAATTTCAACATTCCGGACGCAGCGATGGCGGCCATGGAATCCGGCCAGAACTGATCTCGCAGCGACCACTCCCTGCACACTAGTCGCTCCAATTCTTACTGTGCAACCACCGCAAATCCCGCGAGATTTGCACAATGCGGTCCATTCTGTCGCATCGCGTGCCCCGACAAGTTGGCACGGCGTTTGCTTCCCTTCTTTGCCCGGTGTGAACTCGCTCGAGGGAGGGTCTTCGCACCGTCCGGCACGTCCGGAATAGCGCTGCAGCCGCCAGAATGAATACCCCAACACCCATTTCAAAAGGTGCGATATGTCGCGTATATGCAAAACAACACAAAGCTGGTTCGCCGCCGGCTTGATCGCGGCCGCTGCGTCGATCGGCGCGCTTGGCTTCGCTGGCTGCGAGCGCAAGGAAAAGGTCATCGACATTGAAACGCCCGGCGCCGACGTTGAAGTCGAGCGAAACATCGACACCGGCGAAGTCGAAGTGGAAACAAATCGCGATTAGCGTTGTGTCCTGTCAGCGCCGTTGCCCTGACAGCGGAACGACCATCAGCGTATATCGAAAGTTGAGTCCGCCATGTCTCTCTCCACGATTCTCCTCATACTTTCTGATCCTGCTCTTGCTTGGCGCGATTCCGGCCTGGCCGCACAGCCGCAATTGGGGTTACGGTCCAAGCGGCGGGTTGGGCTTAGTCCTGGTCATCATCCTCGTCATCGTTTTGCTGCGTGGCGGGTTTTGATTATCGAACAAACAGCGACCCAATCAGCAGTCGAGCGGGCCCGCGGGCCCGCCGCATTTACGACACGCACTTCCGCGAACAGGTGCATCATCGCTGGTAGGGTCGAGTCCGCTCATATGGATTTGACTCGAACTAGTCTATTCCCGCACGGTAGAGATAGTTGCACCGCCATACAGCCGCGCAACGGCTTGGCCAAACAACGCAAGCGTGAGAACCCGCGACTGACCTAAAGTGGTCCGCCAAAGAGCGAAGACTCTCGCCTTCATCGCCGGATTAATGAGACTCGTTCTCAACATTGGCCGTTTCGGGGTACCATCGGCGACCCAATGTGACCCGACAAGCCGAACGTGGTCTAGAATCATCCGAAAATGGCCAAATTTGCCAGACCGGCACGCTTATTCAAGACCCGCCAGGAGCGGGGTCAGCGGAATTGGTCATTTTTTCTCATAAAATCATTGATTCCGCCCGGGCCTTTGCTACATTCAAGGGCGCGGCGCCGTTGTCAAACTGCGCGTGGTGCTCGTCACATACTGGAGAACGCTCATGAACAAATGTGTACGTGTCGGTCTATTTGCTTGCGCGATTGGGCTGCTGACGGTCGGTTCGGCGCTCGCGCATCCGGGGGGCGTTAACGCGCCGAGCCCGGATTTGCCGCCGATCATCCCGGAAGGGGTGTATCTTTCGCCGCAGGATGTGCATGCCAAGTATAGCGGTCCGGCATTGGAGGTCGTGCTCTCGATGGTCGAGCACCAGCCGTTTGCGGCCTTGCCGCCTCGAAGCATTTGCGATCCGACGGGCACGGGCGGTTGCGATGAGCACCACGAATTCAATTCAATGTTGCACGCCATGGTGAGCATCAATGGAGGCCCACTGCAGCCGATCGAAATGCAAGGTCCCGTAATGACAGTCGCTTACGGCAAGGGACCTGGGGACACGACGGGCACCTTCGACACCGAAATGTTGTCGATGAGTCTCAGCGGTATGGGCGGCGCGGTCATGATCCGCGAAAGCCCGACCAGGGCATCGACCGGAAAGACATCCATCACGGATATTGGCGGTGGGATGTACCACATCGATAGCTTCTTCGATGTGTTTACGGAATTGTCGCTCGACGGCGGCCAGAATTGGATTCCGAAGTCCGGACTTCGAGGGACTCGTGTCAACTTGGGAGGCGTACCCGAGCCGGCGAGCGTCGTGCTACTGGCCCTCGGCCTGCTTGGGTTCGCGGGAGTGACTCGTCGCCACAGATAATCGCGCAACACATCACTTTTTCAAATTGGAGGAACGCTAATGTTGAAACGACACGTATTTTTGTCGATCGCGGTGCTGAGTGTGCTGGCCCTTGGCGGCCAGGCCTTGGCACACCCCGGCGGCCTGAACACGCCGAGCCCGGATTTGCCGCCGGTCATCGTGCCGGGTGTCTATCTTTCACCGCAGGATGTACACGCCGAGTATAGCGGTCCGGCATTGGCGATCGTGCTCTCGATGGTCGAGCACCAGCCGTTTGCGGCACAGCCGCCTGAATACCTTTGCATGCAACCTGGGGGCACGGGTTGCGATGAACACCATCACTTCCAATCGCAATTACAGGCGATGGTGAGCATCAACAATGGCCCGGCCATGCCAATTGCCATGTCAGGCCCTGTGGGTACGGTGGCATACGGCAAGGGCCCGGGCGACACCACCGGCACGTTCGACACGGAAATGCTGTCGATGAGCCTGAGCGGCGGCGGGGTCATGATTCGCGAAAGCCCCACCAGGGCATCGACCGGAAAGACATCCATTACCGATATTGGCGGTGGGATGTACCACATCGATAGCTTCTTCGATGTGTTTACGGAGTTGTCTCTCGACGGCGGCCAAACTTGGATCCCGAAGGCGGGACCTCGAGGAACTCGCGTCAACCTGGGAGGCGTCCCCGAACCGGCGAGCGTCGTATTGTTGGGACTCGGATTGATCGGGCTGGCAGGAGTGGCTCGTCGCCGTAAATAACCGTTTGACGTTTCGTAACCTAAACTTGGAGGGAATGCTTATGATCCGACGCATTAGTGGAATGATGATTGTGCTAGGCAGCCTAGCCTTCTGTAGCCAGGCCTTGGCACACTCGGCCGGCAGGAACGCGCCGAGCCCGGATTTGCCGCCGATCATCCCAGATAATGAGTATCTTTCGCCGGCGGATGTGCACGCCAGGTATAGCGGTCCGGCATTGGAAGTCGTGCTCTCGAAGATCGAGCACCAGCCGTTCGCGGGCACGTCGTTTCCCGATCCGCAAGGTGAACGGCATCACTTTGAATCGCAGGTACGAGGCCAGGTGAGCATCAATGGTGGGCCGCCTCAGCCGTTTATGGCGAACGGCCCCGTGGACACCATTGCCTATGGTAGGCCACCGGGCGGCCTCGGCACGTTCGATACGGAAATGCTGTCGATGACCCTGACCGGCGGCGGCGGCGTCATGATCCGCGAAAGCCCCACCCTGCCATCGCTCGGAAAATCGTCGATCACCGATATTGGTGGCGGTTTGTACCACATCGATAGCTTTTTTGATGTGTTCACCGAGCTGTCGCTCGATGGCGGCGCGAGTTGGATCCCCAACTCGGAACCCAATCCGTATGGGCCTGGCGGCTCGACGCGCGTGGTCTTGGGCATCCCGGAACCGGCGAGCGTCGCGCTGCTGGCGCTGGGCTTGCTTGGCGCTTGCGGGCTCGTTCGTCGTCGCTAATCGCGGGCAAAAAATAGTTCGAAACTTAACTTAATGGGGTCGAGACGCCCGCTGGTCTCGGCCCCATTTTTGTTTCACGTAGGCAGTCTTTCCGAGACTTGCAATTCGCGTCCGCCGCGGCGGACGCGGCCACGTGTCAATCCTTCCCGACGTGCTTAACCTTTGGCCAGTATTTCTGGAAGTCGAAGTCGGGGCTGTTGTCCAGGTCGTGGCATTGCATGCACATGTCCACCACTCCGCCTTCTTTGTAAGCCTGGCCGTTTTTATTGCCCTCGTTCTCGACAATCTTGAGCCGCAGCGCCGCGCGGAGCTGCTCGATTTTCTCGTCGGAGGCTTCGATTTCGCCCGTCTCGGCCGCGACGTGCTCGGCGGCCGGGCCGTGGCAATTCTCGCAACCATTGCCCACCAGGTCGGGCGTCTCTTTCAGCCCCAGGAATCCCGACTCGAACGGGAAATACTTCTGCGGTTCCCAGCCGGTCGCATGGCAGCTAAGGCACTCGGGATCGAAGTGCCGCGGGGGATCTAAGTGCACGAGCGTGTCAGTGGCGTGCGAGTGCGGCGTCGTTTCGAACACCGCGGTGGCGTTGGAATGGCAGTCCGCACAGGCCTTGCTGCCGGCGAACTTGCGGCCCGTAGGATGCGGGCTTGGCCGAAGTCCCAGGCCGCCGAGGCCCAATTGCTCAAGCTGATGCTGGTAGTCGACGTGCATCCGATGGATTTCCGGCGCGTCGACAAACCGGTGATCGAGCGGCACCCGTTGATAGCGAAACGACGGAGCACCGTTCTTGTAGAGTCCGATGACGACGACGTACATGCCCTTGTGGCCGACTTCGATCAACAGGCACTTCGTGCCGTCGATCTTCGTTGGCTCCTTCGGCGGCTCATCCGCCCCGTGCGCGGTGGCGACCCAGTTGAATTCCGGAAAGCGCTGCGCGAGCTGCCTGGCTTCGTCCGGCTCGGCGTGCGCCAGCAGCACCAACTGATCGCACTTCGCCTCGCGCAATTCGGGCAGCACTTGGGCGAGTGCTTGCTCCGGTTCCATGAATGAGAAGTCCGCCGAGTCCTTAACGCCGGCCAGTTCCTTCTTGCCGAGCACGGACGTGATGCCAATCTTCATGCCGCCCGCTTCAACGACCTTGAAGCGCTTCGTAAATCCGCTATCGAAATCGCCGATGCCCACGTTCGCCGATACCAGCGACTCGGTCGCCTGGTCTAAGTTAATGACGATCGACGTGAGGTCCAAACGCAAATCCACCGGCCCGAAGCCGACGGCCGCGTAATCCATCTGGGACAACGCGCGATAGGAAAAGTCGAGCTTCAACTCGGCCTGTTTGCCGGTCCGCTTCTCCTGGCCTCCGGAATCCATCGCGATGATTGGCCAACCCTTGTCGCGCAGTTCCTCGAGGAGCGTGAACCGGCGTTGGAGGCCACCCTTCTGATTCTCCAAACCGGCGCAGCCGCACGGTTCCAAGTAGCCGTCCTGCTCGCCGGAGAATACGAGCGCCACGTCGGGCTTGGGCCAATCGACGAAAATCGGCCCGTTCTGCTTCACCGGGTCCTCTTGGCGCGCATATTGGCCGGCCACCGGCTCGACGTTCCGCTCGGCGGTGAGCGATTGCGCGCCGATGACGGCAACAATCGCTAATGCGGCTGAGAGACAAATCACAACTCCCTTTGCGTTTTTGACCATCTGCGTTGTCCATCCTGTACTGAGAATCATCGCTCCACACTTCAGCGGCCCGCGGCTTGAATGAGCGATGCGATTACAATCCGAACCTATCGCTCGACCGCGAAGCGCACCCCCATCGACAGCTCCTTGATCTTGGGGTGCGTGGTTTTGAGCACGATCTTCGCCTCTTCGCCCTGAGCGGTGGCAAGCCTTGCCATCGAACGCGTGCCCGGCGGCACTTCGATCTCGACGGGCACGCGTACCAACGTAGCTTTGAGCCGCATCGGTTCGCCGATCGTCACTTTTAACTCCGGCGGGTCAACCGATCCAACCTCGAACGTAACATCCTCGGCGTTTTCACCGCGCACCGCGAGGTTGACACGCGCCTTTCGTCCCTTGCTGCTCTCGACCTTACCGATCACGAGCACTCCCTCGTTCTCGAGCCACCCCGTGCCGTGGACGCTGATGTCGCCCACAACGCTGCCGATCACCGGAATGTGCAACTTTTCTCCCTCCTTGAGGTTTGTGTTCAGAGTCAGGAATTGATTGAATCGGCCCACCGGCAAGTCGGGTTTGGCCGTGAGCGTAATCCGCACGCCGTCGCGCGCCGATTTATTCGGCAACTCATCGCGCTCGACCGGTTCGATCCGCACGTCGAACTTGTCGCGCGAGTGCTCGTCGGTGAGTTCCGCGGAATCGACGGTCAACTCGTCCTGCAACATGGCCATGACATAAACCTCGGCCGACCGGCTTTCATCGACCGCGAGCTTGTCGAACATGAAATCCGGCGGCTCCACGCCGGTGGCCCCGACGATCTCACCTTCAATCGTCAATTCCACGTCGGGTTGCCGTGGGTCATTCGTGTGGAGCATTGCGGTTTGACGGAATGGGCCGCGGTCCGATTGGGCCGACCACTCCAGCCGCACGTGAGTCGATTCGCCCGGGCCAATGGCGTCTCCCGTCACTTCGCCGAGTGTGCATTTACACGATGTCTGGCCCACTCTGAGCTTGAGCGGTGCGGTTCCCACGTTGCGAATCACAAATTCATGCGATCTCTCTCGGCCGCGCTCCATCTTGCCGAAGTTGAAACGCGGCTCGACGACCTCGATTCGCGCCGCCGTTTCGCCCTGCGCGGCGGGCGGCTGGACGGCATTCTCGCCGGCGAGTTCGGCAACCGCGTCGTGATCCGACCGAACTTCGACGTAGGCCAGGGCCGCCCCCACCGCGCTACCGACGAGCGCCGCGATCAGAATGACCGTCAAGTTTCGCATGGTGCTCTCTCGCGAAGTTGTCACCCCGAGGTCCTCCGAGGGGGAAGGGCCAGATTCCTCGGAGGACCTCGGAATGACAGCTAATGAAGTCGCGGCTGCTTCGTTTATTTTACCGCGATGCCATCGGCACTGCAATTCAAGAGCCAATCGCGACACTGCGTGAAGAACTTCTGATAGTCGTCGCGGCGATAGTCGGGGTAGGTCCATTCCATGGGCTGCCACTTGCGCTGGCGATACGTCAGCGTAATCTCGGCATAGATTCCGTCGCGGAGGTAGATGCGATGTGCATGATCCTTCGTCGACGCGAGCACAAGTTTTGCCGGTGTGATGTAGCCGGGATCGAGATTCACCGGCCGCGGCTCCGGATGCCGGCCCATGGACGCGTACAGCGCTTCCCACTCGTTCGTCTGTCGCTTAACGTAGGCTAAATTGCCTGGATCCATGAGCCACTGAAACGCGAGGAACTGCTTGCGCAAATCGGGCCCCATCGTGGCTGTGTAATATTCCGTTTCCGTGAAACGGTATGCTTCACTCACCAGTGCAACCGGACCATAGCACTCGGCCTCGGCTTCCAGTGCCGCCTTGAGGGCTTCGTCATAGCGACTTGTGACCGCGATAACTTGGAGCACTCTCGCTGGTTCTGAAATCTGCCCCATGTTTGATGGCCACAAAAAGGCACGAACACGCACAAGAATTTCGAGAAACGACTATTGTACTATCAAATGCACGTTGCCTGTTTTTTGTGCCTTTTCGTGTCCTTTCGTGGCCATTTTTAATACGCCTTCGCAAACACGCCACGCCGATTGTTTGGCTGGCCAGTAAAAACGCACTTGCCCGGCTCGTCGTCGCCGCCAAGCGGGATGCATCGGATCGTGACCTTGAGGGCCTTGAGCTTCTCATCCATTTCTGGCGACTCGACAAAATGCGAATACGCCAGACCGCCGTGAATCTCTGGTTGTTCGGCGTTCTTTGGCGTGAAGAAGGCTTCGAACTCCCTCAAGTTATCGATTCGCACCGTCGACTCTTCACGCAGCTTGAGGGCCCGCGCCAGCAGCGCGTGTTGAATCTCATCCAGCGTCTTGGCGATGTTGGCGACGAACTCCGGCCGCGTCGGCTCGAATCGGCCCGCCTGGTCGCGACGGCCCAGCGACACCTTGCCGGCCGCCACGTCGCGCGGCCCCACTTCGACGCGCAGCGGCACGCCGCGCTTCACCCATTGCCATTTCTTCTCGCCGCCGCGGATGTCGCGGTTATCGATCCGCACGCGGATCGGCTCGCCCGCGTAGGTTTGAGACGCCAGCTCGTGCTCCAGCTTTGCACAGTAGGGCAGCACCTCGGCCTTTTCGTTTTCGCTGCGGAAGATCGGCATAATCACCACGTGTGCCGGCGCGAGCTTCGGCGGCAGCACGAGACCGTCGTCGTCGCCGTGCGTCATGATCAGGCCGCCGACCAGCCGCGTGGAAACGCCCCATGAAGTCGTCCACCCAAATACCTCCTGCCCGTTCTCGTCCTGAAACTTGATATTCTGTGCGCGAGCGAAGTTCTGCCCCAAGAAATGCGAGGTGCCCGCCTGCAGCGCTTTGCGATCCTGCATCAGCGCTTCGATCGCGAACGTGCTCACCGCACCGGGGAACCGTTCGCCCGCGGTTTTCTCGCCCTTGATTACCGGCATGGCCATCGTGTGTTCGGCGAAGTCGGCATACACGTCGAGCATTCGCATCGTTTCTTCCAGGGCTTCGGCGTCCGTGGCGTGAACCGTGTGCCCCTCCTGCCACAAGAACTCGGCCGTGCGCAGGAACAACCGCGTTCTCAATTCCCAGCGCACGACATTCGCCCACTGATTGATGAGAATCGGCAAATCGCGGTACGACTGCACCCAGCGCGCGAACGTTGCGCCGATGATCATTTCGCTGGTCGGCCTCACAATGAGCGGCTCCTCCAACTGGGCGCTCGGCGCGGGGCGCAGACCGCCTTTCCCGTCCGGTTCCAGGCGATGGTGCGTCACTACCGCGCACTCTTTCGCGAACCCTTCGACGTGCTGCGCCTCTTTCTCCAGGAAGCTCATCGGGATGAACAGCGGGAAGTACGCGTTTTCGTGGCCGGTAGCTTTGAACATCGCGTCCAGCCGGCGTTGGATGTTCTCCCAGATCGCGAAGCCCCACGGCTTAATGACCATGCACCCACGCACGTCCGAATTCTCCGCGAGGTCGGCCGCCTTCACGACCTGCTGATACCATTCGGGATAGTTTTCGGACCGCGTGGGGCTGATTGCGTTCTGAGGTTGCTTGGCCATGGGCGAGTCAAGAGCTGAGAGTCAAGGGTCGAGAGCCAGAAAACAGTCGTGATCGCATAGCCGCGATGCTATGCATCGCTGGTTTACGGCCCGCATTCTAAGGCATCAGCGCGTCTTAGAGAATCGCACCCATCCTGCGAACACTCACCGCCAGTTGTGACCCCTTGTCGCCTGCCCTAGAATTGCTTGTTGCTGTTTACCGGCGAGCCGTTGGCTCGCGGCTGTCGTTTCACTCCTTGCTCCCTGCTCCCTGCTCCCCGCTCCATGTCCACCACGACCGAACGACGATACGTGTGCCAGTTCGGGCACAACGAACCGATAAGCCAAGTGTTTCTGGCCTCCGAAAAGCAGTTGCGGCCCAACCGCAACGGCAATCTTTATTTGCAGTTGCAGCTTTCCGATCGCAGCGGGGCGATCACGGCCCGGCTGTGGAACGCCAGCGAGAACGAATACCGCGCGTTCGAGAACGGCGACTACGTGAAGGTCGACGGCAACACGCAGCTTTTCCAAGGCAACATGCAGCTCATCGCCAACACGATTCGCCGTGCCCGGCCCGATGAAGTCGAAGAGACCGACTACCTCGTGCTGCGGACCGACGAGATTGATCGCATGGCAACGCGGCTCGCCGAGATTTTGCGCACGATCCGCACGCCCGAGCTCCGCAATCTGGCCGAGTGCTTTTTGATGGACACTGAGTTCATGGCCAAGTTCACGACCGCCCCGGCCGGGATGAAAAACCATCATGCCTATAAGGGTGGCCTGTTGGAACACGTGGTCGGCCTGATGGAGCTCGTGCTCGTCGTCGCGCCGCGCTACCCGCGGCTCGACCAGGACAAGCTGCTCGTCGGCGCGCTGTTGCACGACGCGGCCAAGATCGACGAGCTGTCGTACGATCGCGAAATCGCCTACACGGACGACGGCCAGCTCCTCGGCCACATGGTACTGGCGATCACGATGATCGACGACAAGGTCCGCGAGGCTGAGCGGCTCGCCGGCGAGCCGTTCCCCAAGCAGCTCGTCACCGAAATCAAGCACATGGTCATCAGCCACCACGGCGAATACGAATTCGGCAGCCCCAAACTGCCGATGACGCTCGAAGCCGTGGCCCTGCACCACCTCGACAACCTCGACGCCAAGCTGGCCAGCTTCACGCAGCTGATGATCGACTGCCCCAACGTGGAGAGCAGTTGGACGCAGTATCATACCAACCTGGGGCGGAAGCTCTACAAGGGTTCAGGGTTCAGGGGTCAGGGTTCTGGCGAATAGCGCATTCCGCCGCTTGCGGCTTAGCTTCTTTTCATTGATCAATGCCATCTGACCTTCGCACCAACGTTCTGCAACTTGTCACTAGCGCGGATTATCAACCCGTCAAACCGGCCGTAATTGCGAAGAAATTGGGGCTCGCCAACGACCATGTGCGCGAGTTGAAGAAGACCATCAAGCAGATGGTCAAAGCGGGCGAGATAGCGTGGGGGCCGAGCCATTTGGTTTTTGCCACAAGCAAGCAATCGAGAAGCCGCAAGCCGGCGCTCGCAGAAAAAATCGAGGTCGTCGATCACCGTGCAAATCGCAATAAGGAAAAAGCACGCAGCAAGCCGTCCGGTTCGTCGAAGCACTTTACCGGCACGTTCCGCCGCGCGGAGGGCGGCTTCGGCTTCGTGCGGCCGGAGGGCACGCAGCGTTCCGAAGGCCGCGACGCCGATATCTTCATCCCGGCCAACAAAACGGGCGATGCGGCGAATGGCGACATTGTTTCCGTGCGGCTCGAATCGAAGCGCGGCCGGATGGGCAAGCAGGAAGGGCGGATTATCGACGTCGTCGAGCGGGCCACGAACCGCTTTGTCGGCGTGTACTTCGAGCAAGCCGGCATGGGCATGGCCCAGATTGACGGCAAGATCTTCGCACACCCGATCTATGTCGGCGATCCGGGCGCCAAGGGTGTCCGCGCGGACGACAAAGTTGTCGTCGAGATGGTCCGCTTCCCGTCGCACGTCCGCGACGGCGAGGGCGTGATCGTCGAGGTGCTCGGTCCGCGTGGCCAGCCGGGCGTCGACACGTTGTCGATCATCTACGAGTTCAATCTGCCCGGCGAGTTTGCCGGGGACGCGCTGACGGATGCCCGCAAACAGGCGGACAAGTTCGACGAATCGATTGGCCGCGGCCGGCGGGATCTCACGGACAAATCGATTATCACGATCGACCCCGTCGACGCCCGCGACTTTGACGACGCGATTTCGCTGGAGCGGCTCGACAACGGCCACTGGCTGCTCGGCGTGCACATCGCCGACGTGTCGCACTTCGTCCAGCCGAAGACGCCACTGGACCGCGAAGCCTACGACCGGGCCACCAGCGTGTACCTGCCGGACCGCGTCATCCCGATGCTGCCGGAGATCATCTCCAACAACCTGGCCAGCCTTCAGCCACACAAGGTGCGTTACGCCCTGACGGCGATGATGGAGTTCACCGAGGAGGGGGCCTCCATCGCCACCGATGTATTCAAAAGCGCGATCAAAAGCCGTCGTCGATTCACTTATGAAGAAGTGGATGAATACCTCGCGGCCAAATCGCTTTCGCCCGCGCAACGGGAAACCGCGATTGGAAAGAAGCGGACGCACCCCACCAGCGTATTCTGCGATCTTACGCCGGAGGTCGACGCGCTGCTGAACCGGATGCACGAGCTGGCAATGATCTTCCGCGCCCGGCGTTTTCAACGCGGTGCGCTGGAACTCTCCATGCCCGAGTTGAAGATCGATCTCGATACCGATGGCCGCGTCACCGGCGCCCACCTCGAAAAGAATACGGAGAGCCATCAGATCATCGAGGAGTTCATGCTCGCGGCCAACGTGGCCGTGGCCGAAAAGCTCGAAGACGCTGGCCTGATTTTTCTGCGTCGCGCGCATGGCAGCCCCGATCCGCGAAAGATGCGTTCGCTGACCGAGTTCGTGCGCGAGCTGGGCTTTGAAGTCGAAAACCTGGAAAACCGCTTTGAGCTGCAAAAGCTTCTCGACGCGGTGAAAGGCGACACTCGCGAACACGCGATCAACTACGCCACGCTCCGCTCCATGCAGCGCGCAATCTACAGCCCGGAGGAAGAGGGCCACTACGCGCTGGCCAGCGACACCTATTGCCACTTCACGTCGCCCATTCGCCGCTACCCGGACCTTACCGTGCACCGGCTCATCGACACGCTCAATCGCGGCAAGAAGCCCGAGCAGCGAATGGACGAGATGCTCATGGTCGGCGACCACTGCAGCGAACGCGAGCAGCGAGCCACCGAGGCCGAGCGCGAGCTCAACAAGGTGAAGCTGCTCAACTACCTGGCCGACAAGATCGGCATGGAGCTCGACGGCGTGATCACGGGCGTCGAGAATTTCGGCCTCTTCATCACGGGCGTGACGATTCCGGCCGAAGGGTTCGTTCACATCAGCGCCCTCACGGACGATTACTACCGCTACGATCGCGCCGGCCACGTGATCGCCGGTTTCCGCTCCGGCAATTCCTATCGGCTCGGCGACGCGGTTCGCGTGGCCGTCGCGGCTGTAGACGTCGACACCCGCGAACTCGACTTCCGGCTCCTGGCCAGAACCGGCGGTCCCAAGAAATCGCGCATCAAGCCGCCGGGCAAATCGCGCGGCAAAGCCGCCTCAAAACCGCCTCGCGGCAAGAAGAAGAAAATTCGCCCCGGCAAAAACGAACGCCGGCGGAAGCGAGGCCGGTCCTAGCGCCCGCCGCCCGTGTTTGCATCCTCGGCTTCCGCTGCGCGAATGCGAAACAAATGCTTGTCGCCGCGGATAAGCAGGCTGTTTTGCACCGGCACTGGCGTGGCGATGACTCGATCTCCCATCTCGTTTTCTGCAAGGAGTTCCAAACCGCCGTCGCTTACTTCTCCGACGAAAACCATGCCGTCCTCGCGCGCACAGTACAACTTGTTGCCCGCCAGCATCGGCGAGGCATAAAACTTGTTGCGATTCCGCGGCAAATTCGCCTTCCATAGCTCGTCGCCGGATTCCATGTCGAGGCAGACGATCTGCCCGCGATCGGTCAGCAGAATCGCCTTGCCGTCTCGAACCACCGCCGTCGGCACGTCCGCGCCGAGGCCTTTCTTATCCCAAAGTCGGTTCGACGCCGTGATGTCGCCCGTACCGCCCAATCGCACGCCGGCCAGGAACTCACCGCGGCCATAGGGCACGACCGCGATGCCGCCCTCGATCGCCGCCGAGGCGATCACGCGCCACATGCCCTCATTCGTTGGATTGAAGCCTCCGGATTCAAACACTAGTTCGCCGCTCGCCGCGTCGTGCCCCGTCAGATGATCGGCGCCCCAAGTGACGACGACATCCTTCCCGTCCAGCCGCACGATTTGCGGCGTTGTATAAGCCTGGTCCGATTCGCGAGACGTTTCATACTTGCGGTCCTGCTTCCAGACAACTTCACCGTTCGATAGATCCAAGGCCACAAGATACGAATCGCCTTCATGCATCACGGCGACAATCGCGCGGCCCTCGGCCAACACGGGCGACGTGCCGAGGTCCCACCACAGCGTGTCCTCGCCATAGCGGTCCTGTAAATTCACCTTCCAGAGCACTTCGCCGCTCAGATCGAGACACGCGACCGTGCCGCTCTTGTAATACACGACCAGATGCTTGCCGTCGGTCACCGGCGACGGATTGCTTCCCGTGCCATTGGCATGCTTGCCCGGGCGCTCCTCGCCCAGGGTTTGCCGCCAGCGCTCGTTGCCATCCATGCCGTAGCACACCACTCCGTCCTGGCCGTCGATGCCGCACGTCACAAAAATCTGATCGCCCCACACGGCGGGCGTCGACGAACCCCGGCCCGGCAACTCGACCTTCCATGCAACGCCTTCATCCCCCGAGAACTCAACGGGATATTCGCCATCCGCCGCCACGCCCGTACCAAGCGGACCACGCCATTGCGGCCAGTTGTCGGCACCAAACAAAAGTTGATCACCAGCCGCAAAAACCATAAGCCCGAGGAAAAATTGGCGATGCATGATTGTTTCCAGAAAAGAACGAAGTGCCATCACGGTCGAACAAAGTGACCTCGCCACAAGTATCCCATTTTTCGCGTCAACTTTCCAGGTTCGCGCAAAATACAATAGCATTTTCCGTGTTCAGCGGCCCCATGACAGTCTCGCGATTAGCAACTAGAATACGGTACCATTTGACAACTCAGCCCCGCCGCTGCTCGACCGCCGATGATGTCGACGACTGACTTACTCCGCACCCCGCTCCACGATTGGCACGTCGCACACGGCGGCCGGATGATCGACTTCGCCGGCTGGTCGATGCCGGTTCAATACACTTCGATCACCGACGAGTACTACGCCACGCGCAATGCCGTCGGCGTATTCGACATCTCGCACATGGGCCGGCTGCAATTCTTCGGCACCGCGGCGGCCGCGTTCCTCGACAGTGTCGTCACGCGTCGTGTCACAGACTTGAAGCCAGACCAAGTTCGCTACGGCCTGGTGTGCAACGAGTTAGGCGGCATCCTCGACGACGTGCTTCTGTATGGCGGTACGGCCGATGGAGTCCGACCGTACGCGATGGTTGTCAATGCCAGCAATCGGGAAAAGATTGTCGATTGGCTTCGCGAGCAGCTGCCCGCTTGGCAACAGCGTTCGTCGCAACGCGACGCTCTTTCAATCGGCGACGTTACATTGCAAACCGCGATGATTGCCGTGCAGGGCCGGAAGGCCATTGAAGTGCTTGCATCTTTCTTCAGGATGGATAGCTCAGCGCCGGCGTTGGATCTCGGCGGCATGCGCTATTACCACTATGACCGCGGCTATTTCGCTGGAAACGGAGTCACCGTCAGCCGCACTGGTTATACCGGGGAAGATGGCATTGAGATCATTTGCGATAGGGATATTGCAACGGATATTTGGGACGGCATCGTCGAGGCGGCCGCACAAGTGGGCGGAATGGCGGCCGGTCTGGGCGCTCGCGACACGCTGCGCCTCGAAGCGGCGATGCCGCTTTATGGGCACGAACTGAGCGAAGCGATCAATCCGATTCAAGCCGGGCTGAGTTTTGCCGTGAACTTGAGCGGCCGCGATTTCGTCGGACGCGATGTGCTGGAACGGTTCTCGGTCGACAAGACGCAACCCGTCAGGATCGGCCTGCATGTCGAGGGCAAACGCGTCCCGCGACAAGGTTGCCCCGTGCTACAAAGCAGCGAGATCGTCGGCGAAGTCACGAGCGGCACGTTCTCGCCGACATTTGAGCGGCCGATCGCCATGGCCTACGTCCGCCCCACCGCCCAAGCGGTCGGCACTCGCCTAGCCGTCGACATCCGCGGTACCCAGCACGCCGCCACCGTCGTGCCGCTGCCGTTTTACGATCGCGGGAGGAAGAACTAACCACAGAGGACACGGAGAGCACAGAGAAGATTTGGAACAGGAGGTAACGGAGAAAACGGAGAAAGCACGAATGTCGGAACGTTAATTGAACTCCGTTTCCTCTGTTTCCTCCTGTTCAAAAATGGATGTCCTCCGTGCCCTCCGTGTCCTCTGTGGTGAAACAACATATTGAAACATAGGAGTGTTTTCGTGAATCCCGACAAATTGTTGTTCGCCAAGACGCACGAATGGGTCGCCGTTGTCAGCGAGGGCGGCCAGAAGATTGCCACCGTTGGTCTCACGTCATTTGCCGTGGAGGCGCTCACCGATCTCGTGTTCATTGAGCTGCCCAAAATCGGCCGGCAGGTGTCGGCCGAGGAGTCGTTCTGCGAAGTCGAATCGGTGAAGGCGGTGAGCGATGTCTACGCACCGGTCGCCGGCGAGGTGATCGCCGTCAACGAGTCGCTGCCCGACAACCTGGAAATCCTCAGCCGCGATCCCTATGGCGACGGCTGGATCGCCCGCATCAAGATCGGCGACGAGGCGGGGCTGAAGAACTTGATGGACCACGCTGCGTATCAGAAGCAGTGTGAAGAACAATGACGAATGACGAATGTCGAATGACGAATGAGAATGCGGGGGACGTCCGCGAATCGGATGCTGTTCTCAAATATGATCTTGAGGAACGTACGGCCGTGTTTGCGGAGCGCGTGATCGATTTTGCTTTGGATGTTGAGCGTAACGCGGTGACCATGCCTCTCATCACGCAGCTGGTGCGCGCTGGAACGAGCATCGGCGCAAACTACTGCGAGGCGGACGATGCCGAGTCGAAGAGGGACTTTCGGCACAAAATCGGGTTGTGTCGCAAGGAAGCCCGAGAAACGAAGTATTGGTTCCGCATGATCGCCCGCGCTGCTCCGCTGAGCAAACCACCGGCTCGCCCACTTTGGCAGGAAGCCAAGGAACTCCATTTGATTTTCTCCAAGATCCGGCGATCCTGTGACCGAAACACCAGCCACGACAACTCCGAATAACGATCCCTGCTAGCTGCATCGCATTCGTCATTCGCCATTCGTCATTCGTCATTTTCCCGATGCCGTATTTGTACAACACCCCCGAAGACCAACAAGCGATGCTCGCCGTCATCGGCGCCGGCTCGATGGAAGATCTGTTCGCGATGGTTCCGGCCGAAATGCGCCTCCAGCGGCCGCTAGCGATTCCGCCTGCGATGTCCGAGATGGAGCTCACGCAGCACATGGCCGCGCTGGCGGCAAAGAACGAGCACGTGGGCTCGAAGGTGTGCTTCCTCGGCGGCGGCAGCTACGACCACTTTATCCCGGCGGTCGTCGATGAGATCGCCGGCCGCGGAGAATTTTACACTTCGTACACGCCCTATCAACCGGAAGTGAGCCAGGGCAATTTGCAGGTCGTGTTCGAGTACCAGACGCTCATCACCCGGCTCACCGGCCTCGACGTGTCGAACGCCAGCCTGTACGACGGCGGCAGTGCGACGGCCGAAGCGGTGCTCATGGCCGTCAGCAGCACGCGACGCTACGGCAAGGCCGTCGTGTCCGCGAGTTTGCATCCCGAATATCGTCAGACGATTGCCACCTACCTCGCAAACTTGGGAGTCGAGGTGGTAACGGTGGGTACCCGCGGTGGCGTTACGCGGCCGCAGGACCTGGCAGCGGCGATCGACGGCACAACGGCCTGCGTCGTCGTGCAGCAACCGAACTTTTTCGGTTGCGTGGAAGACGCCGCTTCACTAGCGACAATCGCCCACGACGCCGGCGCGCTCGTCGTGGCCGCCTTCGACCCGATCAGCCTCGGCCTGTTGAAACGACCGGGCGACTGGGGCGCCGACATTGCCGTCGCGGAGGGGCACACGCTGGGCACGCCCATGCAATACGGCGGTCCGTACCTGGGCATCATGGCCTGCCGCGAGAAACTGGTCCGCCGCATGCCGGGTCGAATCGCCGGCCAGACGGTCGACCGCCGCGGCAAGCGGTGTTTCGTTCTTACGCTGCAAACCCGCGAGCAACATATCCGTCGTGAAAAAGCCACGAGCAACGTTTGCACCAATCAAGGCCTGTTCGCCCTGCGCGCGACAATTTACCTTGCCCTCCTCGGCCCGCAAGGCCTTCGCGAAACGGCCAACCTCTGCCTGCAAAAATCCCGCTACACCGCCGAACAAATCTGCAAACACGACCGCTTCGAACTGGCATTCGACGCCCCGACGTTCAAAGAATTCGTCATCCGCGACCGCAAAGACCGCGTTGATGAGTTGCTGTCAAACGCCCTCGCCGCCGGCTTCCTTGCCGGTGTGCCACTGGGGAAATGGTATCCCGAACTAGGCGATTGCTTCCTGATCGCCGTAACAGAAAAACGCACCTCACGAGAAATTGACGCCCTGATCGAGACATTAAGCAGACACAATTAAACTACAAAGGCACGAAGGACACGAAGAAGAAAGACAAAGACGCGACGTATTGGACCTTTGTGTTCTTCGTGCCTTCGTTGTTCATTCAACAGCCATATTTATCAATGCGTAACACTCGCGACACCAAATTGCTTTTCGAGCTGTCCGAATCCGGCCGCCGCTCGCACCGTTTGCCGGCGTGCGACGTGCCGGAGCGGGCGGTAATGGAATTGTTGCCGGCTGGCGCGCTCGCCAGCGCGCCCCCTGCCCTGTCTGAGTTGAGCGAGCCGCAGGTCGTGCGGCATTTTTCGAATCTTTCGCAGCTCAACATGAGCGTCGATACGAATTTTTATCCACTCGGCTCGTGTACTATGAAGTACAATCCGAAGCGGAACGAGCGCGTCGCAAGCATGCCGGGCTTCGCCGATCTGCATCCGTATCAACCGGAAGAATCGCTGCAGGGCATGTTGCAATTGCTGTACGAGTTGCAGGAGTATCTCAAGGAAATCTCCGGGCTCGATGCCTGCTCGTTGCAACCCGCGGCCGGGGCGCATGGCGAGTTGACCGCGCTCTGGGTCGCGTCGGCATATTTCCGCGATCAAGCCGTAGTGACAGGCGGCTCGCCTGTCACCGTAAAGGCAGGCGAGCCGCCTGCCGCCACGAGCAAGCGCACGAAAGTGCTCGTGCCCGACAGCGCCCACGGCACGAACCCGGCCAGTGCCACGATGGCCGGCTTCGAAACAGTCACGGTGAAGACATTGCCGAGTGGTACGCTCGACATGGACGACTTTCACCGCCTGCTGGACGACCAGATTGCCGTGTTCATGATCACCAACCCGAACACAGTCGGCATCTTCGAGCCGAAGATGCGCGAGATCGCCGACGCCGTGCACAAAGCGGGCGGCCTGGTGTACCTCGACGGCGCGAACATGAACGCGATCCTCGGCATCGCCCGCCCCGGCGATTTCGGCGCCGACATGCAGCACTACAATCCGCACAAAACGTTCAGCGGCCCCCACGGCGGCGGCGGCCCCGGTGCGGGGCCGATTTGTGTGACGGAGGAGCTTGCACCGTATTTGCCGACGCCCGTGGTCGTACGCGAGGAGGGTTCAGGGTTCAGGGTTCAGGGTTCAGATTCGGACTTGGAAACTGATTCTTCACTGAACCCTGAACCCCGAACCCTGAACCCTACCCACTTCCGCCTCGACTACAACCGCCCCAAATCCATCGGCCGCGTGCGGGCGTTCTTTGGCAATGTTGGCGTGCTCGTCCGGGCATACTGTTACATCCGCACCCACGGCCCCGACGGCCTGCGGCGCGTGAGCGAGAACGCGGTGCTCAATGCCAACTACTTGCTCAGCCGCGTGAAGCACTTCCTGCCCGTGCCGCAGGGCGACCGCTGCATGCACGAATTCGTGGCCTCGGCCGCCAAGCTGAAAAGCGACAAAGGCATCTCGGCCATGGACATCGCCAAGCGGCTGCTCGACTTCGGCTTCCACGCGCCGACCGTTTATTTCCCGCTCACAGTGAAGGAATCGATCATGGTCGAGCCGACGGAGACCGAAAGCAAGGAAACGCTCGACGCTTTTGCCGAAACGCTATTCCGTATCACGGAAGAAGATGCCCGGTCGCTGCGCGACGCCCCGCACACCACGCCCATCAGTCGGCCCGATGAAGTCCGCGCGGCCCGTCAGCCGATTCTCGCTTGGTCGGAGGCATAACGCGTGTGGTTGCTCATCGCCTGATCATCGATCGGCCCGCGTCCGGTGCATGGAACATGGCGGTGGACGAAACGCTCTTGATCGACGCGGCTGTCCGCGGCATCGCCACGCTGAGACTCTATCAATGGAGTGAACCGACGCTGTCGCTAGGCTACTTCCAACAATACGGCGACCGAAATCAACACCTGGCCAGTCGGGAGTGCGTTTGCGTCCGTCGGCAAACGGGCGGCGGCGCGATCCTGCACGACCGCGAGCTGACGTATAGCCTCGCGCTGCCGGCCAACCATCCGCTCGCCCGGCAGACGGAAAGTTTGTACGCGTCCGTTCACGACGCGTTCATCGCGGCGCTGAAGCCGATGCTCGGCGGCGAAGATTCTCGTTGGATTCTGCTACGCCGCGACCAGGAGTCTACCATGTCTGCCCACGAGGAACCGTTTTTATGTTTCCAACGGCGGGCTCGTGGCGACGTCGTGTTTCGGTCGCGAGAGACTTCCATCGATCCGGGTGACAATGCGGCTCGTACAGCGTCGCCGGATTGGAAAGTCCTGGGCAGTGCCCAGCGTCGCCATCAGGGCGCCATCCTGCAACATGGCAGCCTGCTTTGGAACACGTCGCTGGCGGCGCCCGAGCTCGCCGGGTTAAGCGAATCGGTCGGGATCGACGCTTCGACCGACGAACTCTCGACGGCGATTAGCGAGGCAATTCTCCGCAAGTTGTCACTACACATGTCCCAGGCCGAATTGCCGCCGGACTTGGAATCAAATGCCCGGCAACTCGCGAATAATAAGTACGCGTCGGCAGCTTGGACAAAACGCCGTTAAGCGGCCTCGGCCGTGGGGCCGAAGAGAGAATAGCGGCCGGACAGGCTGCGAATCCCGGTCCCATCCAGTTTCGATTCGGCCGGCCAACGACGGTCGTCGCGACCCGGTTTCCGGCACGGCGGAACGCTATTTGCTACCACCCGTATGGGGGTGTATACTCGGGGACTGGAAATATTAGAATGCAGCGGAATTTTTTACGAAAGGAGCTCGCCGGCTGTATATGATTTAATCAACGACTTATCGCGCGAGTGGTCAGGTATATTTTTATTTTCCGGCGCGGCGGCCGCCGCCAGCGTCAATTCGACGGACCACTCAAAACTATTGCTTCCGCGAAAAGATACGCTCTTGTTGTGTAATTTTTTTGTCGATTGCGGAGCAAGGTAAGCACCGATGGAGTTGAAACTAATCGTACTGGCCGGCGCCAAACAAGGCCTCGAAATCCCGCTGAAGAAAGATAAGTTTCTCATCGGGCGAGCCAAGGAGTGCTCGCTGCGCGCTGGCAGCGAGGCAATTAGTCGTCGCCATTGCGCCATCGTTCGCAAGGACGGAAGTTGGAAGGTGCGCGATCTTGGCAGTCGCAACGGCACGTACGTCAACGATACGCGCATTGCCGAGGAAGTGGCGCTTAAGCCTGGCGATGAGCTCCGCGTCGGTCCGCTCAAGTTCAAAATCGCAACTGCCGAGAAAGCCAGGCCGGCCGCTGCATCGCCCGCTGCGTCCTCGTCGGCCGCGGAACAACCGAAGCCGCGGAAGCAGCCGCCCGTGAAAGACGTGGCCGACGTCGTGCAGCGCACCATCAGCAAGTCGGACGGCAGCACTTCGGAAGACGACATCTCACGCTGGCTGCTCGGCATGAACGATGCCAACGGCGAGGCGAATCTCAACGAAACGCTGGCCATGCAGTTGGAAGAGACCAGGGCCCACGGTCGCATTCCTTTGGTGAATGAATTGCCCGCTAAGGATGAAACGGAAGAAGTCGCGGATGAAACGGCATCCGCTGAAGTGGATGATGCTTCCAACGACGCGCCCACGGATGAGGCAGGCAGCGGCGGCTGGAGCTTGTTCAAACGCGGCAAGGGAGCGCCCGCCAAGAAGAAACCGGGCAAGTTACCCCCCCGGCCGGAGCAACAGAGCAAGGACAGTCGCGAAGCGGCGGCCGACATTCTTCGCGAAATGACCCGCCGACGCTAACCGTATTCTCTCTTTTCGCTGGCCCAGCGGCTAAGTACGATAGTGTAGTCCTCTCGCTCCGCGAGAGGAAAGTGCGTCTCGCGGAGCGAGACGACTACAAACTGTACCACACGACCGACACAAGTTTTGTCGACTTCACGTCGGCCATCGACTCGGCTGCACCGCACAAAATCACCTCGACGATCACACGATGACTTCCAAAAATCGGATTTCGGACCGGCGTTTTGCCGCCCTCTTGGGCCTGGCCTTCGACGCCAAGGACGGCCACAAACGGATTACCCGAGGAAATAACTTCCTCCTGGCCGGTGGCTCGGAGCAAACTCATGGGCTGATGCGCGACACCATCATCAAGGTCAACGAACAGCTCGACGCCCGCGGCCTCGAACTGGCCGACGTCTCACCCGACGAGCTGCGCGACATGCTCAACGACGCGCAGCCATAATCCCCTCCCTTTTAGGGAGGGGATAGGGGAGGGTTCGAGCGCGCTCCACTCAATAAACCAACTGCGGGTCGCGCTCCAAAGCACTGCTTTCGTCACTAGCCCCAGTTGCCGCTGACGACGCCGGCCAATCGCCCAGCATCGGCTTCGCCGACGCCATCGACAAACCGTCGACGGGCAACGCACTCAGCTCGGCCACGGAAAGCTTCACGTAACCCAGACCTCGCAACACCTCCAGCACCTCGCTGCAGGTCGGAAACATCCGGCCGCTCCTGTGCTTGTAGTCATCCAACGCGTTCATAAACTCCACCTCCTGCTCGGTGTAATCGCGCTCGCAGGTGGTCGGATCGATCTGCCGGCGGCGATTTACTTTCTTCCGCCGCTCGAGCTTCGGTGCGTTCTCCGACGTCGTCGGAACTTTACTCGTTTCGTCGCCGCGCCGCGCCGCGCGACGGCGATCGATCGAAACTTCCTCGTCGCCGGCCGAAGACGCCGACCGTGCGCGGCCCACTTTGGATGGCGACGATTTCGTCGATCGCGAGCCGGACTTCTTCATGGACTTGGCGGAAGTGCGGCGAAGGCCGCCCGTTTTGCTGGACGTTTTGTGCTGGGCCACAGTTGCTGCTCCTGTAGATGCCGCGAGCCGAGCGGCATCGTTGTGCTTTTGCCTGAAGGATCGAATTGGGGAGGGATACCGGTTCTGTCATCCTGAGGGAGGCTCGGCGACCGAAGGATCTACGTCGCCTCACGGCGAGATTCTTCGCTACGCTGCGCTTCGCTCAGAATGACAGACCGCGGAATCTGCCGTTGTGGAAAAATGCCACCGACATTGCATGAAAGCATCGGAAAGCGTCCTGCGGTGAGTAAAACAAACAGGAAAAATGGGCGAATTGCACAGACATGCGGGGTAATCCGGTTTTTCCGGCTTGCGCAAACCTTCGCGTCATACGGACGTAATAGCCGCGACCAAACCTGGTCGCTGGCAGCCGGAGACCCGGTTTGGTCGCGGCTAACGAACGATTGCATCAACCAAGCTGTCTTGTGCCGATTTCAGCACCCTGATACGGTTCGCCGACTTTTCCCGGCGCCACTCCGCGTCGCGCATCTTTTCACGCCGACTCGATCCCGCGAATCATCACCTTGTCGACCCACGCCAACACGATCAAGCGCTCCTCGAATCTGCACGGCCGTTTGGCTGCCGCCGCGTTGCTCGTTTGCATTACTGCCACAAGCGGATGCAGCAACATCGCCTCCCAGGCGGCCAACGTCGAAGGCGTGCGACTCTACCAGCAAGGCAACTACCAGCAAGCGTCCGACCGTTTCCAACAAGCGATCGCGCAGGACCCCCGCTCCCCGGAAGGCTACTACAACCTGGCCGCATCGCTGCACAAAACGGGCACGCTCTACAGCCGCCACAGCGATTTGCAACAGGCCGAGAACTTGTACAACCAGTGCCTGGAGCGCGACCCGAACCACACCGAGTGTTACCGCGGCCTGGCCGTGCTGCTCAACGAATCGGGTCGGCAGCCGGAAGCGTTCAAATTGCTCAACCACTGGTCGAGCGCCGCGCCGAAATCGCCCGATCCGAAAATCGAGCTGGCCCGCCTACTGGAAGAAGTCGGTCAAACCGAACAGGCCAAGACACAACTCGTCGATGCGCTCACGATCGACCCACACAACGCCCGGGCCCTCACCGCGCTCGGCCGGCTCCGCGACCAATCGGGCGACCACATGCAAGCCCTGTCCAATTACCAGCGCTCACTCTCGCTCAACCGCTTCCAACCGGAAGTCGCCGCCCGCGTCGCCCAACTTCAAGGCGCCGTCGGCGCGCCAGTTGTTGCGGCCCCTTCCACCGAACCCCCGACCGTCACCGGCATGCAGCCGGCGATGCGGTACTAAATAACGTCGGGGACTGTCCCGATTTTGCGCAGTCCGCGGAGCAAAATGGGACTGTCCCCCTACTCCGCAAAACCAACTGGGACTGGCTCTTTGCCGTTTCGCAGGATAATCTGCACGCATGAAACCGTCTGCTTACCTCGAAACGACGATCATCAGTTATTTGACGGCCTGGCCCAGCCGTGATTTGGTCACAGTGGCCGATCAAGAAATTACTCGGCGATGGTGGGAATCTCATCGGGATGAGTTTGATATGTACGTGTCTCAGCCCGTTGTGGAAGAGATCAGCGCCGGAGATTTAGGAGCGGCACAGCGGCGGCTGGAAGCACTCCAGGGAATACCCCAGCTGGCTACGACTGCCGAAGTGAACTCGCTCGCAAAGGCGCTTTTCAATGGAGTACCGTTGCCGCCACGGGCGCAGACCGACGCGCTGCATATTGCCTTCGCCGCCGTGCATGGTATGAATTATTTGGTGACATGGAATTGCTCCCACATCGCCAATGCCGCGCTAAGAAAGCAAATCGAGAAGATATGTCGAGACGCGGGCTATGAGCCGCCGATCATCTGTACCCCGCGGGAACTGTTAGAGAATGATGATGATAACACGTGATCCAATCATCGCGGAAGTGCGTAAAGCGCGGGACGAATACGCACGCCAGTTCAATTACGACCTCGACGCAATCTGCGCGGACTTGCGCCGGAAGGAACAAGAGTCTGGTGCGGTCGTGGTAACGCTGTCCAAACGCACGCCAATTTCGACTGCCCTCGGGATTAACGGCACTGGGAAACAGCCGCCCGCGCAAACTTAGCGGCTCAATTGATTTACGAGCGTTTCCAAGGCCGCATCGAGCGCCTCGAATAATTCATCGGCCGCGTCCTCGGCGTCCTCCTTGCCTGCGCTCCCACCTTCCACCACGGCGTCCCGATTACGCTCGCCGGATTGCGACGTCAGCCACGCCAAGAGCGCAGCATCGCGCAATCGTGCTGGCTCTTGACTCTCGACGCTAGACTCTCGACTCCGGGGTACCTGCGCAGCGAGTCGCCTCGACTCTCGACTCTCCCCATTCCGCAAGAAGTCCACCCGCCGCGGCGGGAAATCCGCAATCCGCAATTCGGCCGTTCCAGTGCCACTGCTGGTCGCTGGGGATTCGCCGCGGCGAACTTGCCTAGCAGCGCCGACCTCGACATTCCCTTGCGGCTGCGCGAGAACGCGTAGGTCAGGCTCCGCCTGACGCGACCCCGACACGTCAGGCACAGCCTGACCTACCACCGCTCCCTGCCCCCCGCTCCCTGCTCCTTGCTCCGTGCTCCCTGCTCCAAGCGGCAGCGTCTCACCAAAATTCTCCCGCCAGACACCGTAATCGTCTTGATCAATCATGCCGTCGCCGTCGCCATCGGCGCCGGAATAGGCTGGCACGCCGGAAGTTCCCAGTGTCTTCCGCCAAAAGACATAATCGGCCGCGTCCACGACGCCGTTCTGGTTGTAATCGCCCAGCAGCGCCGGTCCTGGCATGAACGATTGCACTTCGAACGCGCCGATATCAATCACGACCTCTTCCGGCGCGTCGCCATCACGAACACGCTCGAACGGCGCGCCGCGCTGATCAAACTCCGGCACGCCGCCGACGCCTGCCACCGCCGCCGGGTCGCCAGCGTCAATCGCCGGGCTGTCCGACAAGAGCGCGTGCGTCATCGTCGGCCCGCCATTGTCGGCCAGCGGCCCCAAGAGCGCGTCGATGGGCAACTCTGACGTGCCAATCACGTTCCCGCCGTTGTCAGTAATCGACGCGCCCGTGCTATCGCCGACCAGGCTGAACCGGGCCGCCGCTTCCCCGGAGATGTCGTCACGACGGACGCCACTAACGCCAAAAAGCCGGATATTGCCGGCCACAATGGTATGGTCCAGCGTTGCCGTTGCCGATCCAAACTGACCGGCGTTGCGAATTCCGCCACCAGACCCAAGATGCAATAGGCCTGAAGCAGCAATGTTCGACGTGATCGTACAGTGGGTGAGAGCCAGGCTGCCCTCATAGACGAAGATCCCGCCGCCGCTTACCCCAGCTGTGTTTCCGCTAATCGTGCTGTTGATCACGCCCAGGTTTTTAAACAGGCCCGAAAACCAAATGCCGCCGCCGCCGGCTAAGAAGCCGCTTTCAGCAAGCGAGACGTTGTCGCGGATCGTGCTGTCGATCACGGTCAGGTTCCCCCCACCGCTGGCGATGCCGCCGCCTGTTGGGCGGGATGTGTTGCCGCTGATTGTACTGCCGGTAATCGTGACGTTGCCACTTTCGTTGCGGATGCCACCACCGTTGTAGCCCGCCGAATTGACACTGATCGTCGTGGACACCACCGTCAACTCGGCATAGCCGACGGCGATGCCGGCGCCGTCGCCCGACGCCGAATTGCCGCTGATATTGCTATCTTTGACGGTCAAATTTTCAAGGGTCCGGATGGCGCCCCCCGCGTCGAGCGCGTCGCCGCCAGTTAGCGTCAGGCCGACGAGCTCCACGTCGATAAGCGTGCCGCTACTCGCATCATCGATATTAAACACGCGGCTTCCATCGCCGTCGTTCGTCGGGTCTCCGTCGTTTAGCGTTGAGTCCGGCGTCGGGTCGTTGCCACTGGCGTCGATCGTCAATAGCGACGCCCCGGGGCCATGGATCGACAGGTCGGTGGTGATCGTCAATTGTCCCCCGCCGCCGACCAGTACAGGACTAAGCGCGATCGTGGCCGGCCCGCCGCTGGTGAGCGCCGCGGCAAATACGATCGCATTGAGATCTGGGTTAAGGTTCGACCGCTCGATCGCCTCACGAAGCGACAAGTCGCCAGCGGAGAAGTTCATGTCGCTCTCGTCTGCGAGTATGTCGACGATGAAGCGAGCTGCTTGATTCTCATAGGCGCCGATATCGATCCGCGCAGCTAATGGGGAAGGGTTGCCGACGACACGCGAAAATGGATCGCCGCGCTGATCGAACAGCGGCACGCCGCCCACCCCCGCCACCGCCGCCGGATCGCCCGCGTCAATCGCCGGACTGGTGAATAACAAGGCGTGGGTGAGCGTTGGCCCGCCGTTGTCGGCCAGTGGGCCTAGCTGCGGATTGATCGGCGACGCCGTGGTTCCAATCTGATTCCCACCGAAATCGGTGATTGTGGCGTCCCTCTTGTCCCCGATGATACTGAACTCCGCGGTGATTGCGCCGGCGATGTCGTCGCGCGCGCCCAGCCCGCGCGTATTTCCCGCCAAGATCGTGTGATTAACGATGTCCAGTCCGAAACTGACAGCGATAATGCCGCCGCCAACGCCATATCCGTTATTCTCCGTGTCGGCCCGGTTCCCGCTGATCGTGCTGTGGCGAATGGTGAGACTGCCGTAATAGTTGACAATGCCGCCGCCCACCAGATCGGCCGAATTGCCGCTGATCGTGCTGGAGGTAACGGTCAGCGTGCCGTAGCTGCTGAAGATGCCGCCGCCGCTGGCAAAGGCCCCCACGGCCAAGTTGCCGCTGATCGTACTGCCGGTCACTGTGACGTTGCTGTGGTCGGCGTGGATGCCGCCACCGTAGCCGCTCGTCGAGTTGCCGGCGACCGTGCTGGACACGACGGTCAACTCGGCATATCCGACGGCGATCCCAGCGCCGTGGCCCGACGCCGAATTGCCGCTGATATTGCTATCTTTGACAGTCAAATTTTCAATAGTCCGGATGGCACCGCCGTTTCCTGAAACATCGCCGCCGGTGAGCGTGAGGCCAATGATATCCACCGGAATCAGCGTCCCGCTGTCGCCGTCATCGATATCGAACACTCGGCTACCATTGTGGTCATTGACGGTCGGCGTTGGATCATTGCCGCTGGCATCGACCGTCAGAAGGTCCGCACCTGGACCATCAATCGACACGGGGTCGGTGATCGTCAATTCCCCAAGCGTCAGCATAATGGTGGCCAGCCCGCCGCTCGTGAGCGCAGCAGCAAACCGAATCTCATTCGGATCTGGAACCAGATTTGCCAGCTCAATCGCCTCGCGCAGCGACAAGTCGCCAGCTGCAAAATCTCCGTCGCTTTCGTCTACCAGCGTGGACACAACAATCGGCGTCGCTTTCTCGAACGCGCCCATATCGATACGCACGCCGCCCCCACCATCGCCGTCTTCCACCCGGTCAAAAGGACTGCCTCGCTGATCAAACTGCGGCACGCCGCCCATTCCCGCCACCGCCGCCGGATCGCCAGCATCAATCGCCGGACTGCCGGGCAACAGCGCGTGCGTGAGCGTTGGACCGCCGTTGTCGCTCAGCGGGGCTAGCAGCGGGTCAATCGGCGACGCAGCCGTGCCAATCAGATTCCCGCCGTTGTCCGTAATTGTCGCGAACGATTTGTCGCCAATGAGGCTGTATTCGGCAGCGATTGGCCCGCGGATGTCGGCCTGCGTGATGAAGTCGTCTTGGAAATTACCAGCCACGATTGTGTGATTAATCGTCGCTGTCGGCGGGATCGAAGCGTACGTGAAAATGCCTCCGCCTCCGCGCCCAAGACCACTGAAGGTAGCACTATTGCCGGTAATCGTACTGTGGTTTACTTGTAAGTTACCACCAAACTTGTAGATATGGCTCATCCGAAAAAATCTGCAACACAACAACGGAAGAAGATGCCGCGAATTAGCGAAGGGTTATTGGACATACGTGTGAGCTTGCTTTGGGTG
>JAKEIB010000301.1 GCA_022614705.1 Planctomycetota bacterium | reverse complement strand
TGGATAATGTGACCATCATTTACCATTTGATGCCGGCGGAAGATCTTCCCGGCGACTTCAACGAGGATGGCGTGGTCGACGCGGCCGACTATGTGGTGTGGCGCAAGACGATGCCGGGAGACACGGCCGCTTACACCACGTGGCGAAACAATTTCGGCGCAACGGCCGGCGGTGGTGGTAGCGGTGGTGGTGGTGAATTCAGTCTGTCAAACGTACCCGAACCTGGCGCGTGGCTGCTGCTCATCGTGGGCATCTGTATGCTGGGTAGTCGCCGGGGTACACTAACGGCATGGACCCCTCGGCCGTAACTGTGGACCTCGATCGCCGGCGTCGCTGCGGCTTTCCCGAGGTCGTGTTCGGACCGGGGAAAACCAACGAGCAGCTGCGCGAAGTGGTGTCGACGCTCCTTCGACATTACGAACGCGTGCTCGCGACGCGGCTCACGCCCTCCCAAGCCGCCAGCTTGCTGGCGGCGTTTCCGGATGGACGACACAACGAGGTGGCGCGGACGTTTCGAGTGGATGCGCGGGTCGAGAGTGGTGGGAGAGAACCCTCCCCTGGCCCCTCCCTAAGAGGGAGGGGGAAAACTGCGGCGGCACATGTGGCGGTGATCACGGCGGGCACGGGCGATCTGCCGGTGGCGGAAGAGGTCCGTGAGACGCTCGACTGGATGGGCGTGCGGGTAACGATGATCCACGATGTGGGCGTCGCCGGACCGCATCGCTTGCCCGCACGTCTGGCCGAGTTTCAGGATGCCGACGCGATCGTGGTGATCGCGGGCATGGAAGGGGCGCTACCGAGCGTGGTCGCGGGTTACGTAGCTTGCCCAGTGATCGGAGTGCCCACGAGCGTCGGCTACGGCGCGAATTTCGGCGGCATCTCCGCGCTGCTCTCGATGCTCAATAGTTGCGCGAACAACGTGGCAGTGGTGAATATCGACGCCGGATTCAAAGCGGCGTTCATGGCCGGTCTAATCGCCACGCGAAGTTACCGAACGCCTTAGCGTCGGCGGCAACGCCGAATCCTGTCGTATTGTCCATGAAACTTGACGACCAAACGCACGCCAATATGCCTCGGCTGCCGCCGCGGCGGCCCGATAGCCACAAGGGCGACTACGGCCGTGCGCTCGTGGTCGGCGGCTCGCGCGGCATGAGTGGCGCCATCGCACTGGCCGGTCGGGCGACGTTGCGCAGCGGCGCAGGGCTAGTGACACTCGCCGTGCCGCGCTGCGTGCAAGACGTTGTCGCGTCGCTCGAACCATCCTACATGACGCACGCGCTGGCTGACCTGAACGGTCACATCGCTGCGCCCGCCGCCGACGAAGTGGCCGAGATGGCGCGGAACTCGACGGTCGTAGCAATCGGTCCGGGACTCAGCCGCGACCCGGTGCTGACGCAATTCGTCGCCCGCTTATATCGCGAGATCGACAAGCCGATGATCGTGGACGCCGATGGCCTATTCGCGCTTGCGGAAACGTTCGGCGTGCTAGGCGAGCCGGGCGGAGTACGAGTGCTGACGCCGCATCCGGGCGAGTTTGCGCGGTTCACGAAGCAGCGACTGGAACACGAGCGACGCATCGAAGCGGCCGCAAAGTTGGCCGAGCGCGATTCAACGCGTCAAACGATCGTGGTCCTCAAAGGACACGAAACCGTGGTCACAGACGGCCGGCGCTACAGCATCAATCGTACGGGCAACCCCGGCATGGCGACCGGCGGCGCCGGCGACGTGCTCACGGGGATCATCACCGGCCTCATGTGCCAAGGCATGGAAGCGTTCGACGCGGCGCGGTTGGGCACGCACTTGCACGGCTTAGCCGGTGATCTGGCGGTCGAGTCGGTGGGTGATGTTTCGATGATCGCGGGCGATTTGATTGACTATTTGCCGGTGGCGTTTCAAACTTTGGGGCGAACTTAGCTAAACCGCAAGCGGATGCTACGGTTGTTCCAAACTCCACGCTCCTTGCTCCGTGCTAAATCATGCACATCATTCGCCATCTCGAAGCACTTCCGGCCGCGGCGCGTGGCGGCGCCGTGTCGATCGGAAACTTCGATGGCGTGCATCGGGGACATTTAGCGATCGTGCGGCAACTCTTGCAGCGGGCCGAGGCGGTGGGTGGGCCGGCGATCGTGTTCACGTTCGATCCACATCCGGTCCGGCTACTGCGACCGGAACAATGTCCGCCGCCATTGACGTGGACCGAACGCAAGGCCGAATTGTTGGCGGCCCAGGGCGTGGATTGGATTGTGGCCTATCCGACCGATGAAGCACTGCTGCAACTCTCGGCCGACGAGTTTTTTCGGAGCATCGTGCGCGACGCGCTGGCCGCCCGGGCGCTCGTGGAAGGCCCCAACTTTTATTTTGGTCACAACCGCGAAGGAACCATCGAGCGGCTCGGGCAGCTTGCAGCAGCCGCCGGCATCTCGCTCGATGTGGTTCCACGCGTCGAGATCGACGGCGCGATCGTGTCCAGCTCGCGGGTGCGCGATTTGGTGTCGCGCGGCGAGGTGCAGCAAGCCAAGAAGCTGCTTTCGGCGCCGTATCGTATTCGCGGCATGGTCACGCACGGCGCCGGCCGGGGCGCGAAGATTGGCTTTCCCACGGCAAATCTCGGCGCGGTCGACACGCTGCTGCCGGCGCAGGGCGTCTACGCCGGCCGGGCCTGGCTCACTGAAGCGAGCCGGGGCGTCCCCGCCCCCGGTTCTTTGTCGCCCTGGCCGGCCGCCATCAACTTGGGCCCCAGCCCAACGTTCGGCGATCCGACTCAGCGCGTCGAAATTCACGTCATCGGGCTGGACGAACCGCTGTACGGTCAACCACTAGAGGTTGACTTCCTGGCCCGCTTGCGAGACATTCGGCCGTTTGAATCGCCTGCGGCGCTTGTTGAGCAGTTGAATCGCGATGTCGAACAAGTGCGGCAAATCGCTGATGCCGCGAAGAACGGGGGCGCTTGACGCCCCGGCTCGCTGATGTGTGTTGCTTTTGTCCCTAGGCCCTAGCCCCCAGCCCCCTTCTATGATTGACTGGCGCCCCTTCACGAAGCTGGTGAGCGAATCGAAATCGGTGGTGCTCACCAGTCACATGCGGCCCGATTGCGACGCGATCGGCAGCGAGATTGGGCTGGCGCTCGCGCTACGGTCGCTAGGCAAAACGGTGCGGATCATCAATGGCGACGGGGTGCCGCCACACATTGGCTTTATCGATCCGAATCACGACGTAATTGTGCTGGGCGGCGACGTGTCGGCCGCGGATGTCGAGTGCGACCTCGTGGTCGTGGTCGATACGAGCGCGTGGAGTCAGCTCGGGCCGATGGCCGACGTCGTGCGCCGTTCGGCGGCACGCAAGGTTGTGATCGATCATCACGTCAACCAGGATGATCTCGGCGCGACGATGTGCAAGGAAACGACTTCCGAGTCGACCGGGCGGCTGGTACTTGACGCGATCGACGCGTTAGGTGCGCCGCTCACGCCCGAGATCGCGGCGGCACTGTTCGCGGCGATTGCCACCGACACGGGTTGGTTCCGCTTCGCGTCCGTGACCGAGGCAACTTTAGTGGCAGCGGCCCGGCTGGTGTCGGCCGGCGCGCGGCCTAACGAGATATTCGCCGCGCTGTATGAACAAAACAGCCTGGCTCGACTGCTGCTTCAAGGTCGGATCCTTACGAATGTGAAGTCGCACCTTGGCGGCCGGCTGCTTTCCACGGCCATCACTCAACAGGACTTGCGCGCCGTTGGCGCCGAACCGACCGACACGGAGGACGTGATCAATCGACTCCTCGGCGTGGCGGGTGTTGAAGTGGCGCTGTTGTTCCTGGAACTTGGCCCGAAGGAAACGAAAGTCAGCTTGCGAAGCCGCTCGTCGCTCGACGTCAATCGCGTCGCCGAGCAATTCGGCGGCGGCGGCCATCGCGCGGCCGCCGGTGTCCGCTATCCGGGCCCGCTCGCCGCGGCGGAAAACGCAGTGTTGGCTGCCGTGAGCGCCGCAATGGGATGAGAGTCAAGAGCGGAGAGCCAAGTCTCAAGAGCCAGAGGCGCAGGGTGCCTGGGGCAACGCCCCCGGAATGTCGCTGGGGCGTTGCTCCAGACACCCCTTTGGTAAACTGACCCACACCGACGTTTTCTGGCTCTTGACTCTCGACTCTCCGCTCTCGACTATAGTGCCATGAACCCATCTCCAATCGACTCGCCGCATTTGCCGCAGGAGCCGGAGCGGCGTTCGTTTCTCACGCGGTTTGGCGCGATTTGTTTTGGCACCGTCGTCACGGTATTTCCATTCGCGGCAGGCTGGGGCGTCGTCACAAGTCCCGTGCGACGCGGCCAAGACGATTCGCAATCCGGCGGCGAAGATGAAGGATTCGTGCGGATTTGCCCGTTGGACGCGATTCCGGCGGATGGGAATCCGCACGCGTTTGTCGTCATAGCGGATGTCGTCGACGCCTGGACCCGCGCGGTGAATCAGCGGATCGGCGAGGTGTTTTTGACTCGCAGCGAGAAGGACGGCAAGCCGCAAGTGATCGCGTTCACGGCAGCTTGCCCGCATTTGGGGTGCGCGGTCGAGTTCGCCGGCCCCAGAGATCGCTACGAATGCCCGTGTCATGCCAGCGCCTACGCGAAAGATGGAACGAAGCTCTTCGGGCCGAGCCTCCGGGGACTCGACCAGCTCGACGTGGTGCTTAAAGGCGACGATGGCGCTCAGGAGGTTTGGGTTCGGTTCGAACGTTTTCGCGCAGGGATCGCCGCAGGGGAACCGATCGCATGAGCCGTTTCGTCGAATGGTTGGACCAGCGCACGGGAATTCGCGGCGCGATGCACGCCGCGCTCTACGAGCATATTCCGGGCGGCGCGCGGTGGCGCTACGTTTGGGGCAGCACGCTCTCGTTTTGCTTCTTCGTGCAGGTCGTCACCGGATTGATTCTTTGGGCTTGCTACAGCCCCAGCGCGCAAACGGCCTGGGAAAGCGTGTTCTACCTGCAGCATCACGTGCCGGGCGGCTGGCTGTTGCGCGGCGTGCATCACTTCACGGCCCACGCGATGGTCGTGCTGCTGGCCGTGCACTTCGTGCAAGTCGTGATCGACGGCGCGTATCGCGCGCCACGCGAAATCAATTTTTGGATCGGTCTCATTCTGATGCAGATCGTGCTCGCGCTTAGTCTTACCGGCTACTTGCTGCCGTGGGACCAGAAAGGTTACTGGGCAACGAAAGTCGCCACGAACATGTTGGCGCTCGTGCCGGTGATCGGCGAGCCGTTGCAGCGGATCGTAGTGGGCGGCAGCGAATATGGCCATCACACGCTGACCCGCTTCTTCGCGCTGCACGCTGGCGTGCTGCCCGTATTGCTAACCGTGTTCCTTGCACTGCACGTCGTGTTGTTCCGCCGACATGGTCTCACGATTCGCGATCCCAACCGCGCCCCCGACATCACCTTTTGGCCCCAGCAATTTCTGCGCGACGCGGTCGCCTGCCTCGCCGTAATGATCGTCGTGCTCGTGCTCGTACTGCGAAACTATCCGAGTGCTGAGCCGGGCGTGCCGCTTGGCGGCCAATTGGGCGCGGAGCTTGGCGCGCCGGCCAACCCGGCCGAAAGCTATGCGGCGGCACGGCCGGAGGTTTATTTTCTGTTTCTGTTCCAATTGCTGAAATATTTGGAACATTTCTCGCCGATCGTGGGCGCGGTGATCGTGCCGGGGCTCGTGATGCTCTCGCTGTTTTTGATGCCGTTCATCGGCCGCTGGCAGCTAGGGCACCGGTTCAACGTTGTGTGGACGTTTGCACTGCTGATTGGGGCCGGCGTGCTGACCGCGCTCGCCTGGTACTCGGACCATAGCGGCCGCACGCCCGAGTCGCAGCACTATTTGGAAGCCGTGGCTGCCGCACATGCCCAAGCGGAACGCGCTGTAATTTTGGCAAACGCGCCGACGGGCATACCGCCGACGGGCGCGCTGGCCCTGCTGCGAAGTGACCCGAAGACGCAGGGTCCCAGACTGTTTCGCCAGCACTGCTCCGCTTGCCACAGCCACGCACCGATCGAGGGCAGTTCCGACCCGTCGCAGGCGATTGTCGCCGAAAAGCCGTCGGCGCCGAATTTATGGGGCATCGGAACGCGCGATTGGGTCCGCGGCATTCTCGATCCCAAGCAAATCGCCGGCCCGCACTACTTCGGCAACACCTCGCACAAAGAGGGCGAGATGGTCGCGTTTGTAAACGACACGATCGGCTCGCAACTTGAAGAGCTGAAGGGGGACGAGCTGGCTGCGCTGAAGAAGAAGATTGAAGACGTAACGTTCGCGCTGGCGGACGAAGCCGGATTGATCCGCGAAATGGCGGCAGACATACCGGCTCGCGTCGTGGCGGGACGTGTAGTGATCGTCAATTCGGAAACCGGCTTCTCCTGCATCGACTGCCACAAGTTCCGCGACCAGGGCGAGCTCGGCCTCGCACCCGATCTCACCGGTTACGCATCGCGCGAATGGCTGATGGCGTTCATCAGCAATCCTGAGCACGAGCGGTTCTATCCCGAAACGAACGACCGCATGCCGGCCTTCGCGGCCAATGCCGAGAACCCGCTCGCCAATCGGCTCAGCGCCGAGGACCTGGCATTGCTCGTCGATTGGCTGCGCGGAGAGTGGTACGAACCAACGGCGCCGAATCCGCCGGCAAATTAGCATGCTTCTCGCACGCTCCGCCGTTCAATCTTGCGGAATCGTTACAGATTCACAGCACCTTGAGCCGATGTCAGTTCCACACTTTGCGCGCATTCATGCTGCGCGGTGGCGTTGCTAGCGAGTCCGGTGCAACAAATCAACGAGCGATTTGGCCATGTGGTGCAGCCAATGTCATCAGGACATGCCTGCCGTCGCCCACGCGGCGACCGGCCGTCTCGTATGCTCGCGCTGCCAGCGGCCGATGGCGGGCAGGAAAGCAGCGAATGTGACGCCGATCTGCGATGACGGCATCGCTCTGGACGAACCCGGTGCCGCCGCGGCCGCCGCACCGCCAATTCGCACCGACGACTGGTCGGCCCGGCAGAGATCACGCGAGCTGGAACGCAAGTTGCGACGTCCTACGAGTATTGGCGTCACCACTGCGTCGAGCACCCGGCACAGCTCGCGTCGATTGGACCCGCCGCAGAACCTCTTCGACCAAATCGAACACGTCACGACTCCGGCGATTTTGACGGGCGCGCCACCGTCAACGACAGCCACTCCATTACGATCGCGACGCACGGTAAGCGGCCAGGTTTTTGCGTGGCTGGTGGTCGCGTTGGGCACGATCGCGCTCATAGCCGGCATCGGGCTTATCGCGTGGTCGCTCTCCGTGAACCAGATGATTTACTGGAATCTGGCGATTGGCCTCGCGCTCGGCGGTCAAGGAGCACTCATCCTGGGACTTGTGCTGGTCGTTTCGCGACTGTGGCGCACCAGCCGATTCGCCGCGTGCAAACTGCAAGAAGTCCACGCGCGCCTCGCCCAGCTTCAACACACGACCGACGCCCTCACCGCAATGCGCTCCGGCGGCGCCCCGGCGTTCTACTATGCCGACCTCGTGCGCGGCGCCAGCCCGCAGATGCTACTGTCGAATCTCAAGGGCCAGCTCGACCAACTCGCCACACGCGTCGGCAATTGGTAGGGCGGGTGCTCGCACCCGCCGTTTCCCCTGGGTTCGCGGCGGGTGCAAGCACCCGCCCTACGCTTCTTCATGCTTCCACGCGCTTGGCAATTTCTTCCACAACATCCGCGCTCTTCGCGCGCCATTGTTCTAGCGTGTCGCGGTCGCGGATCGTAACAGTTCCGTCTTGCAGCGTTTGGCCGTCGACGGTGATGCAGAATGGCGTGCCCGCCTCGTCCTGGCGGCGGTAGCGGCGGCCGACCGCCCCCTTCTCGTCGTAAAACACGACGAACCGGCCTTTGAGCGCCGTGTAAATCTCCTTTGCCGCCTCCGGCATGCCGTCTTTCTTGACGAGCGGAAACACGGCTGCCTTCACCGGCGCGATCCGCGGGTGAAATCGCATCAACGTGCGCGACTGCATGTCGCCTTTGTCGTCGGGGGCCTGGTCTTCATGGTACGCCTCGCACAAGAACGCCAGCGTTGCCCGGTCCGCGCCGGCCGACGGCTCGATGACGTGCGGCGTGAACCGCTCGTTCGATACTTCGTCGCGATAGGTGAGGTCGCGGCCGCTGCCGCGGTGCTTCGGCTTGCCCTCGGCATCGAGTTCGACCTCGAGGCAGCCTTGTGCGTTCTTGACGAGCTTGCCCTCCATGTGGCTGCGCAGATCAAAGTCGCCACGGTGGGCGATTCCTTCCAGCTCGCCGAACTCGCCTTCGCTCAAGAATGGGAAGGAGTACTCAATATCCGCCGTGCCGACCGAGTAATGACTTAGCTCATCGTTATCGTGCTCGCGAAGACGCAAGCGGTCGCTGGCCAGGCCGAGGCCCGTGTACCACGCCATCCGCCGATCGCGCCAATATTCGTACCACTTCCGCGACGTGCTGGGGTGACAGAAAAACTCGATCTCCATTTGCTCGAACTCACGCGAGCGGAACGTGAAATTCCGTGGCGTAATCTCATTGCGAAAGCTCTTGCCGACCTGGGCGATACCGAATGGGATTTTTACCCGCGTGCTGTCGGTGACGTTCTTGAAGTTGACGAAGATGCCTTGGGCGGTCTCCGGACGCAGGAACGCCGTATCTTCTTCGCTGCCCATCGCGCCGACGATGGTTTTGAACATGAGGTTGAATTCACGCGGCTCTGTCAGCTTGCATTTCTCGAATTCGCCTGGGTGCTTGCTCGGCTTCGGCGGACACTCGGCTGATTGCAAATGATCGGCCCGCCAACGCCCCTTGCATTCGCGGCAATCGACCATCATGTCGTGGAACAAATCGTAATGGCCCGAGCACTTCCACACCTGCGGGTGCATGATGATCGACGAGTCGAGGCCCACCATCTCGTAGGTCGACGGGGCGCCTTGTGGCTTCACGAGCTCGTTATGGCCGGTGGCCATGTCCCGCCACCATGCCTCCTTGATGTTCCGCTTGAGCTCGACGCCGAGCGGGCCGTAGTCCCAGAAGCCGTTGAGCCCGCCGTAGATTTCACTCGATTGGAACAAAAATCCTCGCCGCCGGCAAAGCGCTACTAGTTTGTCCATGTCCATGATGATGTTCGCCTATCGCGCCGCTAAGTCGTGTATTCACCACGGAGGACACAGAGGACACGGAGCCGGAAAAAGACATGGAGACAAGGAGAGGGGGAGACAAGGATATCTGATGACATCGTTTCTCCTTGTCTCCCCATCTCCTTGTCTTGATTGCCTCCGTGTCCTCGGTGACCTCTGTGGTGAATTCAGTCTGCATTCAGTAAGCCGGCCATTTTACCGCCGTTGTTCGGTGAGAGTCCAGCACGGCGATTTACAGTGGCGCTACAGCGTGATTCGCCAGTGCGGCACGTCGAGTTTTGGCACGACGCTCAAATTATCGATTTTTGCGCAATCGACCAAATCGCGATCCAAGCCGATGCCGAGCAGGTTGCGGCCGCCTTGTGTGTCTTGCAATTCGACCGCCAGCTGTTCGATTAGCGGCCGGCCGGCTGAGGCGGCACGCGCAACAACTTGCTCCCATTCGCGTCGCGCGGCATTGGCGGCGGCGTTGAAGTCGCACGATTCTCGCCACAGTTCGGCAAGCCGACTGGCCATCGCTCCGGCCGCCAGGATGTCCTCGCGAGTTTCGCCCCCGCCGGTGCCGGCGCAGAGAATGTCCACGCGTGGCTCATCCTGAACAGACGCAGCGATCGCCGATAGGTTCACAAACGCCCCGACCAGGATGCGGCGCGCCAACCGGGCATGGTGCAGTGCCCGCGTACCATTCGTGGTCGTGAAGAAAACGCGCCGGCCGGCTACGGCTTCCGGCATGTATTCGCACGGAGAGTTGCCGAGGTCGAATCCAGAAATCCGGCTGCCTTTCCGCTCGCCGCCCAAAACTATTTCGGACCGCCCGGCCTCGTCCGAGGCCGCCAGAGCTTCTTCCACTTCCAAGAACGGCACAACCTCGTCCGCACCGGATGCGAGCGCCTGGCAGATCGTGGATGATGCCCGCAGCAGGTCGATCACGACGACGCTACCGGCCAGCTCGCGCTCGGCGACATCCCGTGGCAAATTGTGTACGTTTAAATGATGTTGCGGCATGATGGGATACACTTACGGTTGCCGCCATTGTGTTTCAAACGGCTCGACTGGGATAGTCTTGACAGCGTGTCTCCAAACGCACGCTTTCTCGGACGTCCCGTAGGGACGCAACGATAATAGCCCAGCCTTTCAAGGCTGGGAACAAAGGGACAAAGCATTTCAAGTCCCGTAGGGACGGACGAACGTCACAAGTTCACGTCGGTCGTCCCTACGGGACTATTACCAACAGATGTCACATTATCCCAGCAATAAATTGCTGGGCTATTGTCGGGTGTACCTACGGGACACAAGCGCAATGCCCGTTGACAAGTCGTCCGATCGTGTCCGCCGGATGTTTGGCCAGATTGCCGGGCGGTACGATTTTCTAAATCACTTGCTGTCGCTAAACATCGACCGCTATTGGCGTCGGCGAACCGTACGCCTCGTGCCGCCGAAGGGGCCGCTGCCGATTCTCGATGTGTGTACCGGCACGGGCGACTTGGCGCTGGCGTACGACCGCGCGGCACACGGCCAAACGCCGATCGTCGCCGCCGACTTTTGCCACGAGATGCTGACGATCGGCCGCGAAAAAGCGCGTCGCGCCGTGGCCGACGGGCGAATCACGTTCGTCGAAGCCGACTCCCAATCGCTGCCCTTGCCGACGGATGCGTTCCAAATCGTCTGCGTGGCTTTCGGCCTGCGCAACGTGGCCGACACCGACCGCGGACTGGCGGAGATGGCGCGCGTCTGCGTGCCGGGCGGCCGCGTCGCTGTGTTGGAATTCTCCACGCCGACGCGTCAACCGTTCAAGGCAGTGTACGGCTGGTATTTTCGCAACGTGCTCCCGCGAATCGGCCGGATCTTCGCGCGAAACTCGGGCGGCGCCTACGAGTATCTGCCCAACAGCGTCGGCGAGTTTCCACAAGGCGAAGCACTCCTCGCAAAGATGCGCGCCGCCGGATTCGCCGACCTCCGCTGCTATCCGCTCACGCTGGGCGTGGCTACACTTTATGTGGGGACGAAAGCACGAATGACGAATGACGAATGAGGAAAGGGCACTCCGACATTCGTCATTCGGAATTCGTCATTCGTCATTCAAATGCGGCCGTATGCGTCATGAAAGAGCCTATCATTGTCGGTGTCACCGGAGCCAGCGGCGCGATCTACGCGGTGCGGCTGCTGGAGACGCTGTGCGCCGCGGGTCGCGACGTGCATCTTTCGATCAGTCCTTCCGGCCGCGACGTCCTTCGACACGAGCTCAAGCTCGACGTCGACCTCAACAACTTCGACACCAGCCGCTTGCGGCTTAGCGGCGAATCAACCGACACCACCCTACACTACTACCACCACCAGGATTTCATGGCCCCCATGGCCAGCGGCTCGTTTCTCACCGCCGGCATGGTCATCTGCCCCTGTAGCGGCTCGACGCTCAGCTCCGTGGCGACCGGCGCGGCGAGCAATCTCATTCAGCGGGCCGCCGAAGTGCAGTTGAAGGAACGCCGCAAGCTGATCCTCGTGCCACGCGAAACGCCGCTGTCGCTGGCCCACATCGACAACATGCGCCGCGTCACCGAGGCCGGCGCAGTCGTCCTGCCGGCCTCGCCCGGGTTCTATCACGACGCCCGCTCAATCGACGATCTCGTGGATTTCGTCGTCGCCAGAATTTGCGACCAGCTGGGCGTCGAGCACGCGCTGACGAAACGCTGGGGAGAAAGATGATTGCAATGCTTCGCACTACCCGTCATCTCCTGGAACTCATCCGCTTCAGCCACACGCTGTTTGCGCTTCCGCTCGCGCTGCTGGCGGCCGTGATGGCGTGGCGGCTGACGACGTTTCGACCGCAGGATCTCGTGGGCATCCTGCTGTGCGTGGTTACGGCACGCAGCTTCGCGATGGCGATGAACCGGTTGGCCGATCGGCGGCTGGACGCGGCGAACCCGCGTACGGCCGGACGGCACTTGCCGGCCGGAATCCTTAGCCTGACGCAAGTGACGGCATTTGCCGTTCTTTGCGCGTTGGGCTTCATCGCCAGCACGCTAATGTTCCTGCCGAGTCGGTTGCCGCTGTATTTATCCGTTCCCGTACTCGCTTTCCTAGCCGGCTACAGCTACACGAAGCGATTCACGTCGCTGGCTCACTTTTGGCTGGGTACCGCCCTCGCGCTTTCGCCGGTCGCCGCGTGGATCGCGATCCGCGGGGAACAGGTGTTGGCGAACCCGGCCGACTTCTTACCCGCAATTGTGCTCGGTGGCGCGGTGCTCACGTGGGTCGCGGGGTTCGACATGATCTACGCCTGCCAGGACTATGACGCGGACCGAAAAGCGAAGTTGCGCAGTGTGCCGGTGAAGTTTGGCATTCCTGGTGCGCTCCGCTTGGCCGCGGGTTGTCATTTGCTGACGGTCGTTTTGCTCGCCTGTCTGCCGTTCGTGTATCCGTTTTTCGGGTGGATTTACTGGGCGGGTGTCGCGGCGGTCGCGGTGCTGCTGGTGTACGAGCATCTGCTCGTGCGGCCGGATGATCTTTCCCGCGTGAATGCGGCGTTTTTTTATGTGAATGCTGTTATCAGCATTGGGTTGTTTGCGGTTGGGACTCTGGACCTGATGGTGGGGGGTGGGGGATACTGACGTTGGAGTCTCAGAACGGGGCCGAGGACGGCCCGGCTCGCTTTCCCCGGCCCCAAGCATACAAGCCCCTTGCCTCCGACATGCTTCGCACTTCCAGCCCCATCCTGAAACCGATCCGCGATAAGGTCGAAGCGGGTGAGCGGTTGTCGCTCGACGATGGCCTCGTGCTGGAGCGGCCCGATGTGCCGCTGCCGGAGTTGGGCGAGCTCGCGAATCTGGTGCGCGAGCGGAAGAACGGCAACTTCGCCTACTACAACATCAACACACACCTCAACCCGACCAACGTGTGCGTGTATCGATGCGTGTTCTGCGCGTTTCGCTCCGACCTGCGCGACCCGAAGGGGTACGTGATGAGCGATGAGCAAATTCTCGCCCGCGGGGCCGAGGCCGTCGAAAACGGTTGCACGGAGATGCACATCGTCGGCGGATTGCATCACCAGCGAAAGTACGACTGGTATGTCAACGTCATTCGCATCTTGCACGAGGCGTATCCCGAGCTGCACCTCAAGGCCTGGACGCCGGTCGAGATCGACTGGTTTTGCCGACTGGCCAAGAAGTCGGTTCGCGAAGTGCTCGAAGACATGGTGGGCGCCGGCCTCGGCAGCTTGCCCGGCGGCGGGGCCGAGATTTTCCACCCCGAAGTTCGCAACCAGATTTGCGAGCACAAGGCCGACTCGCACCGCTGGTTCGAAGTCCACCGCACGGCCCACGCACTTGGCCTGCGCTCCAACTGCACGATGCTCTACGGCCACATCGAACAGCCGTACCATCGCATCGACCACCTCATCCGCCTACGCGAGCTGCAGGACGAAACGGGCGGCTTCCAGACGTTCATCCCGCTGGCGTTCCACCCCGATCACACGGGACTGTCGCACATCAAGAAGCCGTCCAGCCTGATGGACCTCCGCGTGATGGCCGTGAGCCGCCTTGTGCTCGACAACGTGCCGCATGTGAAAGCGTATTGGATCATGCTGGGCATTGGCACGGCCCAGGTCGCCCTATCGTACGGCGCCGACGACATCGACGGCACCGTGCGCCACGAGCTGATCTACCACGACGCCGGTGCGACGACGCCCGAGGTGCAATCGGTCGAAGAACTTCGCCGGCTAATCGTCGAGGCAGGCCGCGAACCGGTTGAACGAGATACGCTGTATCACCGTGTGGACCGCGACGGCACGCATTGGCACGCGGGCGCGGCGATCACCGCGGGCGCATAGGATCGGACCCCGCAGCGCAAGCAAGGGAACGGTGCCATCAGCGCTCTTGCTAGCGCTGCGGGCTCCGATCTACAGCGAAAAAGGGACACCGTTATCCGACGTCGCCCAATTCCAGGGCGTTGCCGTAGCGCACGAGCATTTGCCGGCGCAAGCGGGTGTGCTCGGATTGTTTCAAGCCGGGGTCGGCGGCAAAAAGCGACTGCGCCTCTCGGCGAGCTTCTTCAAGAATTGCCTGGTCGCGACGCAGATCGGCGATTCGCAGCGGCGGCAGGCCGTGCTGCTGGGTGCCGAACAGGTCGCCCGGACCGCGGAGTTGAAAATCCATCTCGGCTAGTTCGAAGCCGTCGGACGTGGCGGCAAATGCGCTGAGTCGCTCGCGCGCCTGCTCCGATGCGTCATCGCTCGCGAGCACGCCACAAAACGCGGCGAGCTTTCCCCGGCCCACGCGGCCACGCAATTGGTGCAGCTGCGCGAGGCCGAACCGTTCGGGCGAATCGATCACCATAATGCAGGCGTTCGGCACGTCGACGCCGACTTCGATGACGCTCGTCGACACGAGCACGTGCGTGCGGCCGGTGCGAAATTCGGCCATCGTGTGCTCTTTTTCGGCAGGCGTCATGCGTCCGTGGATGATGCCCACACGAAACGCGGCCAACTCGCCGTTGGTGAGCCGCTCGAACGCGGCCGACACGCTGGCGGCGGCGATATTCTCCGATTCGTCCACCAATGGCGCGACGACGTACGCCTGCCGGCCCGCGCGAAGCTTCTCGCGCACAAAATGCCACCAGCGGTCCTGTTCGTTCGGCTGGACCACATACGTGCGCACTTCCTGCCGGCCCGGCGGCATTTCGCGGAGCGTTGTCACGTCCAGATCGCCGAACAGCGTCATGCTGATCGTGCGCGGGATGGGCGTGGCCGTCATCACGAGGTAATGCGGCGACTTTTCCCCTTGCCGCAGTGTGGCACGCTGTCGCACACCAAACTTGTGCTGCTCATCGATCACCACAAGACCTAGCTTTGCGAACTGCACGTCCTCCTGCAATAGTGCGTGCGTGCCGATCACCAGGTCAATACGGCCGGCCGCGATCTCAGCGAGCGCTGCCTCGCGCTCCTTGGCTGTCATCCCGCCCACCAGCAGCAGGTAGCGCACACGGCTCACGCGGAGCAATCCCCCGAGCGTCTCGGCATGTTGCCGGGCCAGGATTTCGGTCGGGGCCATGAGCGCCGCTTGATGGCCGCGGGCTACACATAGCAACATCGCGTACACCGCGATGACCGTCTTGCCGCTGCCGACGTCGCCTTGCAGCAAGCGATTCATGGGCGTCTCGCGGGCCATGTCGGCGGCCACGTCGTGCATGGCCATGCGCTGCCCGGCCGTCAGCTCGAATGGAAAGAGCCGCTCGATCCGCGCGTTGATATCGGCACTGGCCGCGAGCGGCGGCGCACGAAAGCCCACCTGCTGTTGCCAACGTCGTGCGACCACTGCCAGTTGTAGCACGAAAAGTTCTTGAAACACAAATCGTCGCCGCGCCCGCTCTAGTTGCTCCGCATCCTGTGGCGAATGAATCGCCGAAAGCGCTTCGGCCAAGGGCATCAGGTCGTACCGCCGCAAGAGCGCGTCGGGGAACACTTCTTCGAGAACGTGGCCAAAGTTTTCGACGGCGCTCGCCACCATCCGCCGCATTTGATATTGCGTGACTCCTTCGGTGAGCGGATAGAGCGGCAATAACCGCATCTCGGGCTGGTCCTCCGCGCCGTCGAGCCACGTGACGCGTGGATGCGGCATCTCCCATCGCCCACCGCGAAACCGCGGCTTGGCGGACAGCAGCACGTGCTGGCCTTCGCGAAACTTCTCCCGCATGAACGGCTGATTGAACCAGATGGCGCGCAGGTGATCGTGCCCCTGCCGCACCAGCACGCCGACAACGCTCTTACCAAAGCCGCTGCTGCGAGCGTCGACTTCGACCACTTCGCCGCGCACGGTTTGCAGCGCGTCTTCCTGCAGGTCGGCAATCTCGCGACGATCGGTGAGGTCCTGGTAATCGCGCGGGAAGAAGAATACAAGATCGCCGGCCGTTCGCACTTCGAGTTTCGCAAGGAGCTCGGCCCGCTGCGGTCCAACGCCACGCACAAATTCCACCGGTGTCGCAAGGACCTCGGCGGGCGTCGGTTGACGCTTTGCTGATTCCGGCTGCTGAACGCTCTTCGACACGCCGCTCATGCCGTCATTGTACGGCACCAGAAACGTAGATGCAGTGGTTTAACTACTGAATAGCCGCGACCCAAAGGGTCGCTGGCAGCGAGACGCCCCGGCGACCCGTCGGGTGGCGGCTAGTCTGAGGCATAAACGTGCTATTGCGGCGCTACAGTAGTGTCCGGCTATAAGTCGAACAGTTTCAGTTGGTTAGGGTCGGAGGATTCTGGAAACGGTTGATGTTTGGCGGTGAGGGCCTCAAACAGCGGGG
>JAKEIB010000037.1 GCA_022614705.1 Planctomycetota bacterium | reverse complement strand
GCTCGCGGCTCCGCTCGACGTTGTGTTTCTACCGGTAATCCTCGGGGTTGGTGCCCCGATCCGTGCATTGTTGGCGTTGGCAATCTTTTTGTACAGGACGGCGTTCGCTCGACTTTATGGTCCGACGGGAAGGCAAAAGCACTCCCCTCTTTCTCAACGAACCACTTTTCTAGCACGTGCTTCAGCGACGGTGTCATCGGCACTAACCGCGTCGTGAGTTTGCCTTTGGAGCGCTTCTTCTCACGGATTAGAATTGTGGCTGATTCGAAGTCAAAATCGACTTCGCGCGAGCGGCACAGTTCGCTTCGGCGAGCACCAGTGTGAGCCGCCATGAACGCCATCGGATAAAGAAAACCATAGTTGCAGCGATTCTGCAGGACGTCCAATAAATCGGCTAGCTCGCTAGTCGAAAGGTATAGGGAGTCCCAAAGCTCCGCCTCTTGAGTAGCCGTCAGTCGACCGCGTTCGATCTGACGAATGATTTGACTATACGTCTGAAACGGGGCGCGCTCGTCGAGTTTGGGAAACTTGAGTCCCCTCTTCGGCAACTGGCCTGTCACGTAGCCGTGTTGTGCGGCCCAATTCCAAAGCGTCGTGAGTGTTGCAAGTTCCTTCCGGATCGTTCCGACACCCACCCTCTTTCCGCGTTTACCCGGTTCACGAGACCGCTGGAGAACGTAGTCCTGGAGGTTTGCCAGCGACACGTCCGCCAGCTTCTTGCGGACACCAAGAATGCGGACGAAGTGCCGGACGTGCAATTCAGTGACTCGTAGAGACTCGCTCTCCAAAGCGCCTTTCGGTAGCGCGGCCCGATAACGCTCGATTAAGTCGGCGAGTGCCAAGCGCTCGGCCACTTTGGGCTTGCCGTTGAGTTTGCCGTCAGAGAGCAAAAACGACGCCGGGTCCCCGTGTTCAGGGAGCACTAGGCGGCCGGCTTCGACGAGGCGGATGTTTTCTTCGACGCGGGCCTGGCGAGTCGCCGCCTCGCGCTCGTCGCTCGTCTTGAGCGAGCGCTTGAACTTGGCGCCGCCGAGGCGGAAGTTGAGCTGGTAGGTTCCGGAAATCGGATGTTGTTCGAGCCAGGCCATGTTGGGTTGCTCCGTGTTCGATCCTAGGGTTGGCCCTGGACGCGAACGAGCGATGAAACCTCAACAAAACCTCAGCTTTGTCCCACATTTGCCCCACAAATTTTGTGGAAAACAAAAAGGACTTCAGGCGAGTATTCGCCCAAAGTCCTTAGTGCAAATAAGTTTGGAAGAATTTTCCGAGTGCTCGGAAAAGCTCCCCCGGTAGGACTCGAACCTACGACCCAGCGGTTAACAGCCGCTTGCTCTACCAACTGAGCTACAGGGGAATGGAATCACTAATAATTGTGTCGCGGATTGGCCTTGCTCACAAGGCCGGCGGCACGGCGGGTAGTGATACAGTTTGCTTCTGTCACCCCGAGGTCTGCCGAGGGGTCTAGTGCAGCGTCACAGCTTAATTTTCGGGTGCAGTTGCTGGCAAGCACAGTGATGATTGGGGTTACATCGAACCAGACCCGTATTTTTAGCTGTGACGCAGCACTAGCTTGATTCCTCGGCGGACCTCGGAACGACACGATGCAGATTTCGGCAAACTGTACCACTACCAGCACGGCCGTCAATCGGTCGCCGTCGAGCGGATTTTTTCGAGCGTCACGCAGTTGCCGCATTCGTTGTATTCGACGCTCGTCATGTACGCATTGATCAGCGCCAAACCGCGACCGCCGGGGCATTCGAGATTCTCGTCGGCGGTGCAATCGGGAACCATTTGCGGTCGGAAGCCGTTGCCTTCGTCTTTCACTCGCAGCCAAAAACGTTCGCGGCTGGCCCGGCATTCCACGTCGACGTGCTTCGACTCGTCCAACCGATTGCCGTGTCGGATTGCGTTGGTGAGCGACTCTTCCAGTGCCATCTCGACGGCGAAAAGATCGCGGCCCTCCCAGCCTAAGTTTGTTAGCGTCTCGAGAATCTCCTGCATGCAAGGCATGTGCGCACCGCGCCGGCTAGGCAGCGTCAACTGTGCGGTCCAAATCCAAGCATGCTCGGGCACGATCAATTCTCCGCCGATGACAAATCTGATCACGCTTTTAATCGACCAAGGGCTGTGTTGGCGAACGAGCGCCTGATCGGCTCGTGACGATTCTCCAGCTACCGCTTCAGATGGCGGCCAGGGCATCGGCTTCGTCGTCCTTGATCTCGAACAGCTTCGTCAATTTCGTGATGGCGAACACCTCGTAGATCTCGGGACGAATGTTGGAAAGCATCAGTTCGGCCCCGTGCTGCTTTACCCGCTTATCGAACCCGATCAGCTTGCCCAGGGCGGCGCTGGAGAGGAACTCGACATTGCCGAAATTGAGGATGATCTTCTTTCGGCCTTCACGCTCCACGAGGTCGTAGAGCTCCTGCCCGAATTCCTGAATCTCCTGCTCGTCGATAATCTTCGAATCGTTAAAAGTCACGACCGTTACCTGGCCTGATTGGTTTGCTTTGATCCGTCGATGAGTGGCCATGGGTCTGCGTTGTCTCCTGAATGCGGGGCGAAGCGCGCTAAAATCCGCGTCGGCGCGGGACCGCGGCGGTCCCATATCGATGATAGCTGGCACTGATAATAGTCGCAAGGATTCGCGACCCAGGCAAGCGCCGCGGCAATGCGTCCGCCTACGCGGCATGGCATGCGTCCGCGAGAAGCTAGCCCGGTTTGGGCATCGCCAACGAGTGCAGACACAGCACGGCCCCGACGGAGATCAGGCACCACGGGAGCCAATCGGGCGGCTGGAGCACTTTGCGAGGCGCGGCGACCGCGGTGAAGAACGTACGCGTGGCGGAAGACTGCCCGGTGCGCTCCGCGAGAAACTTGGTCGCTTCCGGATTCAGCACGTACGCGCTCACGTAGCGCACCTGCAGTCCGATCAATAGGACCATCAAACCGATGAAAAAGAATTGATTGCGATTCAGGTCCATGGAAACGCCGATTCGCGGGAGGACAATAGTGGAACGGCGGCGTCGGCGCGGCCGGGTGAATCGCTGCCGCGCTTCGTTCTTTGCATCGATCCGTCGCAAGCCGGCACTCAAGCCGAACGCCGCCAGAAGCGGTCTTGCGGGTGTTAGCAGTCGTGACGCCCCGTCGAAAGCGGCATCAAAGGCACCGTCGGATCAATTGCCCGCAACAATTATCGTCGGCGCACGTTAAGTCGCATCGAGTTTGTCGCCTATTCCGTGGGCGCGCTGCGGCTACTGCCGCATCCGCTCCGGCAGCAACTGGTTGACGCTTTGATGCAGGGCGTCGGCCGCCGAGTCGCCAAGCAGGTGCTGCTTGTTGGCTTGCACCAGGTCGCCGGCCAACTGTGGGTGATTCGCCCAGTCGGTCATGGTGAACGACCGGATGTCGACGAAACTTTCCGATAGCCGCGCTGGCCGCTTGGCGACAACGTGAAAGTCGTCGCTGGAGCGAATGAGATGAAAGTTCATGGCCGCATGAAGCAGCGCGGCGCCGACGATCGTGCCCAACAAGAATGACCAGAGGCGCGACTTCATCTTTCTCCCAACGCAAGCGAGGCCCTGCTGATGCGCAACGTCGGCAACTTCTTTCGCTCGACCCGGCCGACGACGCCAAGAACGCACGTGGCACCATACTGGGCAACTGCGACATGGATCAAGACGAATTATTACGATACGCTTGGCGAGGCGAATGAAACGGTCGCGTTTGGCCTCGTCCCGGCCGTGCCGGTACAGTAAAAGTATGTTTCTGGCTGCCGCCCCGACTGCGGCGAACCCACCTTCCACGGCCCGCCTTAATGCACCAGCCGAACGCGTCAAACGCCGATCTCCCACCGACTGACGACGGCGCGGTCAACCAGCGCGATCGGTTGATGTCCGTTACGTTCATCGGGCTGCTGCTGACTCAGTTCCTGGGCACCACCAACGACAATATTCTGCGCTGGCTTGTGATCGGGTTAGGCAAACATTACGCGGAATACGACCACAGCACAATTCTGGCGATCGGATCGGGTTGCCTCGTTGTTCCCTACCTGCTGCTCGCGGCACCGGCCGGGTACCTCGCCGATCGATTCAGCAAGCGCGACGTCATCATCAAGTGCAAGCTGGCCGAAATCTTCATCATGGCGCTGGCGATTGCGGCGATCATGATCGGCAGAGTGGAAATTATGTTCTTCGTGGTGGCGCTGGTTGGTTCCCAAGCGGCGCTGTTCGGGCCATCGAAGCTGGGCAGCATCCCGGAGATGCTGCGACCCAACAAGATTTCTTCGGCCAACGGAGTGATTGGACTAACCACCGTCATTGCCGTGGTGATCGGATCGGTGCTCGGCAACTGGCTAGCGGATGCCACCGGCCAATACGGGCAAGAGCGCTGGTGGCTCTCGGCGATTGCATTGGTCGGCATCGCCGTTCTGGGATGGATCGCGAGCCTGTTCATCATGCGGCTCAAGGCGGCGAATCCGTTTCGCGTCTTTCCGCGCGACATGGCCGCACAAACGGTTCGCGATCTGAAAATCCTCGCCCATGACCGGGCGCTGCTACGCGTCGCGCTGGGCATCATGTTCTTCTGGACGTTCGCCATGCTGGCCCAGTTGAACATCGACCAGTTCGCCGCCGAAGGAAGCGAAGCCAGTAAGCAAACACAAGTGTCGTTGTTGCTTGGTTCATTGGTCGTCGGCGTCGGTGTGGGCAGCGTACTCGCCGGCCTTTGGTCGGGTGGCAAAGTTGAGCTGGGTATCTTGCCGCTCGGAGCGGGCGGCCTCGCCATCTTTGCGTTCCTGCTGTACACGGTCGAAGGCGTTCTCGTCGAACCCAGCGGCGAGTACACGTTGAGTTACATCGCGGCTTGCGTATTTCTTTTGATGCTGGGGATTAGTGCTGGTTTATTTGATGTTCCTCTGGCGGCCTACATGCAGGACCGCAGTCCGCCCGAGCATCGCGGCTCGATCCTGGCGGCCAGCAACTTTCTCACGTTTGGCGGCATGCTGATCGCATCGGGCGTTTTTTGGGCGCTCCGCTCCCCGGCGTTTGGGATCGAGCTCACCTCACGGCAGATTTTCTTCTTCTGTGCTTTGGCGACAGTCCCCGTATTCATCTACATCATCCTGGTGATTCCGCAGGCCTCGATCAAATTCCTGTCTTGGCTCGTGACGCACTCCGTGTACAAGATCCGCGTCTATCAACGCGAGAACATTCCCGAACAAGGCGGAGCGATCCTGGTCCCCAACCACATTTCCTGGCTGGACGGTCTGTTGCTCTTCGCCACGTCGTCGCGGCAAGTGCGCATGCTCATCGACGCCGTGCTGATCGACACCTGGCGCGCCCACGGCTTCGCCAAGCTGATGGGCGCGATCCCCATTAAGCCCACGCCAAAATCGACGCGCACTGCCATCGAAACGGCGCGCGAAGCCCTCAAGGCGGGCGAGCTGGTGTGCATCTTCCCGGAGGGCGGCATCAGCCGATCCGGGCAGTTGCAAAAGTTCAAGACGGGCGTGCTGGAGATCCAGCGCGGCACCGGCGCGCCAATTATCCCGGTGTATCTCGACGAACTTTGGGGCAGCATTTTCAGTTTCCGCGGCGGCAAGTTCTTCTGGAAATGGCCGACCACGCATCCGCGTCGCGTTTCGATCTGGTTCGGCAAGCCGATCCATGATCCCACCGACATCTACCAGGTGCGCCAGGCAGTGCAAGACTTGGGCGCCGACGCGGTCGCCGGCCGAAAGCAGCGCACGGCCGCCCTGCCCCGCGCGATGATCCGCAACTGCCGCAAGAGCATGTTTCGCATCAAGTTGGCCGACACGACGGGCCTCGAGCTCACCGGCGGCAAAATCCTCGCGGCGACGCTCGTGATGCGCCGACTGCTGCTGCGTTATGTGCTCAAGCCCGATGAAAAATTCATTGGATTGTTGCTGCCGCCCTCGGTGGGCAGCGTACTGGCCAACGCGGCGCTGTCGATGACGGCCCGCGTGACGGCGAACTTGAATTACACGGCCTCGCCGGAAGTGCTCAACGCGTGCCTGCGCCGCGCCGGCATCCGTCGCATCCTGACTAGCCGTAAGGTAATGGAAAACCCGCTCACCGCCAAATTCAAGGACACGCTCGACGCGGAGTTCATTTACCTGGAAGACTTGAGGGAACGCGTCACGCGTGGCGATAAGCTGTTCGGCATCCTCGGCGCCTTTCTCGTGCCTGGGTTTGTGCTCGATCGGCTTCTCGGCCTGCGCAAGATCAATGGCGACGACGTGGCCACCGTGATCTTCACGTCCGGCTCCACCGGCTTGCCCAAGGGCGTGATGCTGACTCACCATAATATTGCCACCAATGTGGAGGCCATCGACCAGGTTGTTCACCCAAAACCCAAGGACGCGCTTCTGGGGATCGTGCCGTTCTTTCACTCGCTCGGTTTCACCGTGACGCTGTGGGGGCCGCTGCTGCTCGACATCCGCGCCGCGTATCATTTTTCCCCGCTGGATACACGCATCGTCGCCAAGCTCGCGAAGACCCGCGGCGCGACGATCTTGTTGGCGACGCCGACGTTCCTCCGCAACTTTTTGCGACGCTGCGACCCGGAGGAGCTCGAAACGCTCGAAGTGGTTGTCGCCGGCGCGGAAAAGCTGCCCGTCACGTTGTGTGAGGCGTTCGAGCAGAAATTCGGCGTTCGCCCCGTCGAAGGCTACGGCACCACCGAGCTCGCGCCGCTGGTCTCGGTGAACGTGCCGGCCAGCCGCTCGAAGAGTCTCAACGTGGAGTGCAAGGAAGGCTCGGTCGGTCGGCCGGTGCCCGGCGTTTCGGTAAAAGTCGTTGATCCGGAAACGTTCGAGGCCCTGCCGTTGGGTACGCCCGGCATGTTGCTGGTGAAGGGGCCCAACGTAATGAAAGGCTACTTCGGCCAGCCCGAGGAAACGGCCAAGGTGATGCACGACGGCTGGTACATCACGGGCGACATCGCGATGGTCGACACCGACGGCTACATTCACATCACGGCCCGCTTGAGCCGGTTCGCAAAAATCGGCGGCGAGATGGTGCCGCACCTCCGCATCGAAGAGGCGATCCAAAAGATTCTCGGCCAGGAAGAGGGCGAGCTGAACGTCGTCGTCACGTCCGTGCCCGACGAGCGTCGAGGCGAGCGGCTGATCGTCGTTCACACCAAACTGGCAAAAACCCCTGAAGAAATCTGCGGCGAACTCGCCGATAGCGGCATGCCGAATCTCTGGCTGCCATCCGCCGACAGCTTTTTGGAAGTCGAGTCGATCCCAGTGCTCGGCAGTGGCAAGATCGACTTGGTGGCCGTTTCCAACCTGGCCAAAAAGCACTTCGGCAAATAGGCGTCCTGCACAATAAGGTTGCCAACGCCAAAACTGCCCCGGATCAGCGTACCAACGCGAGAACGATCGATGGAAACACGAGGTCGAGCGGAGCCGGAAGGGGGCATGAATCCGCCCGTACGTTGCCGATTCCCAGAGCCAGCGAATAGCGGCGGCGCCGTCGCTCCGATCTACCGATTGCCAGTCCCTTTGCCTTAAGTTTCTTTAGCCACGAAAAACACAAAAAGTCACGAAGAAATTGCCTTTGTGCTTTTTGTGTTTTTCGTGGCCAGCTACTCGTCATCTACTTTCCACGGCGGCAATTCGAGCGGCAATCGTGAAAGTAGGCCAGATTCTCACGCACCCCGTACCGTTGCCAAGCGCAAGTCGCCTCCCGAACGACCAAAAAGCGAATTGCTAACAACTTTTATCGCCAAAAAGTTCGTCCGGCCAGGAAATAGCTGTGACTTTTCTGCGATCCATGATTATCACAGCAACCTGTGAGGCCACGTATTGAACGTCGTGGCAACTGCGTTGCGATTTTCGCGTGGCTCTCATCGCGGTCGGCCCGGAGCGGTTTCGGGAATTGGCGTTTTTGGTTGGTTTCGGTTTTCGAATCAAGGAGCGTCTAATGAAGTCCATCGCAAGTGTCGCATTCAATTTTGGGTTCATCGCCCTGCTCGTTTGTTGCGGGGCGCTGCTTGTTGCCGCGCCGGCCGGCGCCGTCCCGGTGATTGTTCCCGACAACGGCTCCGGCACCGCCGACGTGCCCATCCTCGCCGACTACGTAGGCGAAACGCCAATGCAAATCAGTGATGGATTTCCGATGGGGTCAACCATCGACATTGTCGCCACTCTCGAAACCCCCACCGTGTACGCGGAGCAGGCGGGTGGCTCGCTCGGTGGAACGATGTCGGGTGGCGGCGGCGGCGGGCTGTTCACCTGGCAGATGCAGGGCACCGGCAACTTTCTCGGTTATAACCGAACGCTTAACTTTGGATTGGCGCCGGGCGGTGGCGGCGTGCTTTCATTTTTCGACCCGGCCTTCAACGCGACCGGCGCCGACTTTGAGGTACACGCGGAGCCCAGAACGCTGAGCGCGCCCCTCCAATCATTTGACACCGTCATGTTCCGACTGTTCGGCGTGATCGTTAATCCGGGCGATGCTGATCCGGACTTCGACCTGTTGCGGGTTGTAGCCGGCAGCGACTTCGGCATGCCCAGCCCGGGTCACACCACGCTGCTGCAGACTGGCCCCAACTGGGAGGTCGACAGCTACTTCGACATCAACTACCGCATCGACTTTGTCGGCAAGCCGGGTGGCCCCTTTTCCGGCATGAGCGGCAGCACGAATAGCCTGAACCACTCTGGACCTGTGCGGTTCTCGCTGGGCGATACAATCGTCCCCGAGCCGACATCCGCCGCGCTGGCCGGCATCGGTGCCATCGCGCTGGCCGCACTCGTGCGACGGCGCCAATCGCAACGGCAGGAATAATCGACAGAGCGCAACCGAGCGAATAGCGAAGCTCGCCACCCGGTGAACGAGCTGCCTGTCGTTTTGCGCTTACATTGTAATCTGCCGCCGCTTGACCGATAATTCGGATGGGAATTCGGCATAACCATCTGTGGAGACCAGCCATGGGACTAACGTACGTCGACGCAACCGTCACCGGCCCGAACGGCAAGTCCCGCCAACTCGAGCTGCTTGTCGACAGCGGCGCGAGCTATTCGCTTCTACCCAACGAAGTGTGGCGCGAGCTCGGGCTGGAACCGCAGGAGACGCTCAAGTTTTTCCTCGCCGACGGAACTAAAATCGAACGCCAAGCTTCCGAATGCAAGATCCGATTGAACGGTAAAGAACGGCACACACCCGTCATCCTCGGTCAGGCGGGTGACGAACCTCTGCTAGGCGTCATCACGCTCGAAAATCTCGGCTTCGTTCTCGATCCGTTCAAGCGCACGCTTCAGGCCATGAAACTGCGCCTCGGTTAACGGATGGGGTTGGGACTTACCTATCAGGACATCGATTGGACCCTCGACTATCTCTGCTCGGTCGCCGGGCTGCACGACGTGTTCTATCTGTGGAGGCCATTCCTCCCGGATCCGGAAGACGACATGCTGCTGGAACTTGCTGTAGAAGCTGGGTGCAATCGCATTGTTACCTACAACCTGAAAGACTTTGACGGCATCGATCAGTTCGGCCTGCGAGCCGTTCGACCTAACGAATTCTTGACGGAGATTGGAGCGGCCCTATGAGTACGATGAGTCTGCACTGCAAACGTTGGATTTTTGCGCCCGGTGCGCAAATTCCGTGGAACGGACTTCAGTCCGTCAGTTCGTTACGAACGGACTAAAGTCCGTGCTACTTGGTTGCGGCTACGCCGCGCCAGGATTACCCGCTTCACTGCACCGCCAAGCCAAGGAGCTGGCTCGGCAAGAGGAAATCTCAATCAATCAGTTGGTGGCGACCGCCCTGGCCAAGAAAATCTCAGCCCTGGCCGCCGGCGAATACTTGCAAAAGCGGGCCCAGCGTGGCAGTCGGCGCAAGTTTGACCGCACACTTAGCAAAGTCAAAAACATTAAGCCCGACGCGCATGATCGTCTTGCAGCAGGCTCCGATCCCTGACACCCGAAACCTGGCACCTCTGGCAAGTGCCTGCCATCGCGAAGGTACTTATCGCCAGGTTTATTCCCAAAAACCCCGACGACTCATAAGATTCGAGCAGGGTTTCTGCTTGCGCGAAACGCCGTTTTGCCCAACCGGAAACGGCCACGATTTTTCGAAAGGATTTCCCACTAAGCGGCATAATTTGCGAGCTAGCGTGGGAAAATGAGGCGCGGCGGGCGTCTTTCTGATGTTCCTCGGCTTCCTGCGGATCCATGCACTTAGTCGATCAAGAACTGCTTTCGCGGTTGCTGGATGAGCATAGCGCAGCGCTCGTGCTCTACGCGCAGCAATGGTGCGTTCAGCCGGAGGATGTGGTGCAGGAGGCATTCATTCGGCTCATGCGGCAGCGGCCGGCGAACATCGTGGGTTGGCTCTACCGAGTCGTCCGAAACGAGGCGATTAGCCAGTCGCGTTCGCAAAACCGGCGATCGCGACACGAAGCGGCGGCCGGGGCGAATCGACAAGCTTGGTTCAACACAACAGAAGATAACATTCTCGACGCGGCGGCAGCCGTCGCGGCGCTCAACTCGCTGCCGATTGCCGAGCGCGAAGTGATCGTGCTGCGGTTGTGGAGCGGTTTGTCGTTCCAAGAAATCGGCGAGCTGATTGGAAAATCGACCAGCACTGCGCATCGTTGGTACGAAGCCGGTCTTGTCTCATTGCGAGAAAATTGGTGCATACCATGTCTAACCCAGAAGACGAACGGTTAAACCCGAACGATGACGCGTCGAGCCGACTTTCGCACGAGCTTCAGTCGTTCGAAGCACGCCTGGCTCGGCTCTCCCCGCGCGACGACCGTCTCGACCGCGTGCGGCTAGCCTTCCTCGCCGGCCAGGCCTCAATGACAACCGATACCACGCGACCATTGCCACCCATTCACGATTGGCACCGCCACCCAGCCTGGTCCGCGGCTTTCGCCGGAATGTCCGCACTCGCCGCAACGTTGCTCGCAATCCTGTTCGCGCGGCCAGCGGTAACGGATGCCTCGTCGCCGAACCTTCGCAATTTTGTTGCGTCCGATCAACTCGATACGACGTCGAAATCAACTGCAATCGTACCACTGGATCAAATCGCGGGAACCCTGTCGCCCGGCGATGCGCTGCGCGACGACATCGAGACAATGCTGTCCCGTTTGGTCGAAAAAACGGCCGCTTGGCCGAATGCGATCGAACCACAAAATCGCCCTGCCCTGACTCCTACTGCTTGGCAAGAGTTTTCCGAAAGCCCGGCGGCGAACGTGGCGCCTCCCGGCTCGTCAAGCCTGCGTACACATCGAGGAATTCATTCATGACGCGACGTTTCAAGTACACAATGGCGTGCCTGCTCTTGCTCGCCGTCGCCAATGGCGTAGCCAAAGCCGATGAGCCAACCGCGACGGCGACTGCGATAAAGATCACCCTGCATCCAGCCGCCGAACCCGAGCCGGCGTTGAAGTACCGACTACTCCCGGACCGTTTACAACAAAAACGCGGAAACGCGGCGGTTCACTACGGCAAAGTCACGGCAGAAGAAAGGACATTTTTCAACGATAAAGCGTTGCGCGAAAACATCGAAGCGTGGCAATCGGCGCCGCTCGCCGATCTGCGCGGCGGAAAAGTTCACCTGCCTAGCAACGGATCAATCGAGGATTCTATCCGCCGAGGAGCGTTATGTATGGAGTGCGACTGGCTCCTGCCGGTCGGCGATGTTCCCTTTTACGGCATGCTATTGCCGGAGGTGCAACAAATCCGAGAATTCGGGCGAATCTTGGCGGCCCGGGCACGCATCCAAATCGCCGACGGACAAATCGAAGACGCCATCACGACGCTGCAAACCGGTTACGTACTGGGACGGCACGTTGCAACAGCGGAAACAATTGTCAACGGACTCGTCGGAAACGCCATTTGCGAGATCACGTCCTTTCAAATCATCGAACTTGTCCAGCAGCCCGCTTCGCCAAACCTGTACTGGGCTCTCACCAGACTACCGACGCCAATGATTGACTTGACCCGCGCGATTGAAGTGGAATCGATGGGTGTCGAGCTAACGTTTCCCGACCTGAAAGATCTAAGGAGCGCTCGCCGCACGCACCAGGAATGGCGCGAGTTCTTCCATCAATTTGCTAAGCAAGTTGTAGTTTGGAATCACGCCGGAAACGACAAACCCGAGCTACCGTCGGAGGATGAGCTCGAAGAGGCATGCAACGACATTGCCCGCACCGCAAAAGGCATCCTTCTTCAGGAGGGCCTGCCGGCCGACGAAGTTCAGGCGATGTCCGTGCATCAGCTTGCCTTAATGCAGACGTTGCGTGTGCATCACAAGCTGCTCGACGACGGCATCAAGTGCTACTCGCTACCCCACCCGCAGGCGATGGCCGGCATTGACGCGGCGATCGAGCGGGCCAACGAAGCTCATCGTGACGGCCGCGAAATCATTAAGTTATCGTCGAATACATTGGCGGCAATACGCTCGGCCCGCTCCGCAATCACGCGCATCGACCGTCAAATCGCGGTGTTGCGAGTGTTGGAGGCACTTCGCCTCCACGCAGCCAGTCATAAAGGAAGTCTGCCGCAACAACTCGGCGATATCACCGAAGTGCCGATTCCGGATGATCCGGTAACTGGCGAGCCATTTGCCTATCGGCGCGAGGCGGATAAGGCTTTCCTTGAAGGTCCTGTCCTCCGCGACGTGCCATTGAATTACGGGATCACAATGGTGCACTTACGCGACTAGATGCAGCACCACCAGCATCGGCCAGCCTACGTGCTTGGCCGCTCGCGGATACTTTTTCGCGAACTCCTCGTCTGGGCTGATCTCTTCAACTTCCGTCAGCCGCATCTGGGCCGCCGGGTGGCCAAATCCGATATATGTACAGGCGTATACAACTCGGCTATGATCAGTCCGTACTACATTCAGCTTCGGATGGCCGCTGCTGGCCGTTGCGCCAGGCGTGCGACGTCAACCGGCCGCACCGCTGGCGCTGACGCTGCGCGCATCACCAAATATGCCAACGTGCTCAGCCTGCACCCCATGCCCCTGCGCAAATGCCACACAAAATTCTCGCCGTCGGCCCCACGCAAACGTGTCCCCTTGTGTCCCCTTTCGAGGATTTGCGATTTGTAGTCGTCTCGCTCCGCGAGACGAAACTCTCTCGCGGAGCGAGAGGACGACATTCCCGTTCTGCGCGAATCTCCGTTCGGCTGAGCTCACGGCCGAAGCCCAACCCCGCACCAATCGCCGACCGGTCTCCCCCTCTCCCCCTCTCCCCGTCTCTTTCTCTCCCCCCTCTTCCGCGCGGTGGCCAAAAATCGTTGCTGAAATTGGCCGCCACATGTGCTAACCTCACATTCGCCTCTGCGCACAAGCTTTTTGGCAATTCAATTCAACAATGCCTCAATCACTTCGCGTGATCGTGTTACCGCTGCGCGCCGATGGCGAGGGCAAAGTACTGAGACGCCGCGAGGCCGTCATCGCACCTGTCGCAATTTCGCGACAGATGGCCAAAACCCCGGGTGGGAGTTTTGGCCACCTACGGCGAATGTGAATTGTCGCACCCGAGCGCGCCGCAAGTGACAAAACTAACCGCGTTTTGTCACTCTCCGTCACCAATTTGCCCGTGTTTTTCAGGCTCGGCGGGCCGGAGGGTATGACAAAACGCAGGACTTTTGTCCACAAAAATCGTGTTTGCGAAGTGTGACAGTGCCATGCGCCCTGGTCGCATTGTCCCGGTTCAAATTCTCGTCAAATTCCGTGACGCCGACCCCAAGATCAGCTAGTTGGACGCGAATAACACACTAGCCGGCTCGATTTACCAGGTTGCTACAGCCAACAAATGGAGGGAAACATGATCCGCTATTGCTACCTGTCGCCGCGACATTTCGCGGCCGATGTTGCCGTTGCCGTCGTGATGTTTTGCGGCATCTCGACCGCGTATTCGCAGTCTCCGGGCGCGACCCAGAATGCACCGGCGGGCCGGCTGAATTTCGAAGCCGCGAACCTGCCGGAAGCCAACGTGGAAGTTGACCTGAGCCAGGAGATGTTCCAGGACTTGTTCGGAATTGGCGATGCCGCGATCGCGGGCGTGGCCGAGTCGCTGCTCAAGTCGCCCGACGATGGTCAAGGCGCCAAGGCAACGCGGTTGGCCGCCCACCAACTCGAGGCCGCCCGCCAAATCATGCAGCTTGCCGGCAACGTTGTGCGCGAGGTTCATGTTCGAGTGTACGAGGATTTGCCCGACGAGATGGGTAGCGCTGAGACGCTTTTCAAGCCCTTCGACGAGCAGCTCCGCGCCGCAAAATGGGAAACGCTCGCACGCGTCCGAAACAATGACGACGTCGCTCGTGTTGCCGTCATTCGCGATGCCGGGGCCGTGCAAGGCATCTTTGTGGTCGCGGCCGACGGCAACAACATCGTGCTTGCCAACGTCGTGTGCGATATCTCGCCCGACAATGTCAAGAAACTCACCTCGGCGGCCACGAAAATCGGGCTGGAAAATGGCCTCGCACAAAAGATTCGGCTTAAATTGGAACCGAAGATTGTGATCACCTCGGGCGAAGCGCCGACGATCACCGTCCCAGCCACCCCCCCTGCTGCGCCGACTCCGCCAGCGACGAAGTAAAGCACGACGACCAGCAGTAGGAGCAGCTCAAACCTTTGCCGATGGCAGTTTTGTCATTCTGAGCGAAGCGAAGAATCTGTTAAGCGAGCGCGGTAGATCCTTCGCTGCGCTCAGGATGACAGCTTTGCAGGCTTTTCAAGGAACGACCCGGGCGGCCGCGCAGCCGGGGTTCGTTCCGTCCTGGGTGCATCAACTGGCGCCAAGTGTGACCGCGTCACCCTACGGAATGTCGCCCAGTTCGACGCCCTCGCCAATGCCGATGGTGCCAACGTTTATGCCCAAATCGACGGTCATTTCGCCGTCGCTGAACAGATCCTCGTTTTCAAATTCGTAGTTGAACGGCGGACCGGCGCCGAGCGCGTTCGCGCTTGTGTTGCCGTCCAGTTCGATGAACACCGCTGGCCGGTTGCCGAACACGTCTTCGTTCTGTGCCAGAAATTCGCGGCCAACGCCGCCGTTGTTGCCGGAGAAGTTGTTATTCAGCACCTCGACAAGCGACGTTCCCGTGCCGGCGAAGGTCAGCACCATGCCTTCCAAGGTGTTGTCGTCGGCCGTATTGTTTTCAATGTCGACGTCGGAGAAGAAGTCGCCGCCGATGGTGAGATCGATGCCGTTGTCGCCGTTGCGGCTGGTCGTATTGCCGCTCACGTCGCCGTCGAACGTGCCAAAGGCAAGGAGCATGCCGTCGCCCTGGTTGTCGTTGGCCGTGTTGCCCTCAATGTCGCCGATGAAGTCCTCCACGTCGACGAGGATGCCGTCTAGGAAATTATTGTTGGCCGTGTTGCCCTCCACGTCGCCGACGAATCGGAACAGGCTTGTGATTTCGATGCCGCGCGAGGTGGTGCTGCCGTCGGCCGTGTTGCCCTCGATGTCGCCTTCGAAGTCGCTGGCCAGCACGAGTTGGATGTTCTGCAATGCACTTCCAGTGACGACGTTGTCCGTAATTTCGCCGGATGCGATCGGCTCGCCATCGGCAGCACCGGAAATGTTGTTCATGAAGATACCGCGGCCGCCGGAGCCTGTAATGATGTTGCGATTGATGTCGAAGTCGGTAATGCCGTTGCCGAAGATGCCGTTGCCGGCGGCGCCGATGATCTCGAAGTTCGAAACTTCGTTTTCGTCGGCCGCGAGCGTAATGGCATTGCCGGGCGCGGCTTGAATGATCGGGCGGTTCGCGCCGCCGCTGCCGGCCGGCAACAGGATTTCGCCGAGCTCGTCGGTTTCGACGAAGTGCAGATTGCCATCGCCTTCACCGAGCAGCCGCTGTTCGGCCGCCAAGGTATACGACTGACCGACAAACACACCGTCGGCGTGAACGTACACGATGTCGGCCTCCTGCGTGGCCGGCAGTGCGTTGAAAGGATCCTCAAACGTGCCCTCATTCAGCCCTGCCGCGCCCTGCTGCACATGGACGACGATGATTTCATCGTCGTCCCCAGTAAGCGCGATGGGGCCAGAAAGGGGCGGGGTTTCTTCAATTTCGTTCACCACGATTTGCTCGTTGCGCTCAACCGGGATGAGCAGCCGCCGGGCCACATTCGGTCGGCTCAGGCCACCTTTTGCTCCGACAAACCAGGTGAGTCCGCCGTACAGATTGGTGCCGAACAAATCATCACTGCTGACGGCAAGGGTGGCGGCCAGGTCGGGCACCAGAAAGCCGCGAATGCCGCCCTTCGCGCCCACCGTGTCGTCGCCGATTTCGCCATCGTAGAAATAGCCGCCAACGAACAACTCCGTGGCGCGGAAACCGACGAAACGGGCCAACTCGATATCCGCGCCGCTCATCGCCACTTCAATCTCTTCGTGGAGCGCCAAACCGTCGGCAACGATGTTGTTGCCCTGGAAGAAGATGTTGGTCGCGCCGGTCGTAACGAACTCCGAGTCGGCGTCAACATCTTCGCCGAGAATGGCGTAGCCGTTCGTGCGAAACGCCCAATTTGGGCTGAAGAGCTCCAAGGCCACGGAACCCTGCGAATAGTCCTGCCAATCGTAAAAGAGTCCGGCGCCGACTACAAAATCGCCGAGCATGACGCGACGGTGAACGCCACCGGTGACACCCGGCTCCGCGTCGTTCGTAACGCGGCCCCCGACGTCCAGCAAAAGGACACCGTTATCGGACCAAACGAATTTAGTGAAGCCGAAGTTCGTATACGCGTCGACACCGCCCTGCCCTTCGCCTTCGATGTGGCGAAGTCGAAAGACTTCCGTAAAATCCGTCGTGAAGTACTCGCCCTGAAACTGGTTGGTAAACGGCAGCGGATCGGCGGCCGGAGCTGGCGCAGGGGCCGGAGCGGGAATTTGCGAGGCGACTGCCCCAAATGTGAGCCCCAATGATATGATGGCAGCAAATAGCAGCCGGCACGGCCGGAAAGCTGTGGTCGCAGTATTGTCGCTGACCCAACGATACCCCATTGACGTACCGTTACCCGCTTGAGTGGGCATATATCTGCTACAAGCAGCATGCTGGTTGTATCGGATTTGTGCTCGGAGTAACCGCCGCAAAGCGCATCGGCCGAAGGCGATTTCTCGTGTCACGGGGTCCGATTATCCCAACTGCGCCGATTGTAAGCCTGAAGGTCTTTCGCCCACGGCAAACGATCGCACAGTCGGTGCGGTCACTTTTAACGCCTGGGAAAAGACTTCCGGTGAGCCCAGCCTTAAGTTTTGGTGCGAAAAACACGTTACTCCTTAGTCGCAAAACACACCCATTGCCATGTAACGATCGCGGCCGGAGACCGGGTGACCAAGTGGTGGAGTCCGGTCGATGGTTTGCGCTTTTCGGCGTGTTTGTGCTACGATATGCTCTAATCGCCGACGTTGCCTCAGTTTATAACTGACCTTGGCGGCGCGGCCATCGACGCTGGAGGGCGGTCGCAACCCTTTCCCACCCATGAACTATCCATGCAAGATTTAGCGGTCGTCAATTACGGGCCGGAAAAGTTCAGCGTTGAGTTGCGGGAGATGCCGCGCGCGACGATTCGCGACGACGAGGTGTTGCTCGAGGTCCAAGCCGTCGGCGTTTGCGGTAGCGATCTGCACATGTGGACCGGCCAGCAAAGCTGGTCGATGAAGTACCCGGTCGTTCTGGGACACGAGTTTTGTGGAGTGATTTGCGAAGTCGGCGGCCGCGTCGCGGGTTGGAAAGAAGGCGATCGCGTAATCAGCGAGACAGCGGCGGTGGTGGATGCCAACAGTCCGTACACGCGACAGGGCCGATACAATCTCGACCCCAACCGGCTCGGATTCGGGGCGCTGATCGACGGTGCCATGCGGCGCTACGTGCCAGTACCGGCTCGGATCTTACACCGCATGCCGGCCGGGATGACGTTTGAGCAGGCGGCGCTCACCGAGCCATGTTGCGTGGCGTACAACGCGGTGGCCGGCAACGTGCGGATTTTTCCTGGCGACCGCATTGTCGTGCTCGGACCAGGTCCGATTGGTATTCTCTGTGGGGCCATCGCGCGGTTGTGCGGGGCGGACGTGGCGATTGTCGGATTGGAGCAAGATCGCGCTCGATTGGATGTGTCGCGTCAATATGGATGTGAGCCGATCGTCGGCGACGCGAACAATTGGGCACGGGCTGTCGATGGGCTCGGTGCGGATGGCGTCGTCGATGCGACGGGCGTCTCCGCAGCGCTGTCGACGGCGCTCGATCTGGTGCGGCCTGCCGGTTGGATCAGCAAAGTCGGTTGGGGCCCGCAGCCGACGAATTTCTCGCTCGATCGCCTGGTGCAGAAAAATGTCACGTTGCAAGGAAGCTTCAGCCACAATTGGCCGATCTGGGAGCGCGTCATTCGGCTGATCGCTTCCGAATCGCTCGATGTGCGCCCAATTACCGGCGGCGTTTGGCCACTCTCTGAGTGGCGAGAAGCATTTGAAACGATGCACTCCGGCAAGATCGTCAAAGCGATCCTCAAACCACTGTAGCTGGCCTCTCCGAGGCCGGCCGCACACCTACACGCGCCCCCATACTTCCCTGAGATCGACCAAGCCGGGCTCACAGAGCCCGGCTACAGACCTATGCGACTGCAAGGTAAAGTCATTCTGGTCACCGGCAGCACGACGGGCATCGGCGAGGCGATTGCACGTCGCGTGGTGGCCGAGGGCGCTCGCGTCGTAATCCATGGCCGAGACGCGGAACGTGGTCGTGCGATCGTCAACGAATTTCCAGGGCGAGCGACATTGTCGGTTGCGGATTTATCGGATCCGGCAGCGCCGACGCAGTTGGTGGAGACGGCGGTAAAAACGTTCGGCGCGCTCAACGCCGTCGTCAACAACGCCGCGTCCGTCGCCCGCAATGATTTGCACGGCACGGACGCCGCATTTTTCGATCGCATGATGGCGATCAACGTGCGGGCGCCCATGCTGCTCGTCAAAGCGGCCTACCCTCATTTGAAGAAGTTGCAAGGTTGCGTGCTTAACATCGGTTCGATCAACGCCTACACGGGCGAAAGCAATTTACTTGCGTACAGCGTCTCCAAAGGCGCGCTGATGACGCTGTCGCGCAACCTGGCCGACGCGCTTTGTTACGACGGCATCCGCGTCAATCACTTCAACGTTGGTTGGGTGCTCACGCCGAACGAGTACCAGCAAAAGATCGCCGACGGACTCCCGGCCGATTGGCCCGAAAAGCTCGAACCACAGTATGCGCCGTCGGGCCGGATCATGTCGCCGGAGACAATCGCCGGCGCGGCCGTCTACTGGCTCTCGGATGAAAGCCGCCCGATCAGCGGCAGCGTGATGGAGCTCGAGCAATACCCGATGATCGGCCGCAATCCGGTGAAAAAAGGCGATTGACGCCGTGACGACTGGAACGCGCCATCGTAGACAACGGCCAAGGCGTGGTATTGCGTGTAAGAATTAGCGAGCAATTCTGGTGCCACGACCGTCTGTTGTAGCCCGGATAATAGTGTTTACCACGTTGTCAAGCAATCGGTGATTCCCTTTTTCCACTACCGGAAAAAGAACCATTCGGCCAAACCTGGAGTTATGTCAACCCGTCCCGTGAAAAAGTTGAACTGTTTTCACACCCGTCGTACGTTACGAGCGGGTCAATCATCGGAACGTGTGAATGAGCCTCCTCGAATATCTCAATCCGGAAAAAGATCAGCTACTTTCACCTTTAAGGCGGCGGCCAGCGGCGAGTTGCCGCTGTCGGCGTGAGGGGGCCGTGCGGCCTTGTAATATCGTTATGAAAGCGCCTGCAGTCACTGCCGCTTTCAGGTTACGATGAAACGCGTTGCGCGTCGACGGCTGGCCAATCTCGATCTGCCCGCACCAACGCGGCGGGAACTGCTCTGAAAGCGAGGTGAACCGTGCGGCCTCAAGTATTCATTCCACTTCTGGTCTTTGCCTGGTCACTTCTCTGGCCACCAGCCGACGGGGCCTATGCCGACACGTTCGGCAGCGGGGCGAACTCGTTTGAGATTCAGTTCGTGCAGATCGGCAGTCCGGGCAATCCGCCGGATGCCAATCCGAATCCGGCTGGGGCGGTGCCTTACCGATACCGCATCGGCAGGTACGAAATCTCTGAGCAGATGATCGACAACGCGAATGCATTGGGCGGGCTGGG
>JAKEIB010000036.1 GCA_022614705.1 Planctomycetota bacterium | reverse complement strand
GTCGAAATGGCCGACGGAGATTTGAACGACGACGGCGCCATCGATGCCGCCGACTACGTCATGTGGCGCAAGGGCTTGGGATCAATTTCCACTCCGGTGCCTTTTGCAGATTGGCGCGCCAACTTCGGACAAGCCGACAGCAGCGGCAATTCGGCGGGCGATTTCAATCACGACGGCGTGATCGACGCCGCGGACTACGTCGCCTGGCGCAAAGGATTAGCGACCGAGTCCACGCCAATTCCGTATGCAACCTGGCGTGCAAACTTCACCCAGGCCGCCGCAAGCGCGGACTTCAATCGCGACGGCGTCATCGACGCCGCGGATTATGTGATGTGGCGGAAGACCCGGCAAGCCGCTGCGACGCGGACCGACTACAGCGTGTGGTGGTCGCACTTCGAATTCGCGCCCGGCGGCGGAGCAATATCCAATGCCGCCGTCCCAGAGCCATCCACGATGCTCATGTTCATCGTGATGATCGCCACGATGCTCACAGCGAGCCGCCGAAATGCAACGCCATGTCCACGTTTAGCCGCGACGCGCTAGCGGAGCGCTTGGGTGCCACTGCTGGCTCGCCCAGCAGTAGTTTGGACGCAATTCCCTTGCTCATTGAAGCGGCAAGAGTTGTCAACCCACTGGCAAATGCCCGACCGTTCGACATCGCAAAGTTCACACTGCTGGACAAGCCAGCAGTGGCACTTAAGCGTCACGACGTTACCGCACCAGCCGCCCGCGTTGAATGCCCATTGCCTGGCGCACACCAACAGCATAGCGCTCGGGGTTGGCCGTGAATTGCGCGAGCGTGGCTTCGCTGGAGAACATGTAGAAGAGATTGTCGTAATCGATGCTGTGCTCGCGTTTGCCGGGCACTTGCTGCTGGTGGTCGATCGCCATCACCGGGTCCATGCCGGAAAGCGCCGGGCTATAGCGGTCGGGATCGCTCCAGAATTGCTGCTGCTCATTCGGCCCGACAAACCAGTATGTGCGGCCGCGATGCACGATGCCCCAGCGTGCATCGCCGGGCACCCACTTCCAGTTGTTCCGCATGCTCACCGGGCAGTAGCCCTCGAAGCCCAGCGGCGGCGCGCCGGCCGGCAATAGTTTTGGATCGGGCGTACTTACGGCGGGCGCTGTTGCAGCCGCGGCCACTGCCTGCTGCGGCGGCGATTGAACCCCATCGGTTCGAAACGTCAACGACGCCGCGCTCATTCCCGTGACGATCGTCGGAGCCTGACCGCGCGACGGGGCAGTTGAAACAGGCGTTATCGGCTGCGCGGCAGGCGGCGGCGCCACCGGCGGCGACGCAACGTACGGATTGCCAACCGGGCCCGGCGCGGCCGATGCCGCCGGCGGGGCGACACTCGACATGAACGGTGCCACCGCCGGATTGCTCACCGTTACCGGCTCGGGAACAACGCGCGACGCTGCAACCGGCGCCGCCGCAACACTCGTGGGCGGCGCGCCCGTCGCCAAAGGCGGCGCCGCTAGCGCATTCGTCGCCGGCGACACGCTCGAAGGCGGCAAATATGGCGACCCGATCGCCGGCGTCTGCGCCGGCTGAGCAGTGCTTGTCGGCCCAATCGCCGGCTGCGCATTCGGCGCAACGGCTAGATTCGCGTAGGCCGCATTGAGTTGCGATGGCGCGGGCGCATTCGCCGCCGCATTGGCAAAAGCCTGACCGGGCACGCTCGAGTACGCGGATGCAAGTTGCGTCACTTCGGCGATGTAAGCGCCGGGCGTCGGCGGGCTAATGACCTTGCCCACCACGTGCCCATCGGGCGTCAGGATCACGTCCGTCGGTACGCGCGTAATTCCAAAGCCTGTCGCCGTCGCCGAATTTTCATTCGCGTTGAGCTTCACCGGCACGAACCGTGATTCGATCGCGAGCGCCACGTTCGCCTGATTGAAAACCGACTGGTCCAACGTCAGGCACGGCGCGCAGTTCGGCGTCCAAAAGTGCACCAGCACCAACCGGCCCGTTTGCTTGGCCAGCGTTTTGGCCGCCTCGAGATCGTGGTGCCAGCTAATGCCGCTCTGCGCGGCGGGCACCGCCCGCAGGGTGGTCGCTGGCGCAGCCAGCATCGCAAAGCAGAGTAGCAAAACGGTTCGCGGCCAACGGCGTCGCATGATTCAGCCCTCGCAATCGGTGATTCGCCGGTGCGCACTGTAGCTGGCCTCTCTGAGGCCGGCCTTCGGCAGTCCGGGGTCACAGACCCCGACTACAGTTTGGAAAGTTCGCCCAATCGGGCACCTCATCTGGACCTTATCGACCGCTGGGCCGTGTGACTTTGGATGAAATTTGACGATTGTGCCGATCCTAACGAAAAAGCGGCCTCCCACTAAATAGTGGGTCTACCCCCAGCCCCGAGCCCTCAGCCCCCTGCCGCGGCAAAATTCTCCGCCTTTTTGCCAGCAGCCAGTGCAGCTATCGCTTGACATTTACCGATTTGTAGGGAAGAATACGCATGAGTTGATTGTCCTGCCTCGAATTCGGCAGGTTCTACCGGCGACCGGCAAGCGGGCTTAACCGTATGCCGGGTGCCCGCTTTGGCTTCCGGCGGCAAAAATCAGGCGCCGTCCAAAAAGCCAAAGGCCGCCTCATTGCCCTTAGGAATTGTCTTGGGCGAGAGGTATTCGTCAGAGCCGCCGCGGTAGAAGGGCTTGCGGATTCAGTTGTCCGGCCCCCAAGCTGCGGCGGATAAACGTACATCTGCCACACGTGTGACCGCCGCTTTTTCGGATTGCCATCGTGGCATCCCGCTGGTGGTCGTGCGCGAGGCAGTGCCAAGTTCGTTCGCGCCGAGTTTTGTGCGCGTCGTGCAAGGATTTTTCATCGCGCGCCACCGCAAGTTCGGTGGTTGCGACAAGCATTTCGACCAGTTGGCTCTATTTCTGGTCTCACTGTTCAGTCAAGTGTGCGTGGTAGCGCGAAATGGCCGGCCAGCGTTGGCGCGGGCATTCGAGACCGCGATTTCAGGAAAGACTCGCTCGGATTGTTTTTTGCGAGAGGATCAAGGTAAGGGTTTTGAGAGACATGGCTAAGAAAAAGCGAGGGGGCGGCGGCGGCGGACGGTATCGGAACAACCGCCAGAACGGATACAACCGCGGTGGCGGCGGTCGACAAGGCGGACGCGGCGGCGGACGACGCCGTTCCTACGGTCCGCAGAGTGATCGCCAGGATCGCCCAGACGCCGACTACCACGACAACGGCGAACCGCTGCCGCTCGTGGCCGGCTCCGGCGTGCTCGAAATGCACCCCAATGGCTACGGCTTCCTCCGCAACCCGGCCACCAACTTCACCCGCGAACGGACCGATCCCTTCGTGCCCGGCACGATGATCGAGAAGTTCGGCCTCCGCGAAGGCGTGCTCATCACCGGCATGGTGCAGCGACACCGCCGCGGCCAGGGCCCGCGCCTCAAGGAAATCCTCGATGTCGACGGCATCTCGCCCGACGATTACACGAAAGTCAAATCGTTCGACGAGCTCACGCCCATCAACCCCGAGGAGTGGCTGCAGCTCGAAACCGGTCAGCAGCCGATCACCACCCGTGTGATGGACCTGCTCACGCCGCTCGGCAAGGGCCAGCGCGCCCTCATCGTCGCCCCGCCGCGCACCGGCAAGACGATCCTCATCCAGCACATCAGCGCCGGCATCACGACGAACTATCCCGATATCGCGATGATCGTGCTGCTCGTGGACGAACGGCCGGAAGAAGTCACCGACATGCAACGCCTCATCAAAGGCGAAGTCTTTGCTTCGAGCCTCGACCGCGACGTTGAAAGCCACGTGCGGCTGGCCCAACTGACGGTCGAACGCTGCAGGCGCCTGGCCGAAATGGGCAAGGACGTGTTCATGCTGCTCGACTCGATCACCCGCCTCGCGCGGGCGTTCAACAAGTGGGTCGGCAACACGGGCCGCACGATGAGCGGCGGCGTGGACATCAAAGCCATGGACATCCCCAAAAAGCTGTTCGCCACCGCCCGGGCCTTCGAAGAAGGCGGCTCACTCACGGTCGTCGGCACGGCCCTCATCGACACGGGCAGCCGCATGGACGACCTCATCTTCCAGGAGTTCAAAGGCACCGGCAACATGGAGCTCGTGCTCGACCGAAAGTTGGCCGACCGCCGCGTCTGGCCGGCCATCGACATCGAGCAATCCGGCACCCGCCGCGAAGAAAAACTGCTCCCACCACACACGCTCGACGCCGCCACCAAGCTCCGCCGCACGCTCTCCACGATGCACCACGTCGACGCCATGGAGCAGCTCACCACGAAGCTCAACAAGTTCAAATCGAACAACGAGTTCGTAAACCTCATTCAGGGCGCCGCCGCCATCGACTAAACCCAGTTAGCGGCGGGTCTCCGACCCGCGCGTCCCTCACCTGCGTACTCTGTACTAAGTACCCCGTACCAAGTACCGAGTACATCCTCGTGCCGCCATCGGTCCACAGCCTCTGTACTTAGTACTGTGTACTCAGTACTCTGTACCCCATGCCCGCAGCCCGCTCCTTCACCGAGCTCCAATTCTGGCAGCGCGCCCGCGAGTGGTCGAAACAAATCTTCCACCTCACTCAGCAATCACCCTTCTCCCGCGACCAACGCCTCGTCGTACAAATCAACGACTCCTCCGAATCCGCAATGGCCAACATGGCGGAAGGCTTCGGCCGCGGCACTCAAGAGGAGTTCATCACCTTCCTCGGCTACGCCATCGGCAGCCTCGACGAAACTCAGTCCCACCTCTGCGCCGCTTACGACCGCGCCCATATCGACAAGGACCAATTCGCGCAGCTTTTGGCAAGAAGGCATCGCCATCCGCAAACTCACGGTGGCCTTCATTCGCTCCATGATCCTCCCGCGCGGCGGCGTCCGCACGCTCGGCAAACCGCCAACCTGGTCCAGCCGAGTCTGGGAAATCTACGAACGCGTCACCGGCCAACCGCGCCCATCGCAGTTCGAGTCGCCCGCAACTGACCTACCCGTCGCGCCCCGCAACGACGCCCCGCCCGTTTAACCGGCCCGCTCGCTCCACGCTCCTCGTACTGTGTACGCCGTACTTCGTACTCACTACCTGTCCGGTCCCGAGCTTCGTACTGTGTATTCCGTACTCCGTACTCCGTACTCAGTACCACGTACACCGTACTGCCTACCCAGCACTCCGTATCCCGCCACCCCTGCCCTCCACTCTCCATCAGCCATCCACCCGAACCTCTGCTCACCAAACACGAAACTTTACACCAATCCGTCCTCAGGCGTAGAATTGCGCGCATGTTAGCCCGTTGGCGCCCGACGCGATACCGAGGCGCGCGCCCTCATCGCGATGGCGCATTTGCCAATACGAGCGCATCGGCCGAGCGCCTCGATTTCAACGTAACGCCTATCGAAGCAATCGGTTCAGATTCAATACGTCACTACCTGGCATCGTGCGTGCAGCGTTAGGGGGCCAATCAAGTGCGGCGGAGGATCGACCCATGAAACATCTTCTTCTCGTGCTGCTCGCTTTAGCTGTCGCCGCCCCCACCGCGCTCGCCCAACCGCTGCCGAAACCGCAGAACCCAGCAATCGAAAAACCCCCGTCTAAAAACCCCGGCAAGCCGCCCGAGTTCTTCAAAGCCCGCCGCGCAGCGCTGGCCGCCCGCAAGGAAGCCGCCAAGGAGCGCATGCAGCAGTTCAAAGCAGCCCGCGCGGCCGCCGAGGAAAAGGCCTACCAAGAATGGCACGAGCGCTACATCGCCGACGCGCCCGTCCGCGTGCAATATGGCCCATCGCAATAAATCTGCAACATTGGCCTGGACAAGTACATAATATCATGGGACAAGGCGCGCGCCATGAGCGTAGGCGCCTATTCGACGT
>JAKEIB010000035.1 GCA_022614705.1 Planctomycetota bacterium | reverse complement strand
GTTTGCCTGATTCTGCATCGTGTCATTCCGAGGTCCGCCGAGGAATCCAGCCAGACCCCTCGGCGGACCTCGGGGTGACAGAAGCAAACTGTACCACTACCCGTATTCTGAATCGTTTGACCATGGGAGTGTCGGGCGCGGTATAATCGCGTCTCTCATCAAGGCCCGTTCCGTTCTAGTAAAGGAGGTGGCCGCCATGTCTCTACCTGAAGCCGAAACGGTCGAAAATGTCAAACCGGCCCTGGCTGCCGCCAGATACTTTGTCCATGGGTCGTCCGAATTCTCGTTCGAGTTTGGCGCCGCAACCCATACTGGGCTGCGCCGCTCCGAGAATCAGGACCATTACATCGTGCTGCGGCGCACGCGGACGCAACAACTGCTTCACACGAACGTCCCCACCGATCAGCTGGCCCTTCCCACCGATGAAACGTACGCGATGGCGGTGGCCGACGGCATGGGCGGCGTCGGCTGCGGGTCGCTGGCCAGTCAAATCGCGATTCGGACGGCCTGGGAATTGGCCGGACGTACCACCAGTTGGGTGATGAAGCTCGAGGACCTGAATTCGGAGGAGCTAACCGAGCGCATCGAGGGTTTCGTGTACATGATGCAACAGGCGTTTGTGGACGAGTATCGCGTAAACCCGGCGTTCGCACTGAGTGGAACCACGTTCACCGCGGCTTACTTCGTGAGCTCGTTTGCCGCAATCGCGCAAATCGGCGATTCCCCAAGCTTCCTGTGGCGCGACGGCACGATGAGACGGATTTCCACCGACCATACGATCGAGCAGGAGTTCATTGCGTCCGGCGTAGCGCCCGAGATCGCGGGCAAGTTCGGCCACATGCTGACCCGCTGCTTGGGCTACGAATCGCACAATGCGCGGCCCGACATTCACTTCTTGCGGCTGCGCGAAGGCGATCGACTGCTGATCTGCACGGATGGCCTGACAGACATGGTCGACGACACGCGCATCGCCGAGTGCCTCGACGATTCGCTGGGTCCCCAATCGTCCTGCGACCGCCTGATCAAGCAGGCGCTGGACGCCGGTGGGAGGGATAACGTGACCGCCGTCGTGGCCCTCGCGAAATCTCGCCGATAAGTCGTGCTGCGACGATGGCCAACGACTTTGCCACCACGCATTGGAGCCTTGTCCTGGCTGCCGGCGACGCCGAGCGGCAGAACGCCAGCCAGGCGCTTGCGGAACTATGTGAGCTGTATTGGTATCCGCTGTACGCCTACATTCGTCGGCGCGTGGACGATGTGCACGAAGCGCAGGATTTCACGCAGGCGTTCTTCGCACAGCTGTTGGACAAGGGTTTTGTCGCGGATGCCGACCCCGATCGCGGTCGATTCCGCGAGTTTCTGCTCACGGCCTGCAAACGATTCTTGATCAATGAGTGGCAGAAGGCTCGCGCCGTAAAGCGGGGCGGCGGGCGACGGCACGCTGCGCTGTTTGTCGCTCGAGCTCTGAGCGCGAGGTCATCGAGGTTCGCGGCCGAGGAGTTGCAGTGCTTCAGCACGCAGCAATGAAAGCCGCTCGCTCAATTCCACCAAGGCCTCCAATTCCTCGCGTTCCGGCGCGGTCAGTTCGCCTTCCGTGTTGCGATCCATCAACTGTTGAAGCCGACTATCCGTTTTTGAAGGCAGGCGCAAATCGCCAATCGTCGCCACCCATTCTGCCGGGGCTGGAACTGTGCTGCTCATGGGAGTTTTTCCTGGGACGAATCGAATGCGAGCGACCGTCGCATTATACGATCCGCAAGACATGTCAACGAGACCAGTCGGAGCACTGCTCTCGAGCGCCTGGCGATGACGCTCGGGCGAAGCATGGCTCCATTACGCTGGCAGCATATCGGGTTGCATTTCGACTCGCTGGACGTCGAATCCGGCCGAGCGGACGTCGCCGATGGCGGATCGGATTGCTTCTTCGAGTGACGCGGACTCACGATGAAAGTGGATTCGCGGGATGCCCGCGATTGTCGAGAGGGTTCCATCGTTGAATGTGCCGTACAGCTTGTCGGCCTGGCTGTCGTCGGGATCGGCAGTCAGGACCAGCGTAAATTCGTGCTCTTTCATATTCTCACTTTATCGTAACCGCCGGTTAATGCGGGCAACGATCCACGTCGCGCCGAATATCGCGAGCGTGGGCCTCTGGGTTCCGCGGCGTGGACATTACCCGAATGCGACACCCATCTCGGCCGCTGTGCGGGCAATACAATGCTCCCCAAATATGGGCTCGCGGCCCAGCCTTCACCACCGACCATCCCACTTATTCGGCATATCGGATCGACTCGCGAATGTGCTTGTTTTGATGGTCGGCCATATTACCGTGCCGTACGTGATTAATTATACAACGGATAACTCCGGCAGCGCTAAAGGGCCCGGCGATGGCGTTTCGGCGGTCTGCGCCCGGGTGGGGTGGGGCGGGGCGTTGGCGGAGTAGAAGGCTCGGTTGGTTTTTGCTCGGCTTCGGCAGATGTGCCGACGGCGGCACCAACCATTGGCGCCACCGTCGCCACCGTAGCGAAGCCGTCGATCTCGTCGCGCTTGAGCAGCCGGTTAATGAGGATCTCGATTCGAGTTAGCTCGGCCCCTTCTTCCGTGGTGACGAACGTGTAGGCCACGCCTTCGCGGCCCATGCGGCCGGTGCGGCCCACGCGATGCACGTAGTCGTCGCTCGACTGCGGAATGTCGTAATTGATGATGTGCGAGATGCGGGTGACATCGATGCCGCGGCCGACGACGTCGGTCGCCACCAGCAACTTCACTTCGCCGGCGCGGAATGCTTTCATCACGCGGTCGCGGGCCGATTGCTGCATGTCGCCGTGCATCATGTCGGCGGCGCGGAAACTCTTGCTCACCCGGCGGTAGATGCGTTCCGTGCCGCGCTTTGTGCGGCAAAAAACGATCGCCTGCTCCGGTTGCTCGCGTTTCAAGAGTCGCACCAAAAGATCAAACTTCCGTTCCTGGTCGACCGTGAAGTAGAACTGCTCGATCGTTTCGACCGCCTTCGTCTTCGGCGAAAAATCCATGACCTCCGGCTCGCGCATGTAGGTGCGGGCCAGCCGCTCGACCGGCGGGGCGACGGTCGCCGAGAGCAGCAGCGTTTGCCGCTGGCGCGGGCAGCGGCGGAGGATTTTTTCGATGTCCGGCCGGAAGCCGATGTCGAGCATTCGGTCGGCTTCGTCGAGCACGACGGTGCACACGGAACGCAGATCGAGCGACCCGCGTCCCAACAGATCGAGCACGCGGCCGGGCGTGCCGACGATGACGTCGGCCCCGCGTTCGAGTTTCGAGATTTGCCCGCGGATCGGCTTGCCGCCGTACACGGGCACGCACGATACGCGCCGCCCATGCGCCAGCTTTTCGAACTCGTCGCGGACTTGCACGGCCAACTCGCGGGTGGGCACCAGCACAAGCGCCTGCGGCGGAGCGCCTTTTTTGCTGTGTTTCACTCGCTCCAGAATCGGGATCGCGAACGCAGCCGTCTTGCCGGTGCCGGTTCGCGCTTGCCCCAGCACGTCGACACCCTCGAGCGCGCGAGGAATGATGCCGGCTTGGACTGGTGTCGGATCGGCGTAAGCGGCCCTGTCGAGCGCCGCGAGCATGGTGTCAGAAAGCCCCAAATCGCGAAAGCCGCCCGTGGACGCGGAGGTGGGCGACTTCTTCGTATTAGCGGAAGTGGTCAAGGCGGGGTGGACCGAGGGAACCAAAATGGCTGGGATTCAGCAAACACCAAGGATACCGTGAGTGAACTCACCCGGTCGAGGGTGTCGTTTTTCAGAATTAGCGTTGGCGGCCAGGCCGAATCAGCCGAATTCGGCTCGCCGCGGCGAGTAAACAGTGGCCGCCGACGCTAACGAGCGGATCACGCAACAAAAAAGCCGGCCGGCCGAAGCGTTTGGATCGCGGCGGCCAGCCGGTCGTCATCGTTGTTTCACAATTTCTATTCGAGGGACGCGAGGCGTCCGCATCGACTAGAAGCCCAGCGGCGACGGGGCCGGGGCGGGCGGTGCGGCCGGCTTCTTGGTCGCGCTCTTCTTTCTGGCGCGCTTCTTGGGCGACTTCTTAGCGGCGCCTGCCTTGGAAGCCCGCTTCTTGGTCGACTTCTTCGCGGCGCCCTTCTTCGCCGCGCGCTTCTTGGGCGACTTCTTAGCGGAACTCTTCGCGGCCTTTCTCTTCTTTGCCATTGGATTGGCTCCTTCCCTAGTTAGCGCCCGCGTTACTACGATGCTGGTCTATCCCCCAGGGGCGCTTTCGTCCGGGGAGAGACGTACCACGAAAGATTGACGCGCGCATTGAACCAAACTCGGTGCACGCGCGTCAAGTCGAATCGGTCGAATCGAATGAAAATGGGATTCGGGGCGCCAGTCGATTGCGGATTGCCCGCCGCGGCGGGTGAACTCCTTTCGGATTTCGGATTGGGGGTCTTGTAATCCGCAATCCGCAATCCGAAATTGAATTCGAGCTCGCCGCGGGATACTCAAGAGCGGCGCGACTGTGGACTTGCGTGGCGCTCGGCCCAGTCGCAGAGTAGCGAAAACTGCCGGGAAAAATCGTGTTCGGCGAGTCCCAGCGGTTGCTTGAAGAAGCTGCCCAGGTGGCTCAATACGCCGACCTCGCCGAGCCGATGGGACAATTCGACGAAGCGAACGAGGTCCAGCACGAGCGGCGCCGCCAGCAGTGAATCACACCCTTGCCAGGTGAACTGCAGCGTCATGGGGGTCCCCAAAAACCCACGAAAATGGATGTGGTCCCAAGCCGTTTTCCAGTCGCCCAGGCTGCGGATGTACTCGATCGAGACCAACGTTTGCGGATCGTAGCCCAAAATTTGGCCGACGAGCTGGTCCTTACTTTGCATCTTCGCCGCCTTATTGGCCGGGTCGTTCAGCACGAGTCCATCGAGATTGCCGAAGATATTGTGGCCAACCCAGCTCATCACCTCGAGATTCCGAGCCGCAAACATTGGCGCGAGCACGCTTTTGAGCAGCGTTTCGCCGGTTTTGCCGTCTTGGCCGGCGTGGCACGTGCCGCGCAGGACGGCCAGTTCTTCGATCGCAGGCAAACTTGCGCCGAGCGACGGCGTGAAATTGATGTACGGCATGCCCAGATCGAGGGCGGCGATGGCGTATAGCGAGCTCGCCCGCAGCGGGCAACCGTTGGCGTCCAGCAACTTCTCCAGTTCCTCCCATCGTTCGGGCAGGTCGGCCACGTCGGTCGGCGGCTCAGTCGAGGCAAGATTCACGACAACAACACGCTCTAACTCTTCGTCTCTGGCAAAGCTTCGCAGGTCCCTTTTGATCGATTCCACCGTCTCCCGAGCCGTCCGGCGAGTAGGCTCCACGGCGGCCAATCGCTCAATTGCCTGGCCGCTGTTGAAGAGCGCGCCTAATTCGATGTTGCTCTCGATCTGATTGAGCGAGTCCATGAATTCATCGACGAGCGAAAGCTTGATTGCACCGTTATGGACGAGGGTAAGTGCCGCATCCGCGATGTGACAGGCACGTACATCGTGGCCGCCGACGACAAGGTTGCGCCATGGAACAAAGTCGAGGGCGGCAAACTGCGGGATCGCAGTGACGAGTCCAACTTGATCTCGCGCTGGTGGAACTTTTCGCACGGGCCCATCAGACGTCTGCCAATGGCCGGCGTGCCCCTGCTCGAGAGCCAATAGCCCGAGCGTCGCCGTCGCCGCCACGCCACCTCGTGCTCCGATAAACCAGAGGCCTGTGCGAGGGTGGGTCATGCGCTAAGAAAAGTGTAGGGAGAGGCGCCACTAGGAAGCGAACCGGCCAGGATTTATGATTGTCCCACCCGTGCGCCGCAAACGTCAAGCTGCACCTTCGGAAGGACTGGCTATGCTCAAGCTAGAATGCGACAAGTGCCATCAAGAATTATCTAGACCGGGAGCGCTGATCTTCAGCCCGCCGACCGATGACGCGTGGCTCGTAGAAAAGTACCATATCTGCACAGACTGTTGGGCGGCGGTTATGGCACTATTGAAAGGTGAATCACTGGACAGAGGCACTTCCCGTTAGCCAAACACCTTGCAAATCACGTTAATCGACCATCGTGGAAACCAATCCATGTTCGACCATATTGAACCAGCCCCGCGCGACCCGATCCTCGGCCTCAGCGAGTCGTTTCGCGAAGACCCGAATCCGAAGAAAATCAATCTCAGCGTCGGCGTTTATCAGGATGCGACAGGCAAGACGCCGATCCTCGAGTCCGTTCGCCAGGCTGGCAAGCTGGTGCTCGAACGGCAGAAGTCGATGTCGTATTTGCCGATCCCGGGTTCGCCCGCGTATGCTTCCGCCGTTCAGCGGCTGATGTTTGGCGACGGACATGAGGCGGTGACATCGAACCGCGCCGCCACGTCGCACACCCCCGGCGGCACAGGCGCGCTTCGGGTCGCCGGCGATTTGATCCATCAGCAGTTTCCGAAGGCGACCGTGTGGTTCACGCAACCCACATGGCCGAACCACCCGCAGATTTTCGCGGCCGCCGGCGTGCCGACCAAGAGCTTTCCTTACTTCGACGCCAAAACGAATAGACTGGCGTTCGGCGAAGCGCTCGCCGCGATCGAGAAAATGCCGGCTGGCGACGTCATCCTACTCCACGGCTGCTGCCACAATCCGACGGGCATCGACCCCACGCCGGACGAGTGGAAGAAGCTGGCCGACGCCGTATACGGCCGCGGCCTGCTGCCGCTCTTGGACTTCGCCTACCAGGGTTTCGCGGATGGAATTCTCGAAGACGCAAGTGGTTTGCTGGCATTCGCCCGCCCTGGCGCAGAGCTTATGGTGTGCAGTTCGTTCTCCAAGAACTTCGGCCTCTACTGCGAGCGCGTCGGCGCGCTGACGATCGTCGCCAAAGACCAGAAGGCCGCTGACACCGTGCAGAGCCAGGTGAAGGCCGTCATCCGCGCGAATTACTCGAACCCGCCCGCTCATGGGGCCGAGCTCGTGACGACGGTGCTCAGCGACGCGGAGCTGCGCAAGCAGTGGGAGAAGGAAGTCGCCCAGATGCGCGACCGCATCAACGGCATGCGCGAGCTGTTGGTGAAAACGCTCCAGGCCAAGGGCGTGCCGGGCGACTACTCGTTCATCACCCGCCAACGCGGCATGTTCTCCTTCTCCGGCCTCACGCCGCCGCAAGTGGAAGCGCTCAGGAAGAAGTACGCGATCTACATCGTCGGTTCGGGGCGGATCAACGTCGCCGGCATCACCGAACAGAACGTCGGCCCGCTGTGCGAGGCGATTGCGGAGGTGGTAAAATAGTTGGTAGCAGTTTCAAAACCCGTACGCTGTCATCCTGAGGGAGGCTCGGCGACCGAAGGATCCACTGTCCCCCGCGAGATTCTTCGCTGCGCTTCGCTTCGCTCAGAATGACCCTAGTTGGCAGCCCATGTCATCGATTCATTACGGCCCCATTTCCTGGGAAAGGATGATTCGCGCCGTGGAAAAAGTCCGCGCACGCCTGGACCGCGCCGTGGCCGCTCTTGAAGGGGCCCGTATCCCGTATGCTGTTGCCGGCGGCAATGCGGTTGCCGCTTGGGTGTCCCGTGTCGACGAAGCTGCCGTTCGCAACACGCAGGACGTCGATATTCTGTTGCGGCGCGAGGACCTGGAGCGAGCAAAGACCGCGCTGGCCGCCGCCGGTTTCGTCTTTCGCCACGTGAAGAGCATCGACATGTTTCTCGACGGCCCCGGTGCGAAGGCCCGTGACGCAATCCACGTGATTTTCGCCGGTGAAAAAATCACGGCTGATAGCTTGGTCCCGTCGCCCGAATTGACCGAGGTGGACGAGGCGGGCCCATTCCACGTTGTCGACCTGGAGCCACTTGTGCGGATGAAGCTCACCTCCTACCGGCTTAAGGACCGCGTTCACCTGCTGGACATGATTAGCGTCGGTCTCATCGATAACTCCTGGCCATCGCGGTTCCCGTCCGAACTCGCAACACGGCTGCAGACGCTCCTGGATAATCCCGAAAGTTGATGAGCGGTTGTCCGGCACAAGCCATGAGAGAACTCATCGCCTGTGAAAACGTCGGCTATCGCCAGCAGGGGGTGGACATCCTCGCGGATATTTGTTGGCAAATCGAAAGTGGACAGCATTGGGCTGTGCTCGGACCCAATGGCTCCGGCAAAACGACGCTGCTGCGCATCGTGTGCGGCTATCTGTGGCCCACCAGCGGGCGCGTGTTGCGACTTGGCCAGGAGTTGATCGACCTCGGCGAATTTCGGCGCAGCATCGGCTGGATTTCGTCCGGCATGATTGCAGACATTCCTGCGGACGACACCGGCTTGGAAACCGTCGTCACCGGCCGATTCGCGCAGATTGGCCTGAAACATTTGCCGTCGTTCGGACCGACCGAGGACGACTTTGCCGACGCCGCGGCCGAGCTGGCCCGCCTGGGCTGCGAGTCGCTGGCGGAAAAACCGTTCGGCATCCTATCGCAGGGCGAGCGGCAGCAGGTGCTCATCGCTCGCGCCCGCATGGCGAAGCCGCTGCTGCTGGTGCTCGACGAGCCGTGCGCGGGCATGGATCCCGGCGTGCGCGAGCGCTTCCTGGCGTGGCTGAATGAGCACCTGACGGAGGGCAATTGCGGATTTCGGATTTCGGATTGCGGATTGGAGGAAAAAATCCGCAATCCCGGGTACCCTCTGGGTGCCGCAATCCGAAATGATTCCCCCACCACCATTCTCGTCACACATCACATCGAAGAGATTGTCCCCGCGATTCAGAACACGCTCGTCCTGTCGACCGGCCGAATCTACTCGGTGGGCCCAACGCACGAGGTCGTGACGCGAGAAACAATTGAAACCGTCTACGATACGCGGCTGGCGCGCATCGAGCAAAGCGGCGGCCGGCTCTGGCCGCAGTGGGGCGAGTGATTACGACGCACGGCATCGCATAGCAAAAGTAAGGGCGTCCGCATTGTTGCGGACGCCCTATTATAACGGCCGCGCAACCGATATCTCAACTAACGCCGTCGCGCGAGCGGCACCAGGCTTGACATGCCGAGCAAGAGCAGTCCGATGCAGCTCGGCTCGGGCACCGCGGCCACGGCTTCAATGGCGTCGATGTTTTCGTTGTTCACGAGAAACGTCCCCCTGACGTCGAAACCCGTGTCCCACAGGTGGCCGCCGTGATTCAAGAATTTCGTCGGCACCCCGGCACCGTCGTACTCCCAGATCTCGCCGCCGTCGAAGGTGGGCAGTAGCGGACCGCCCGGTTGACTGAACGGAGCCAGGTCGAGCGGCCTGATGCTGAACGTGACCTGCGGACCGAACGTCATGATGGCATCGACATCCATTAGTTCCACCAAATGACTCCAGAGCGGGCCACCGAATCCGACCCCGAAATACTGTAGGTCCATCGCTGCCGCCAAATCGGTGGTCATCGTGTGCGGAGCGCTGGGTCCACCAGGGGGAATGAAGGACCAGACGGCTACCTTGCCGCCTGCGGCGGTTGGAGGATCGCCCGCCAGCGAGTAACGATCGCTATCGTCGTTGTTGTCGCCACCCCATACCTCCAGGCCGTCGGTGTCCAACGGCGGATTCATGGCATCGATGTCGAGCGCCGTGGCCCACACGCCGAAGCCTGGCGGCGAGGCCGGCAGCCCCG
>JAKEIB010000006.1 GCA_022614705.1 Planctomycetota bacterium | reverse complement strand
GAGGAAATCTCGTCCCAAGAATTCGGCGCTGAACTTCACCAGCGAATTGAGGCGCACCGTCGTGGCGAGTTGCGGAGTTTCAGCTTGGATGAAACCCGCGCCATGATTCAGACTACGTCCTGTCCCAGCGCGGCGAGTTCGGCGCGAACTTGAATCCGGTCGGAATCGTTCATGTCAAGCAGCGTTGCCGTGGCGCGGCCGACGACGGTCAGGCCGACAATATGATGCTCCACGAGCGCGAAGTGCTCGCTCCACGTGTCCACTCGGGGATTGAACAGCGGCGCAAGCTCCTCGGTCTCCGGATCGACGGAGGCGAGATTTGGCCCTTGCGGGCGTTGCAGCGCCGGCAGGCCAGCGCCAAGTTTTCCGCATCGTCCGAGCCACCGTGCTGGCGTGCGCGAATGGGCTCGATGTGAAACTTGGCCCACAGCAGGGCATCCTGCGGAATGCGGCACTACTCGCAACGCTGTTCGGCTCGCTCCCGCACGAATTGGCGGACCGCTTCGTCCATCACTAGCCGCCGTTGCGCTGCAGCACGGCACGGGCCTTGGCTTGAAGAATGCCAATGAAGTCAATGGCCCGCACATAGGCCTCATATTCATCGCGCTCGGCCGTGGTCAGCTCGCCCTCGTTGCACTTGTCGCCCAACTCGTCGAGTCGCCGCTGCGTTTCCTCATCAGCGCGCCATGCCACCAACCGCCGGGCCGACTCGGGTGTCAGCACGTCGCCCAGCGGATCAAAGATGCGGTCTAATACCGTTGCAGTGGCCATATGTGAAGTATAACGCGATTCGGGCTAGCAACGGAAGACGTTTTTGCGATCCTGAGAGTAATTGCCAATTGTCCTATCCGTCATCAGCGAGCCGATCGCACTCTTCCTGCGCCACGTCCATCGTAGGCGTCGAGCCAGGACGCAGCGCCGGCCAGCGAGCGTTCGTTTAGCCAGCGAAAGATGCTGCGTTTGTCCTGCTTGGCCTTCGGAAGTTCGCGGACCGTAAAGCTCATTCGCCCACGACGCCGAACTCGCGCCGCAGCTGTGTGGAATGTTCACCGGCGACCGTGCCGCGCTCGCCCTCCTTGAAATCCCAGATTGATGCCTGGACCGCCGCCACGTATTCGGCGTATTGCTCGTCAGACGGATTCTCGGCCCGCCACTGATCGAATAGTTCGTCAATACTCAGGTTGTGCTGGCCCGAATCGATCTTCTGCCGCGCGTAGCTGGTAAAGCTAGCCAGTTCTTGTTCGGCCGTTGCCATAATCGATTCGTCTCCCAATCTTTTCTCACTCGGTTGCTGCGGCCATGCCCCAAGTATACGGCAAAGCGACCGAATTGGGAAACATGGCTACCGACGCCGATCGCGCTCCTCCGGCTCAACGTCCTTGACCTCGCCGAGCGCGCGCTTGAACTTGCGCCGGCTGCCGCGTGCGGCACGCATCTCCGGATACTTCTCCGCGGCCAGCGCCGAGATTCGTTCACCCCGGCAGCAGGAACACCAATCCTCGCTAACCAGCACTCATCAGCATTAGCGGAAATTAGCGACAATTAGTGTTCCGCACGAACACCCCACATCGCACCGCACGAGCAAGTTCGGGAACTTGGCGGCCTTGCAATCTCTGCTCCCTCTGCGGCCTCCTGTTCGAGAACGTTCCGCGGTCGTGCGCCGTGATAGCAGGGAGCACGGAGCCGGAATTCTTGCTCCTAGCTCCCTGCTCCAAGCTCGTCACACATCCAAGAGCGCGTGACCCACGTACATCTGCAGCACCTGGCTTTGCACCTTGATCGCCCGGATGAGGACCCAGATTTGGTCTTGCGTGAAGGTCTGCGGATCGGAGGCGGCCAGATTTTCCAGCTCCTCGGTCATCGCCGCATGTTGGTCCGTGGCCACTTGCAGCTTCAGGCCGGTTCGCTTCCAAGCGTCCTGCAACGCGCGGCGATCGCGGAGCGCCTCCAGATCGTCGACGGTATTCGTCAACAACAGGCACAGCCGCGCAACATCCTGCGGCGAAGCGTCCGGCTGGAGCCTTTCGATCTGCTCGGCAAGCTCCATGCACGTCATCATTTTGTGTGTCGGTTGGGTCACGGCGTGGTGATGGCTCGTTGGTGTGGAACCAGTTTTTCACGAGATCCAAGTATAGGTTGCGTAAATCAAAGGGTGGCACGCCCTCCAGTCCGCGAAGGGGTCGCCGCGGCGACCCCTTCGAAGACTCTGGGCGTGCCACCCGTCACCATTGGGATCGGCTCAACAAATCTAGCTCGCCGCCGCCGGCAAAACCAGCGTTCACCGGGTGCGATTACTGGTGTTTGACCCGCATGGGCGACATAATCAATAGCGTCAGGCCCGTGTTGGCGAAAGGCATCAAACATACGTTGACGTTTCACCACTTGCGAGACCCTGCCATGTACGTTTGCCCACAGTGTGCGAGGTCGTTTGAAAATACGCGGTTTGTTGGCGGGGGTGAAACGTGCCCCTCCTGTGGGTGCGATGTGCGGCAGTCGGACGATCCCCAATGGATCGACGTGGCCCGCGTCGCCAATCTCGCCGAGGCCGGCTTTCTGACTGACGAGCTCGTGGGACTCGGCGTCGACGCGCAGATTCACCAACTAAACGAGTTCAGCGCGCTCACCGATCGTTGGGACGCGACGTATCTCATTCGCGTACCGGCCGCCGCCGCGCGCGACGCCGCGGCGCGAATCCGAGAATACCTGGCCGAAGATGCCGCGGAAGGCGACGCCGAGCCGACCAGTTTCCGCTTCACCGCGGGCGATCATCCGATCGACCCGCTGCTCTGGCGGCCCGTGGCACTCGTGATCCTGGCTGGCGTCTCTAGCTTCGTGCTGGGACAACGATTTTCCGAACAACACGACGTGAAGGCCGAACGCCGCCCGCAGCGCGATTCGCTGTCATCCATTGTGGAAGCAATCGATCGGCCATTCGTCACCGAATCGGCCGGCGGGCAGCCCGGCCATCGGCTGCAGTTCGACCGCCGGCGTCAATCGTGGATTCTGGACACCGATCGCGACGGCGACGGCCGCTACGACAGCCGCCAGGCATTTCACGCCACCGGCGCGAGTCGGTGAACCTGGGATGTAAAGAACCTGTCCTACCGCAAAGCTGGATTCGCAAGAACCCAGCTTGTGTCGGAACTCGTACAACTTCCGCGACGAATTTCGAAACTGCATGCGGAAAAAAAGTGACTTCGTTCCGCAACGAGTCAACGTGCCGCACTAGCTACCGCAAGTGATTGTCAATCCTGCCCACTTCATCCGCGTTGTCCAATTGATGGTCGCATAAGATTCACAGTGGTTAATGCCACGACAACGTCGAGTGTGCTTGAAGCAATTAAGATTCAGTTGAGCGGCCACATTCGTTTGCAAGTGACCTGTCCGTTGTGTTAGGTTGCATGAGGAGTCAATTATGCATCGCTCATCGCTAAATATCGGATTCGCCTTGGTCTTATTGCTATGTGTACGCGCTTTCGCGGACGAATCAAATGAGGATCGGGACGTTCAAATAATTCCGCTGGATCAAATTTGGGGCTACAACCTGCCCGGCACCAAGGACATCGCCGGCATCCCGCTGCCTGAGAAGCCCGGCTTCGGGCAGTCACTCGATTTCTTGAGGCGTCAGCGCGAACACAACATCGAGCAAATACGCCGCGCTCTCACTGCAAAGCATCCAACCGAGCAAGCGACACCTGGATTCGTGCTGCATCGGCAGCCAGACTTCCAAACGCTGCTTGGCGCAAGCAATCGTCTCCGCGGCCTGTTGCACGACCACCCAAAGGAAGTGCGTGTCACCGGTGAGAGGTATCGCGCCGGCGAAGAAACCACGCTCGTATTCTTCTCGCATCCGTTGAGCTATTATATGCGACTGCGCAATGTCGAGCGACAGGACAATGAGATCACAGTTCAGTACGAGTTTGAGCCTCACACGACTCCCGAAGTGACGGTTCACTTCGCGCTGATTCCGTTGGGCAAGTTGCCGGCCGGCAAATACCAAGTGCGCTTTGAGCAAATACCATTGGCGCAGAAATACCGTGATATTGGCTTTGAGCCTGTCGAGCCGGACGCATGGATGATCGTGTGCCGGCCGTTCTCGTTCGAGATCATTGACTTACCTGAAGCGGATGAGCCTGCGAAGGGTGCTGTGATACCGTTGGATCAAATTTGGTCCTATCAGAAGATGCCCGGCACACGTGATGCTCACGAGTTAGAGCCGCAGTTGCCGGATGCCGGCTTGATGTCCGACGAAGAATTCATCCGCCGTCATCAAATCCAGCAGATATTGCATTCATTGTCGTTTCGTAATAGGCCCAAGCCGGGTGAGAAGGCCGGTCCAGCATTCGTCATTATTGGCACAGGCAAGGAAGCCCTCAAGAATGCGGCGGACGTATTCAATAAGGAGAAGCAGCCGCAGCAAGTGCTTCCAGCCGACACCGATCTTACGCTGGTGTTCTATTCGTATATGTGCGCCCGGTACGTGCGGATCGCATCCGTCGGACAGTCCGAGAACGTAATCACGGTGAAGTATCAGATCGTCGCGCATGGGACACAAGAGATGACCACTCACTTCGCGCTCATTCCGATTGGCAAGCTGCCCGCAGGCCGTGTGCAGGTGAATGTGCAGCAAGTAGAGTCGAACGACCCATTCGATCAACTGATTCCACCGGTGCGTGATCCGCTTCGTTATGTCAGTGACTCTTTTTCATTTGAGGTGCGCAGATGAAACGCTTCAGCTTCTCCATGATGGTGTTGCTGGTCGCAAGTACAGCGTGGGGCGACTTTGATACGATCGGACCAAATGGAATCAATTCTGATGTGACCGGGCTTACAGGGGATGGCATTGAGATCGGTGAGGTTGACGGTCTACGTTCCGGGATGCGGTTACACCCCTTTACTGGGGAACCTTACGATGCTGACCAATTTTCGGCCTCAAATACACGTCCGGTCGGGGTGTTTTTTCAAACCAACTCTGGATTTGATCCACCGAATAACGCTGTCGGAGAGCACGCGACAAAGGTAGCCGGAGTGATAATTAGTACTGACGAATTTCCGCCTTGTGCCATATGCGACGGCGTGGCCCCGGATGCCGACCTTTATTCGATCGGTGTTGGGGAATTGACAGACGATCCGACGTGGGCGCTTTCGCTGAATCGAATCTTGCGACTCAGCGGTGTCACACTCAGGGCGACCAATACAAGCGGGGGAGGCCCGATTCAGGCATTTGAATCGCCCAACGGATTGAGTCATCTCACGCAGTATTACGATTGGTCAGCTAGCCGATTTAACGTACTCCATGTAGTTGCCTGGGGAAACAACCCTGACGTTGATCCCGATAGTTTTCCAGAGAGGAAGCCTGCCGATCAGTACAATGGACTCACTGTTGGTGGTTCCATGCGCCCAATGGGTGACACCAAGTACCGCGCATGGTGGGACGGCAACGCGACGACTGGTTACGCACAAAGCGCGGACATATTTGGCGGTAATTTTGAGGAGCGCCCAAGCATTCATTTGATCGCACCCGCCGAGGGGGTCGCAGTCGTTGGTTGGAACAACGTCATCGATGTAGCTTTTGTGGGTACTAGCTCGGCTACAGCACACGTTACAGGCGCGGCTGCATTATTACATCAGTATTCCAACGAGAATTTCATACTCACGCCGAATTCAAGACGGCACGAAGTCATAAAAGCAGTGTTGATGACTTCGGCTGATAAGTTATCGGGTGTGCATGGTTCAAATCGTGACGTTGTTAATATGAACGGTGCTACCTTTGGCGGGGAATCGATGCAGAATTCTCTGTTTTTCCCATTAGACCGTGACATCGGAGCCGGCCATCTGAACGTGAAACGAGCGCTCGACCTCTATAAGTCTGACGAACAAGACCCAGGAATTGTGCCGAAAATGGGTTGGGATTACAACACGATCGGTGGAACCGGTTCCGAAGTCGAGTACATTTTTAGTTCTTCCGGCAGCGGGTTCATCGCCGCGACGTTGACTTGGGACCGCAGAGTGGAGTTGACTGATCCAGACAACACATATAGTGCAGGCGACGATTTCTTCGACCGTCCGTATTATCAAGAATTGAACAATCTTGACCTTTATCTAATTGACAAGAATCAGACCGAAATCACCCTAGCTAATTCTGAACACGCATCCATTGCCCAAAGTGGCAACTTCGAACACATCTTCTTCAATGTCGGAGCCGGCGAATACAAGCTGGTTGTCAAGCACGGGGCCGGCGCAATTGGAGATTCTCAGAACTACGGACTCGCTTGGTGGTTCGGTAATCCGTCGCCGCCAGGCGACTACGACGGCAACGGCTCGGTCGGCCCGGAAGATTTCAACGTATGGCGAGAAGATTTTGCTACTTCCGTGAGCGCCGGAACCGGAGCGGACGGCAACGGCAATGGCACTGTTGATGCTGCCGATTACGTCGTGTGGCGAAAGTTTGCGACTGGCAGCGGCGCCGCTGCGAGCGATTCAGACGTGGTGCCAGAGCCAGTCGGGTTAATTCTGTTTGCAGCGGCTATTCCCGCGTTCTTGTGCTGCCAACGTCGGTCTGAGCTAAGCGCGTAGCTGGATTGCACGATTTCGGCAATCATCCGAAGTGTCGCAACCTTCGCGATTCGCACAATTACACGATTTGTTGGAAAGGAGCGATGATTGGTCCTGCTTGGCGTTAACATCGATCACGTGGCCACCGTGCGCGAGGCCCGCAAAACGAACGAGCCCGACCCCGTGTGGGCCGCGACGCTTGCCGAGCTCGGCGGCGCCGATGCGATTACCATCCATCTCCGCGAGGACCGCCGACACATTCAAGAGCGCGACCTGCGCGTGCTGACCGAGTCGGTCGCCGTGCCGATCAACCTCGAACTCGCCTGCGCCGCCGACGTGCTGAAAATCGCCTGCGAAACGACGCCGCACCAGGCCACGCTCGTCCCCGAGCGCCGTGAAGAAGTCACCACCGAAGGCGGCCTCGATGTGGTCGGCTCGTGCGAAAAGGTGGCCAACGCGGTTCGCCGGCTCAAGGACGCCGGAATCGTGGTCAGCCTATTTCTCGATCCCGATCCGAACCAAATCGACACCGCGGCCGGCTTGGGCGCCGACGCCATCGAGTTGCACACCGGCGCGTACGCTCACGCCTCGACGCGTCACCACACGCACGACACCCAAGCCGCGCTGACGACGCTTATCGCCGCCGGCAAACAAGTGCGCGCCGCCGGCCTGACGCTGAACGCCGGCCACGGCCTCACCTACCGCAACGTGAAACCGGTGGCGTCAATCGACGACATGCACGAGCTCAACATCGGCCACAGCATTATCGCCCGCGCAATCATGGTTGGCCTGGAACAAGCCGTGCGCGACATGAAACGCTTGATTTCCTAATTGGGATTACCGGCGAAATCCAACGGCAACGCTTTGATTTGCTCAACAGCTGTCTGCGGCAGCGAATATCCGCCGACCGTCTTCGCCACGATGCGCTTCGCCATGCCCGGCCACGCTAGTAGCTGCAACGTCGTCCAAGCGAACGGCAACGCGCTTAGCCGATCCTCGCGTGGCCGCGTCAATTCATCCTCGCCGTCTTGGTATAATTCGCCGGGCTTCATGAATTGGCGCAGCTCTCGCACCAGAGCCGACCGGTTTCCAGCGTCATACGCCAAGCTCATGAGAATCATCAAACGATTGTGCGTCCGCACGCCGAATCGCCCGAGCGGCGCCCGCGGCGGCGATTCGCCGCGCGAAATACGAACGACAAGCTCCGGAAGATTCGCGCCGGCCAGCATCGCGTTGACCGTCTCGCCAATCCGCGGATTGGCTTCGATGTATTCCGGCCGGCCCGTGTCGCGATCGTAAAAGTAGTCGATAAAAAATGCACCGTGCCACGCCAAGTGATTTCCAATCCGTTCAACTTGCTCGCGCACGACGGCATGATCCGCACTGGTGCGCGCCGTGGACATGCCGCCGACGCCAAGCCGCCGTGCCTCAAAGCAATGCACGCCAATCAGCTCTCCCCGATTGAACACGGCCTGCACCGTCGAGAGCACGCCCCGCGCCGGCCGCTGGATGAGCACATCCGTATTTCCCTGCAACAGTCCCTCAGAATCCAATCGATCCGCACACCGATCCAACGCATCGTGGTCTTCAATGTAAAACACGCCCCCGCCGGCCGTGCTGTGCGCGAGTTTCAGATAGAAAGGATAACGAAGCGGCTGGTCGAGCTCGGCACGCGTGCGAATGGTGATCGTTTCCGGTTGCGGCAAACCCAGCTCGATGAGCAGTCGGCTGAACTCCGCCTTGTTCTGCAACCGCTCGAGCGCCGCGAACTCCGGCAGCGCGAGGCCGACGTGCGGCGTGAACGCGTCGCGAAAGCGGCTCAACAAGTACGTCTGCTCATGCGTGGGCAGCAGCACGTCGTATTTGCCGCCGCGCACCACGTCGGCCACGAATCGCAAAAATTCCACCGGCTGTTTCGCGAACGACGGCGAGCGGATGAATCGACGAACGTACGACGAGAATCGGCACTGGCACAACGGGTCCGGGTCGAGAACATCGATGTCGTGCTTCGGCCCAAGCGGATACAGCGTCTGCCGCGCCGAAAGGCTCGATCCCTCGGTGAACAAGATGCGCAGGCGATCGGCCACACCTTTACGTCCTTCCGTCAAAAAGTCCAAACTCACTTCGGTTCGCACACGAACATAACGCCACTCGTCTTGCCCGACCACCCCAACTCTTATAGCCTTAACCGGCGCAACCGGCTAACGTATCCAGCCGGCGCCGTCATGACTGGAAATAGCCCCCGTCGCGCGAAAAGGAGTTTCGTGAGCACGTCGAATCTTGCCGGCAAAGTGGCATGGGTGACGGGCGCCACCTCGGGCATCGGCGAGGCATTGGCATACGCCCTCGCCGCGGAAGGTGCAACGCTTGTGCTGAGCGCCCGGCGTGCGCAGGAACTTGGCAAAGTGCAAGCCGCCTGCGCACGCGCCAACGAGCATCTCGCATTGCCAATCGATTTGTTGCAGCCGGACACATTCGAGCCGGCCGTGCGAGCCGTTTTCGACCGGTTTGGCCGCGTCGATCTGCTCATTCACTGTGCCGGGATCAGCCAGCGCGACACGGCTGAGAAAACGCAAATGCAAGTCGACCGGCACGTTATGGAGCTGAATCACTTCGCGCCCGTCGCGCTCACGAAACTCGTGCTGCCCTCGATGATCGCCCGCCGCGAGGGACACATCGTGGCGATCAGCAGCCTGCTCGGCAAGTTCGGCGCGCCCGGGCGCGCCGCGTACAGCGCGTCGAAACACGCGGTCATCGGTTACTTCGATTCGCTGCGCGCGGAAGTTCACAAACATGGCATCGTCGTCACCATGATTTGCCCCGGATTCGTCCGTACCAACGCATCCTTCAACGCGCTCAATGCCGACGGCACGCCGCACGGCAAAATGGACGACGACATCCGGCGCGGGATTCCCAGCGACGTGTGCGCACGGAAAATCGTGCGTGCCATCAAAGCTCGCAAACGCGAAGTGTACATCGGCGGCAAGGAACGTTGGGCCGTGTATCTGGAGCGATACATGCCCGGCCTGTTCAACAGGCTCGTACGTGGACACCGACCTAAGTAAGGGTGAGGCAACTTTCGCATGGAAAGCGTTAACGTGATTACCGGCGCCGCGGGACTGGTTGGCAGTCACATTGCGGAGCAACTTTGCAAGTATGGCGCGCCGGTCCGCGCGCTGGTCCGCGAGAAGACCGACACGCGGTTTCTGAAAACTCTGCCGGTCGAAATCGTGCCGGCCGACCTGCGCGACTTGCGGAAGACGCCGCGGGCCCTCGAAAACGCAGGCACCGTTTACCACTGCGCAGCATTCGTTCGCGATTGGGGCGCCTGGCCCGAGTTTTACGACGGTACGGTCGAACTCACGCGCCGCGTCGTCGATGCGTGCCGCGACGCGGGGACTGGGCGATTCGTTCACGTCAGCTCGATCTCTGTGTATGGTAATCCGCCCGAGTCGGCCGGGCAGATCATTGAGGACACGCCGACGGATCAACATCTTTGGCACGGCGATCACTATGGCCGCTCGAAGGTTTTGGCCGAGGAAGTTGTGCGGGCCTATGACGACCACGTGATTGTTCGTCCGAGCTGGATTTACGGGCGACGCGATCTGGTATCGATCCCGCGCGTCATCGAAGCGCTGCGAACCCGCAAAGTAAAGCTCATCGGCAGCGGCGACAACATGCTCAACCTGGTAAACGCCCGCGACGTGGCGCGCGGCATCGTGCTCGCCGCGAACTCTCCGCAGGCGCGCGGCCAAGCGTACCACTTGTGCAACCGAGGCGAGATTACGCAGCGCGAATTTTTCGCCCTGTTGTCCGACCGACTCGGGCTGCCGCCGGTGAAGCGCCGCGTGCCATTCGGGCTCGCCTGGAACGCTGCCCGCCTCTTGGAGTTCGTATATCGAGCCGTGGGTGCTAAATCGCCCCCGCCGGTCACGCGCCGCGCACTCTTGCTGCTGAGCCGCCCAACGCGATTCAGCATTGAGAAGGCTGAACGCGAGCTTAGCTGGCGGCCGGAAGTACCGGTCCGCGAAGGACTTGACGATGTGCTCGACTGGCTGAAGTCCGACGAATGCACGCAGCAAACCGCGCGGAAAAAAGTCGCGGTTTGACTCGTCTGCCCAGCCGGCAAAGATTTGAGTAACCTTACACATCGGAATAGGAACGCGCCCCCACGCGGCCGAAACGGAGTTAATCCTGATGGCAACCGCTCACTCTTCGCCGCGATACGAATCGCTTGCCGACCCCGCGTTCAAGACGCTGTTGCAGGAGCTTCGGCAGACCGATAACTGGCGCAACTGGTATTACCTGGTGCGCACGTACGCGCTTCTCGCGATTGTCGTCGGCGGCACGATCTGGTTCTATCAGCAAACGCGCGCCAGCAACTTCTGGCTGCTTTGGAACGTCCCCGTGTTCGCCGTCGCAATTATGATTGTCGGCGCGTTGCAGCATCAAATGGCGACGCTGGCTCACGAAGCCGTTCACCATACGCTGTTCCGGAATCGCTACCTCAACGATTTCGTGTCCGAGTGGCTGTGCTCGTTTCCGATGTTCAGCTCGACGTTTCACTACGGGCTGCACCACCTGGCCCATCACCAATTCGTCAACGATCCGGTGCGCGATCCCGACATCTCGCAGATGCAAATGAGCGGGCACCGGTTGTCGTTCCCGGTGGTGAAGGAGGAGTTTTTCGACGTGCTGCTGCGACAGATGTGGGTGCCGAACCTCATTCGCTATAGCCTGGCGCGGGCCGAGTACGATTCGCTGGGCACGGAGCACAATCCGTACATCCGCGAAGACTGGGAGTTCTCGAAATTGCCCGCGCGGCTGACGCTCGTGCACATGGTCGTCACCGCGCTCTTGCTGACGGGCCTGGTGATTTTTAGTAGCCCGCTGCTACTGGCTCTGTTGCCCGTGGCGGTCTGGGCTGCGACGATGATCGCCTTGGGCTTGTTGCCGGAACGTTACTACTACCAGAGCAAGATTCGGCCGATTGTGTCCATCCGCGCGCTGGCGATGATGCGAGGCACGTTCCTGACGCTGATGTTTTCCGCGCTTGCGTGGGCCACGTGGGCGACCGGCGACTGGTGGGCGTCGTACTTCTTCTTCCTGTGGGTGTTGCCGTTGGGCACATCCTTCCCGCTGTACATGGTGCTGCGGCAGATCGTGCAACACGGCAACGGCGACCGCGGTTGGCTCACCAATAGCCGCGTGTTCCTGTGCCATCCGTTCATCAACTTCGCCGTGTTCCCGCTAGGCCAGGACTACCATCTGCCGCACCACATGTTCTCCACCATTCCGCATTACCGGCTGAAATCGTTGCACGAGGCGATGCTCGACTGCGCCGAATACCGCGACCAGGCCACGGTCGTCGAGGGTTATTTCTGGCCCAAGGAGCGTCCGCCCGTGCATCCGACGGTGGTGGACGTGCTCGGCCCGGCGTACGCCCCGCGCGAGTTCCGCGACGTATACATCGACAACGCGGTGCTGGAGGGTCGCAACGTGACCGACGAGGAGAAACGCCAAATCCTCGACGAGGCGGCGCGCGAAGCGGAACGAGCCCGCCGCGAAGCACACGTCGGAAGCTGGTCGGTCACCGGGCAGCGCGCCAACAAACACAGCGACGTGGCGTAAGAGCCTTTTCCAGAACCGTCCGCCGAGAATCTGGCATTTCTTTCGGGAAATTCCGTAGATGGCCAAAATTCCCCCCTGGGGTTTTGGCAATCATGTCGCGAAATTGCGACAGGTGGGTTGGGCGCACCGTAGCACTGCTGGGCAAGTTCGCCACGGCGAATGCCGAGCCACCAGCAGTGGCACAGAATCGGATTGTCAAATAGCTGCGCTTGCCGGGTGTCGGCAAGGTTCATCAAAAAAATGAAGGGGGCCCCCTCCGGGAAACTTCCGGAGCTCCGCGCACATGACCTCAGGCCACGTAG
>JAKEIB010000300.1 GCA_022614705.1 Planctomycetota bacterium | reverse complement strand
GTTCCCGATGGTGCGAGAGCGATTTCCACCTCGTCGGGCAAGTTCAGCAGCTTGGATAACCTTTGCCTGATCGAGTTGGCACACTCATTCGCCGCGGCGCACCAGTCTTGGGAGGTGCGAATCACACGGTGCGCGTCGCGGGCAGCCGCGAATCCGCGCCGCGTTACGGACGAACTCGTACACGACCCGAACGGCACCACGTCGGTCGGCCGCGGCGAGCAATGGTAGCGATTCCGCCCCGTTTTCGGATCGATTTCCAGCCGGGTATCGCCGCCTGACACGAGGAGCTGCTCGAAAGACCAATCAAACGGCGGAGTCATGGCAACCTCCCGGTTGAACGACGTAACCCGAACGACGAAGTCTGAACGACGAATGACGAATGGAGTGCTGCGTCATTCGGCCGTTCGTTGCAGGTCATTCATTTCCCCGTTGGATGGGTGGGCAGCCGTCAATTGGGCCAGATTCGCCCGCAGCCGTTTGCGGAATCGCGCCTTAGCCTTCTTCTTCTTTTCGTTTCGCAACTCCAAAGCCTTCGTCGCGAAGTTCAAGTAGCGGCCTTGAAGCAACCCGGAGTCGAAACAGAGCTGTTCCATGATGGGATCGCCACCGTCGCCTTCGAGCTCGACAAGCACGGGCCCGCGGTCGGTGAGCGCCACGTCCCATCCCTGGAAATGGCAAGAAGGAACCGCCGCGGCGCCGCGCATCACAACCGCGCGCATCGAATCCCACTCGGGGAAAACGAGGCCTTTGAAGCTGGTGCCCGTCGTTGGGTGTTGTTCAATGAGTTCGGTACCAGACTGAGTGCGTTGCAGCACGCGAATGACCTTGCCGGTATCCACGTCGATGCCGCCCAACATGTTGCCGGACCGCCAAAAGTTGTCGGCGACCGTTGTGCCGCTGGGGATTTTCCAGGACGCCCGCAACAGCAACGGCCCCTGATCGTCGACCAGGACGAACATCCGCACGGTGCTGATTTGATCGCCGACCACGTCCACGATGGCGGGATGCGGCGTCAAGCGGCTTTGAAAGAGATAGCCACCTTGGGCATATTTCTCGACCTGGTCGGCAAATTCACCGATAGGCACTCGTTGCTGGTGCTTCGTAACAACGCATTCAGACGCATGGTCGTATCGCTCGAGATTGGCGACACCCAGGCTGCACACACTGTTCGTGGGCTTTGTAAAGAGAGGATATTTGGCCGTGGTTCGCAGAAAGCGCTCGACGTCGTCCTTGCTCCGCAACGCGACGGCACCGGGGAATTCCCGGTCGGCATGGCGCATCGCTTGCGTTTCGGGGATCGGCAAATCGTGTCCGCGTAATAGCGCGGTCAAAGTCGGCTTGTCGTTGGCGAGCTCCGGCCAAGGCATATCCAGCGAATAGAGCAATTGGGCAAGACGGTCGGCGCCAAGAAACGTCTTCTTAATGTCGGCCGGGAATCGCTCATCGTCGTAGAGCCGGTATAAGAAGTATTCGCTTGGCTGGAGCCGTCCGACGCCCCAGCTCAGACCAGCAATGTCGCGAATCAAACCACCCAGACCCTTGCCCGATTCAAAAGCCTCGCGAAGCCATTCCAGATACTTCAGACCCGCGTCCGACTTTTTTGTGTCCAGCGCAAATCCTGTACTCGCCATTTTTGCCCTCGCACAGCGTGAATGAGGTTGTTCCTGATAGGCGGGGTGATCAAAGCGGCCGCCATCATCAAGAGTCTAGGTCCGCGCTCCGTCGCGGTCCGGGGAAGCGGAGAATGAGCCCCCACATCGTGACGCCGACAGGTGGAGTGGTTCAGATTGCGCGGGTTTTGCCGGAAGAAGCGCGTGGCGCGGTGGTGCTGCTCCGCCATCTGTCGGAACCGCGTGAAGACGTCGGTGTACCGAGGTGCCGCCAATCATCTCGGCCGCGATGGATTAGACTGCGAGGCGGAGGCAGGTCGCGTCGGCACAATTGGAATAATCGGCCGGCGATTCGCTACATTCGGCACGACCGGCATTGAGTGCCATAGCCACTGCTCTGAGTGGTCATGCTTGCGACGGGATTTCATGCCCACGCCAAGCCGTGGGCATGGCACCAATTTCGCTAGACGGCGTCGGTGCGATTGCCGCGGGCGGGCGCACAGAGCCGCAATCGAGGCGAGCGACGGCGCTTCCATAAAGCCGCGACCAGTGGTTGCGGCAACGGCGCAGCGCGCGAGAAGTCGCCGCAATGACTTGCGGGGCGATGCACAATCCGCGACCGACCACCCTTCGGACGGTGCCCGTCACGGCTTCATGAGGTGCCGCAGCACACAGTGAAAAAAGTGGAGGATACCGGGCTCGAACCGGTGACCTACAGACTGCCAGCCTGTCGCTCTCCCAACTGAGCTAATCCCCCGCGGTGGTAGCCGTAGTGCCTGACAGTTGCCGGCACGCTTGAACTTGCCCATCGCTCGTACCTTGTAAAAAGGTAACAGTCGTCGTTCCGACTGTCAACCGTGGCGCGCGTACGTTAGGCTCTTAACCTGACAGGTTTACGCACAATGGTCAGCCTGGAAAGGCTAACGTACGCATGAGTTCTTCGTTACGTCGGACACTTGTGACGGCCGCGAAGCTGGCGCTGGCGGTGGCGATTTTGGGCTACCTGATCGCCCAGGCGCGCGATGGCTTCGCGGAACTACCGGAGCAGTCGATTCATTGGCCGCTGCTGGTGGCCGGACTCTTGTGCACGCTCGTGGCCGCGTCGCTGAGCTTCGTGCGCTGGCACTTGCTGATTCGCGCGCAAGCAATTCCGATCTCGCTGCCCGAGACGCTGAGCCTGGGCGCGCTGGGATTGGCGCTGAACTTCGTTTCACTCGGGTCGATCGGCGGCGATTTTTTCAAGGCGATCTTTCTCGCGCACGGCCAGCCGGGACGCCGCACGGAAGCGGTGGCCACGGTGGTGGCGGATCGCGTGCTTGGACTTTTGACGATGCTCGCGCTGGCCAGCGGCGGAATTCTGGCGACGGGCCTGGCATCGGCGACGTCGGTGCCCGTGCGCGTGCTGTGTCAAACGATTCTTGCGTCCACGGCCGTGTGCTGGACGGGCGCGGCGCTACTACTTTTCATTCCGACGTTGTCCGGCGTGCGCGTGCGCAAGTGGGTCGAGTCGATACCGCTTTTGGGCGGAACGGCGGCCCGACTGCTTGGCGCGGTGCATGCGTATCGCGCGCAGCGGCACATGTTGTTGGCCGCGTTTTCGATCAGCGTGGTGATGGCGCTATTTTTCGTGACGTCGTTTTACCTGGTGGCACGCGGGCTGCCGGTGAACGAGCCGACGTGGGCCGAGCATCTCGTGATCGCGCCGACGGCCGGGCTGGTGGGCGCGATACCAATTACGCCCAGCGGCCTGGGCACGACCGAGCTAGCCGTGGAGGAACTGTACGAGACGATGCCGGGCGGCGCCGGCAGCCGCAAAGGCGACGGCACGATGGTTGCGCTGGCTCGGCGCGCGACCGAAGTGGCCGTCGCCTTGATTGGGCTCGTGTTCTATCTGACGCACCTGCGGAAAATGCGCGAAGTGTACGCGGAGGCTGAAGAGGCGGCGGACATCGAATGACGAATTACCGAATGACGAATGTCGAATCCATAACCGCTGGTTCATTCGTCGTTCGTCATTTCAGGCATGTTGTCTTCTTCGGACGTTTTGACGGCGTTTCAAGGCGCGCTGCAGGCGGAGCAAGCAGATTGAGGGGCGACTTTCGCCCCGGTGGGGCTTGGCGTTCCGACCTTGCCTTGAACCAGTGGCTGCCGCCGCTGGCTATTGGCTGTCGGCCCGTTGGGCCTCGGGATGTCGTCGTGTGACACGCGCGGCGGAAATTCGGTCCTAAAAATGGGCCTGGATCGACGCAATCGTCGCCACTTATCGCACGTTGCATCACTACTGTCCGGCTAACGCCGGAGTGACTTCGGTTAACTCTTAGGATTTCAACAAGTTGCGTTCGACAATGCGTGTACACGATCTGAACTCG
>JAKEIB010000034.1 GCA_022614705.1 Planctomycetota bacterium | reverse complement strand
TTTGTCCGGCTCCGAGAGTGGATTGCCGAACGAGATTGGCAGAATTGGGATCGACAAATCGAGCGGGACTCCGCCGCGGGCAAGCTGGACTTCTTGCGGGACGAAGTCCAAGCAGCGAAGCAACAAGGGGAGTTGCGAGAACTTTAAGTGCATCGAACGACGCCTCAATTCTGGAAGCGTTTCGACACGCTCCCTCAAGAAGTTCAACAGTTGGCCCGCAAGAACTTCAAGCTTCTCAAACAAGATTCCCGTCACCCGTCCCTGCAGTTCAAGCAGCTTGGCGATCATTGGTCAGCGCGAGTCGGTCTCAACTACCGCGCGCTCGCCGTGAAGGACGGTTCCGACTATGTGTGGGTATGGATAGGCGCCCATGGGGAGTACGACAAGCTGATTAAGTGACGGCCGGTCGTTCAACAACAACTCGAACAACCTGGACGCTTCCAACCGCAACAACAACGACCCCACGAACAAGAACAACAATCCCGGTTTTCGCGTCGCAAGTATCCCTGAGCCAAGCACGCTGCTGTTAGGCGCAATGGCTGGCACCGCTCTTTTGTGGCGACGACGGGTTGCGGGCTGACGCCGGCTTGCCGTGTTGTGGCATGGTCTCCCGACCACGCCACGCCCGCGACCGCAGGTCTCCCTTCCAACGCAATGCAGGAGACCTTCGGTCGAATTCCGTGCGGGGTCGGGAGACCCGCGCACAACCTGCACAACCTGGACGCCGGCTTGGCACGCGGCGCACCAGCCGCGCAGCGGCGAGATCGCTTAGCCGTGGGCGCTAGCCAACTGAATCGTGTCAATTCATTTTCTCAAGCCGCGCAGCGGCGACATGAAACCCCGTTTTGATTCCCCGTGTGCGCGATGTCGCCGCTGCGCGGCTAGCGGCGTTGATCGATCACGCTTCCGTGGGCTGACGCCCACGGCTAATCGCTGCCGCCGCTGCGCGGCTGTCTGTTGGCAGGTCGAGTTAACGCAGTGGAAGAAGATGAACGCTAATCGCCACTAATCTTCGCTAATTGGAGAGATAGAGATTAGTGCCGATCGGCGTCGATTCGTGTTCTCCAACTTCTGAGAATCGTCATCGTGCGTGTGGTACACTGGAGATATTCTTGGTCGAGCCCCGAAACCATCGACTGCAAGCCACGTTCAGTGACGCCGACCCACCGCAATCTGCGAATCTGCGCCGTGCTGTCGGCTGTAGTCGTTCTGTCAGCGCAGCCGGCGCGAGCCGAGACACGCGCGAGCGGTTGGCTTGCCGACTACGATCGCTTGTTCGGCCAGTTTTCCAAATCGGTGCCAGGTTGGCGGCCGGAGGCGCCGGCGACTGGGTCGCTGCTGTTTGTCGCTTCCGATCAATATACGGTCATGGGGCTGGGTCCAAATCAACATCGCGAGCCCCGCGTTCTGTATGCGAAAGCACTCTTTGACTTGGCGAAGCAAGCGGCCGAAGCGGGACAGTTGTCGTTAGCGTTTCAGTGGGCGACCGAAGCGGTGCGCGAGAATCCCGATCATGCCGACGCGCGGCGCGTGCTGGGCTACGAGAAGCGCGACGACAAGTGGCTCACGCCGTACGGCGCGCGGATGGCGGAAGCCGGCAAGGAGTGGCATCCGACGTTTGGTTGGCTCGCGGCGGCGGACGTTCCGCGTTACGAAGCTGGTGAGCGGCTTATTGGCAAGCGCTGGGTTTCTGCTGACGAGGACGCCGCGCGTCATCGCGAAATGAAGAATGGTTGGCAGGTTCACACGGATCACTTTCTTGTCACCACAAACCACAGTTTGGAGGCAGCGGCCGAGCTGGCCGCGCGGTTGGAACGGCTGCACCAAGTGTGGCGGCAGTTGTTTGCTGGGTTCTATTTGACGGAGAACGAAGTGCGTCGACTGTTTGCCGGCGAACGGCAGCCGCGCAAGCAGGTGCGGCCGTTCCGAGTGTATTACCATAAGGACCGCAGTCAGTACGTCGACGCGCTCCGCCGCCGTCAGCCGCGGATTGCGGAGACGCTGGGCATTTACTTCGACGACGTTGGAGAAGCGCACTTCTTTGCCGCTGACGTAGCAACGGCCGGCCCGGCTGTTGTCGAATCGACAGGCGGGCCGCCTGTCGCCACGTTGTATCACGAAGCCGTACACCAACTGTTTCAAGAAACCAAGCCGGCCGCGAAACGCATCGGCGAGCTTGCGAATTTTTGGGTTATCGAGGGCGTAGCGACCTACTTCGAGACGCTCCGCGAACACGATGATCCGGTGGCGGGTCTGTACTTTACCGTGGGTGAGTCGGATGCCGGTCGGCTGCCGGCCGCGCGCGAGCGGCTGAAGGATGGATTTTACATTCCGCTGGCCGAGTTGACGCGGCTTGGAAAGAGCGACCTCCAGCGGCACGCGGAGATCGCAAAGCTGTACAGCCAGTCGGCCGGTTTGTCGGCGTTCCTCATGGACGGCGAGCACGGCCGTTATCGCGAGGCACTGGTGAGGTATTTGGGCGCCGTTTACACCGGCCGCGACGATGAACGATCGCTTTCCGACGCTGTTGGAGAAAGTTTTTCGGAGCTAGACGATCAATATCGCCGCCACACGGAGAGCTTGCCGTAGCGCCGCCCCAACGTTATCGTGTGAGCATACATTTGTGGCGATTTGTACGAGAGGAATTCGCATGTTTCAGGGCCTCGCGCATATAACGCAAAATGAAGTCCCCGGCTTTTGGCTGGCCGCGCTCGTCGGCTTCGCGGCGGGCGTTGCCGTAATGTATGGCATGCTGGCACGGAAGATGAGATAAGGCGAGTTGTTGCGATAGCTGTCATCCTGAGCGGAGCGAAGGATCTTCCGTGCTCTCAAATCAGATTCTTCGCTTCGCTCAGAATGACAAGACTGCTACTCACCCACGTGCTCTTACGGTGGCTATAGCTCAGTTGGTTAGAGCGCCAGATTGTGGATCTGGAAGTCAAGGGTTCGAGTCCCTTTAGCCACCCCTTTTGAAAAACCGCTCGTCCCGCGAAAGTTGGCGAGTGGTTTTTTACTGCGCTTTCCCACGAGCATTGGGTGGCATGCCCACGGCTCGGCGTGGGCATGGTAATATCCACTGTCGGCGACATGCCCACGCCGAGCCGTGGGCATGCCACCCTGAGCTTGTTCAGGCTTCAATTCTAATGTCGGACTTTGACCAACTCGGCACGTTTTATCTCGGCCGGCGGCACGATTTGGCGGGCGGCCAAACACAGGCCGAGCCGCTCGTTTACGACAGCAAGGATCTCACGACGCACGCCGTGTGCGTCGGCATGACGGGCAGCGGCAAGACGGGGCTGTGCACTTCGCTGCTCGAAGAGGCGGCGCTCGACGGCATCCCGGCGATCGTAATCGACCCCAAGGGCGACCTCGGGAACCTGTTGCTGGCGTTTCCCAATCTCGCGCCGAGCGACTTTCGTCCGTGGGTAGATGAAAGCGAAGCCGCGCGCCGGCAAATGTCGGTCGACGAATTCGCGGCCAACCAAGCGGAAACCTGGCGCAACGGCTTGGCGAAGTGGGACGAAGGGCCAGAGCGCATCCGCCGGTATTGCGACGCCGTCGAGCGCGTCATCTACACGCCCGGTTCCAACGCCGGGATTCCGATCGCCGTTCTGAAGTCGTTCCACGCGCCGTCCCCGGAACTGGTCGCCGATTCCGAGACGTTCGGCGAGCGGATTGCGTCGGCGACGTCGGGACTGCTGGCGCTAATGGGGATTGAAGCCGACCCGGTCCGCAGCCGCGAGCACATTTTGCTGTCGAACCTTCTCGACGCGTCGTGGCGCGCCGGTCGCGACCTCGATTTGCGGCAGCTCATCCAGCACATCCAGCGTCCGCCGTTCGATAAAATAGGCGTCATCGATTTGGAATCGTTCTACCCGGCGGCCGAGCGATACAAGTTGGCGATGAGCCTCAACAATTTGCTTGCGTCGCCATCGTTCGCGAATTGGTTGGAGGGCGAGCCGCTCGATATCGGCCGGATGCTTTATTCATCGGCCGGGAAGCCACGACTGGCGATTTTCTCGATCGCCCATCTCGATGAAGCGCAGCGCATGTTTTTCGTGACGCTGCTGCTCAACGAAGTGCTAGCCTGGGTTCGCACGCAGCCAGGCACGAGCAGCCTGAGGGCGCTACTCTACATGGACGAAGTGTTCGGCTACTTCCCGCCGATCGGCAACCCGCCCGCGAAGCGGCCGATGCTCACACTGCTGAAGCAGGCCCGCGCGTACGGCCTGGGCTGCGTGCTGGCCACGCAGAACCCCGTCGACCTCGACTACAAGGGCCTGTCGAACGCCGGTACATGGTTCTTGGGGCGGCTGCAAACCGAGCGCGACAAAGCCCGCGTCATCGAAGGCCTGGAAGGTGCTTCGACGCAAGCCGGCGCGACGTTCAATCGCCAGCAAATGGAAGCGACGCTGGCAGCGCTCGGCAAACGCGTGTTCCTCATGAACAACGTGCACGACGACGCGCCGGTCGTGTTCCACACGCGTTGGGCCATGTCGTATTTGTGTGGGCCGCTCACGCGCAGTCAGATCAAGACGCTGATGGACCCCGTGCGGGCGAACTTCGCACAACCGGCGACCGGCGCCACCGAGACGCTCGACGGCGACACGACGGTTGTTACGACAGGCGGCTCGATTCGCGGCGGCGGCTCCAATCGCCCTGTATTACCGGCCGGGATTCACGAAGCATTTGCGACAATTCGCGAACGCGTGCCGGATGGCTACGAGTTGGAATATCGGCCGGCGCTCGCGGGAAAAGGCAAAGTGCACTTTGTGCGAAAGGGCGAGGGCGTCGATGTGTGGCGCGAATGTTTCTTGCTACAGTCAGTTCAGGACACGCCGCCCGATGACGTGTGGAAGGGCGCCACGGCCCTTCAGCAAGAATTGACGACAGAAAGCCAGCCCGATGACCGCGGCCGGTTCGCCGATCTTCCTTCGGAAATGTCCCGCGAGAAAAGCTATGCGGTGTTCGGCCGGCATTTGAGAGAGCATCTGTACCGCGAGGAAACGCTCAAGTTGTTCACAAGTTCGTCGCTCAACCAAACTTCGAAGGCGGATGAGAAAGACGAGGAGTTTCGCGACCGGCTGACGCCGTTGTTGGAAACAAAGCGAAACGCGGAGCGCGAGAAGCTCGAAAAAGCACATGCTGCGAAGCTGGCCGATGCCGAAGATAAAATCCGCCGCGCGAAAGCACGACTCAGCACGCAGCGCTGGCAATTCCTCGCTCGGATAGGCAGCATGTTGTGGGTTATCGTCGACACGATCATGAGCGCGCTTGGGCGCGGGTTGCCTGGCCGGCGTCGCTCGCTGGACCCGGCGTTCCGTTCCGCCGCCACGGAACGCGGCCAGCAGTCGAATGCTCAAATCGCTTTGGAAAGCGCGCTTCAGCATAAACAGCGACTCGAGGAGCAGCATCTGGAACAGCTGAAGGTCTTGGAGGCGAGCCACAATCCGGCCAACGTTCAGATCGAGTCGCTCGAGCTGAAGCCGCAGAAGGCCGACATCGAGGTCGACAAAGTCTCGCTCGTCTGGCTGCCTTGGCGAATCGACTCGACCGGCGCCGCAGCGCCCGTGTATTGAAGTCAGTGTTGTCATTCTGAGCGAAGCGAAGAGTAACGACTGTCATTCTGAGCGTAGCGAAGAATCTCGCGGGGCAGCGTAGATCCTTCGGTCGCAAAGCCTCCCTCAGGATGACATCTGAGGCCACTGACGTTCGCTCCTCGCCCCGCTAAACTAACGCTTGCGTCCCCCAGCCCCTAGCCCCCAGCCCCCAGCCCCCTGCCTTACCATGTCCGAACGCGAACGATGGGTCGTTTACCCGCTGCTGTTTCTCGCTTTAGGCGCCGCACTGCGCGACAAATTGAGCGATCGCACCACGACCAGAAGCATTAAGTGTCAGGAGCTGCTCGTCATCGACGAACAGCCTCTTGGCCGCGAGGTGCTGTTGGCGAGAATTGGCCGAACGGACCAATCCGATTCGGACGGGTCTTCCAACGGGCAATTCGTCCTCAACGGGCAAATTGACGTCGTGGACCGCGATCCGTCCACCAATCAATTGGTGCATCCATTGGTCACGATCGGCCGCGCGCAACTCGGCCCGACCGGCGTCACCGGCGGGCATGTCGCCGTCAACGGGCTGGTCACCGTAAATGGTGCCATCAATGCGACGTTTTACGCGTACCAAGGCGTGCCGATCGTGCCGGCGCTCCGCGGCGTCCTTCCCGGCGCGTCATTGCCTGCCGAGTTGCTACGGGCGATCCCCGAAGCACTCGCGCCAAAGCAGCCCGCAAATGCTTCCGAGTCCGCACCGCCGGCGGCAGCTCCGCTGGCTGATCCAGCAGAAAACCGCTAGGATGCAATTACAACCGATTTCGAAATCAAGCTGTCATCCTGAGGGAGGCTTTGCGACCGACGGATCTACTTTGTCCGGCGAGATTCTTCGCTACGCTCAGAATGACAGTGTTTCGATCAGAATGAAAATGCTTCGCTCAGAATGACAAGACTTCGAGCATGAAGGAGTGCAGCATGGGTCAATTCTTCAAAACTCGTCCGGCCTGTTTGGGCTGGGGAGTCGTCATCGGACTGATCGTCGGCCTCAACGTTCAAGGCATTTGGCCCAGCGTGCCGCTACACGCCTCCGCCACACACGGCCTCGATAAATTCGCTATCGCCACGGGCCTGGTCGACAACAGTGTTGAGGCGCTGTACTTCCTCGACTTCCTCACGGGCGACATGCGGGCGGCCGTCATCAACCCGAAAACTGGCAAGTTCAACTCGTTTTTCACGCGCAACATCGCGGCCGATTTCGGCGGCGCCGGGCGAAACACGGGTTATTTGCTGGTCACAGGCTCGGTCGACATGCCGCGCGGCACGTCAAAATTCCAGTTTGCAAACAGCATCGTGTATGTCGCGGACGCCACGACCGGCCAGGTCGCCGCGTACACGATTCCCTGGAACTCCGCCCTGCACGCGGCCGGTACCACGCAATACGGCGAGTTTCAGCCGCTCGACGTGCGCGCGTTTCGCACCGCGTTCGTCCGCGACGAACCGGCACGCACTGCCCCAGCCCCGGCGCCCAAGTAATGACGAGCTTAAGAATGAGAGTTCAGGTCAACGGAGAATCTCGCGAAGTCGCCGCCGGAAGCACCGTCGCCGCGCTGCTTGGCGAGCTGGGCGTCACGCAGCCGCACGTGGCCGTCGAACTGAATCTCGAAGTTGTGCCGCGTGCTCAGCATCGCGACGCGATCCTTCGTGAAGGCGACCGATTGGAAGTCGTCACGCTCGTCGGCGGCGGATAGAAACTTTGTTTACCACTGAGACACAAAGAACACGGAGAGCAAATAAGATTGGTCAATTTCCCTTTGAAATCGGTCACTCTTGAAATGGCCAGTTCCAAATTGCAAATCGACATTGAGCGGTCCTCTCCGTGCTCTCTGTGTCTCTGTGGTTAATTAATGTCTTGAAATCGGGATAGTTATGTCATTAGCAACGGATACCACGACGGATGTCTTGCAACTTGGCACGCATCGGTTCACCAGCCGGCTGATCGTCGGCACGGGTAAGTATGCCGATTACGAGATCATGGGCGAAGCGCTTGCGCGCAGCGGCACGGAGTGCATCACGGTGGCCGTGCGACGCGAGCGGCTGATCGATTCGGCCGGCAACAACCTGCTCGACTTCATCGATACGAGCCGGTACACGCTTCTGCCCAACACGGCCGGCTGCTTCACCGCGGAAGACGCCGTGCGCGTCGCCCGATTGGGTCGCGAGATACTGCTCGGCCTCGAGAACCCCGGCGCCGATTGGGTCAAGCTCGAAGTGCTGGCCGACAAGCGCACGCTGCTGCCCGATCCGGTCGCCACTCTGCAAGCGACCGAACAACTCGTGGCCGACGGCTTCCAAGTGCTTTGCTACACGACCGACGACCCGGTGACGGCCCGCCGACTCAAGCAGGCCGGCGCGACGAGCGTCATGCCGGCCGGCAGCCCGATCGGATCGGGGCAGGGCGTTCTCAATCCCAACAACATCCGCATCTGCTTGGAGTATCTCAAGGAAGACGATCCCGAGTATCCGGTGATCGTCGACGCCGGCGTCGGCACGGCCAGCGACGTGACGATCGCGATGGAGCTCGGCGTCGACGGCGTGCTGCTGAACACCGGCATCGCGCACGCCAAAGACCCGCTGCGCATGGCCGACGCCATGCGCCACGCCACCGAAGCCGGCCGCCTCGCGTACCTCTCCGGCCGTATCCCCAAACGCCTCTACGCCACCGCCAGCAGCCCGGAGGAAGGCGTCATTTCGCGACCACCGAGGTAATCGAGTGGTATGAATGACACGCAGGTTTCGAACGTAGTGAAAGGATTGCTGTCGTATGCAACTCACGCCAGACAGTATTTTTGAAGCGGCGCTAAGTTTGCCCGAAGGCGATCGACTGGATTTAGCCCATCGGCTATTGGATACGTTGCCGCCCGAACCAGACCTGCTGTCGCTCGATGATCCAAATCTTATCGAAGAATTAGATCGACGAGCCGCCGACGATTCGGGGTCCATACCGTGGTCCGAGCTTAAGAATGAATAATGCCGTCTCGGATCGTCAGCTTTAACCGTTTGGCCATCAAAGATTATCGCGAAGCTCGCGAGTACTATGCCGCACGTTCGCCGGACACCGCGGTAAGATTTATCGAGGCAATCGATGCGGCCGTAACGCGAATCCTGCAGGCGCCTGAGTCGCTGCCAGTCGTCTCGGGAAAATATCGCCGCGTAAGGGTCGAAAAGTTCCCACACTCCCTCATCTACTACGAACGGGCGGAAAACGACATCAGAATCGTCGCCGTCGCACACCCCAGTCGCCGGCCAGGCTATTGGCGACGACGGGTTTGAATTCTCACGTTGGAGTAATGCGCGATGCAGTCGCTCGTGTTGCGAGATGAAGTGTTCTCGACGATCTCCGTCAGGACGCTGTTTTATCCATGCGCGGGCGATGATTGGCGGAGCGTCGTGAGCCTCTTCGTACCGGAAATCACCCAATTCTGGTTCGTCGATATTTGTTACCGTCCTTTGCGACAGGAGGCGGCATCCATACATATTCCAGCAGGACTAACGCCAGCGGGCCACGCTGAAATTATCGACGTCGAATGCGACGACGTCGCTGGTGACCGCTACTATCGAGGAATGACGCCATTTATTCGCAAGCAACAGTTCCATCACGATGCATCCGGAACTGGCGTCGAAGTCAATTGGTACATGCGGCGCGGACCGAGTGCATTGCGCAGTCTCAAGGAACCAATTGGTATCAGTAGTGTCCGGCTATAAGTCGAACAGTTTCAGTTGGTTAGGGTCGGAGGATTCTGGAAACGGTTGATGTTTGGCGGTGAGGGCCTCAAACAGC
>JAKEIB010000033.1 GCA_022614705.1 Planctomycetota bacterium | reverse complement strand
CGTGAGGAGCAGGCCCAACAACGTCACCTCACAACCCGAACGCTACACGCCGCCCGCAGCCGAAAAGCTGCATAATCCCCAGTAATGATGCTACAGTCTCTTTAAATCATGTTAATGCGAGTCCTGTCATTCTGAGCGAAGCGAAGAATCTCGTTGGGCCAACGTAGATCCTTCGGTCGCCGCGCCTCCCTCAGGATGACAGTTTGAAAATGCAGACAAACGCGATGTCGTTCGCACTCGTTCGAACCAGGTCAACTGCCTGGACGTGCGTCGTCGCGCTAGTACTCGCTATCGCATCTGCAAGCCCGACTCACGCAGCCGTCACGCCGCAAAGTCCGGAAGTGCAAAAACTCGTGGCCTCCGCGCTCAAGTATCTGGAAGCCCACGTTGACCAGCGCCTGGGCGGAAGGTGTCTCATTGGCCTGGTGTTCATTAAGTCGGGCCGGCCCGATCATCCGCGCGTCGCCGAAGCGCTAAAGGCGTGCCGCGAGATGACGCAATCGAATGCACCTGATTCCGTGCTCGACGTGTATAGCAACGGCCTGGCTGTGATTTTTCTCTGTGAGTTGTCGCCAAAGCAATACGCGCGCGAAATCGAATGGTATCTCGGCCGTTTGAAGGCACGGCAAAAATCGCATGGCGGCTGGGGGTACCACGACTATCCGACCGGCGATACCTCGCAAACGCAATATGCGGCGCTTTCGTATTGGGAAGCGCATCGCCGCGGCTTCAGCATCGACGGCGCCTCCGTCGAAAACCTGGCCGACTGGCTCTTGAAGACGCAGGGCCCTAATGGTTGCTGGGGTTACCAGGGTCAGGTCAGCACGACGAGTCAACCGGTTGAGCAGTCGGACACGAATTGCTCGATGCTCGCCGCCGGGCTCGGCAGCCTTTACATCTGCGCCGACTTGCTCAACTTGAAGACCACTGTGCCGGGTGAAACGCCGACTAGCGAGGCGGACCCGCTCCCGGAAGCCCTGCGACGAGTTGACCGTTCGACCGAAGCGGGCGCGGTCAAGAAGATCGTTGCTCAGAAGACCAATTCGGTCCAAGTCCAAGAGACGATGGACGGTGCTCATAAGTGGATGGAAGAAAACTACAAAATCGACATCGGGATCAAGCGATACTACTATCTCTACGGCTTGGAGCGTTACAAGAGCTTTCAAGAAGCCTTCGAGGGCGCCACCAATGAAAGCCCGAAGTGGTACAATGATGGCTTCGAGTTCCTCGCCAACGATCAAAAGGCAGACGGCAGTTGGGTCGGCTATTGCGGCCCCGAATGCGACACCGCATTTGCCACGTTGTTCTTGTTACGCTCCACGCAGAAGAGCATCCGCGCGAAGTTGGGCGAAGGCACGCTCCTTGCCGGCCGCGGGCTGCCCACAAATTTGTCCCGCGCGAAAATGCGCAACGGTCAGTTGATCGTCGAGCAAGTTCACACCAAAGTGGACAAGCTGCTCTCAATGATCGACGATGATGACGAAGGTGTGCTTGATGAACTCGCGCGCGACCCAAGTCAATTGATCGTCGAAAAAGTCGATAAGCAAAGCGCCCGCCGGCTTCAGCAATTTGTCCGCGGCGGGGAACCGCAAGTTCGGTTGTTGGCCGTCCGCGCACTGGGCCGCGCCGGCGACTTGGATTACGTCCCGACGCTGCTCTACGCGCTCAGCGACCCGGATCGCCAGGTCGTGCTCGAAGCGCGTAACGGCCTGCGTTTCATCAGCCGCAACTTCGATGGCTTCGGCCCGCCCGACGATTTCACCGACGCCCAACGTTTCGAAGCGCTCGACTTGTGGAAAAAATGGTATCTGTCTGTGCGCCCGACCGCCGTGCTCGAAGAATGAGAGAATAATCCTGTAGCCAAACTCTCCGACCTACTTTGCGACTTTTCGCGTTTTTTGTGACCATTCGACCCGAGCGATCTGCAGTTTCAGCAAGAGAATAAGACGTCCAACTCTATGTCATCCGTCCCAGAACGTGCCGAGCACCAACTTCGCCTGAGCTCGTACGATCGCGTATCGAGCTGGCTGATTTCGTTGTTGGTGGTCGTCGGCGTGGGCGTCGGCGCATTGGTGCTTATCTTTATCACGCGCCAATTCATCATCAAGGACTTTTCCGTCCCCGTGACACCCGTCCAAACCGGCGGCGGAGGTACGGGCGGCACCGGCGAACCGACCGGGCCTGGCACGGACCTCGAACCGCCCGGCGTCGATGAGTCGCCACTCATGGAGGAGCCGCTTGAAGATACGCTGAGCGCGGTGACTTCCGCCGTCGCCACGAAAACGGCCATCATTTCCGACGAAACGATCGATCTCAGTATCGACCCGGAAGGTTCCAGCCAGGGCGATCGGCGCACGCCCGGATCGGGCGGCGGCTCCGGCGGAGGACATGGCGGAGGCATCGGCTCCGGCTTCGGTCCCGGCCGCGGCGGACGCGAGCCGCAGCGCGAAATTCGATTCGAACCGTCCGACCTTGCCGAGTATGCCAAGTGGCTCGACTACTTCAAGATCGAGCTCGGCGTGCTGGGGCAAGACAACAAGGTTTACTACGCTTACAATTTAAGTCAACCTAAGCCGAGTGTTCGCAACGGTGATCCGTCGCAAGAAACGCGGCTGTACATGAACCCGGCGGAAAGCATGTTCGCCTCACTCGATCGGCAGCTCGCGACCAAGGCGGGCATCGCCGACAAGGGGCGGATCATCCTGCAGTTTTTCCCGCCTGATACGCAAGCGATCCTCTTCGGCCTGGAACAGAAAAAAGCCGGAAATCGCACCCCGCAGCAGATTCGCCGAACCGTCTTTCGAGTCACTCGCCAGGGGGATGGCTTTGAGTTCAGCGTGGAAGAGCAATCCTACCAATGAGGCCTCCGGTATGTAGTGATTGGGAAGCTTCGTCATTCTGAGCGAAGCGCAGCGTAGCGAAGAATCTCTTACCGGCACGACGGCGGATCCTTCGCTGCCCTCAGGATGACCGCCTACCTCGATCACCTACTCATCCCCCCCAAAAATGTCCGTCGAACGATTCATCAACGAATTGCAACAGCGCGATCTGCTATCCGAACGCCAACTCGCGAAACTTCGCGATGCGGTCGTGGAACGCCGGATGTCGCCCAATGCACTGGCCAAGTTTCTCGTGCAGAAAAACCACCTTACTCAGACACAGGCCACGGAAGTTTTGAATGCGGTAGCCCTTGGCGGCGGCGATCTTGACGCAGCGGCGTCACCGACCGCGCCGACAGCCGATTTTGAACGGGACCCGCCCGAATTGATGCTCGCGCCCATCGACGACGCCGATGATGACGGCGACTCCGGCGACGACGCGGAAAGCAGCTCAATCTTCGCATCGTTTTTGACCACCCGGAAATCGAAGTCCACCAAACCGTCGCCTCCTGCCGGGGAAGACGAGCTGATCTTGTTGCCCGATGTCGACGACGCGGCGCAAACGGAAATATCCGCTGGCCGCAAATCGCGCCGCGGCGACACCGAAGCGCCGAAAACTCCCCAACCGCGTCCGCGGCAAGAAACTTTCGACGATGACGTCGCCGAAGTCGCCTTGACGGCTGTCGAAAGCGCGCCGGACGGCTTGGAGCAAATTGCTTCGGCCGAACGCCGCGCCCCCCGCATGACAACCAGTCTGAGTCGTTCCAAGGGAAAGAAGGATCGCAAGAAAACCAAGCCGCGCGCAAAATCAGCCAAAGGCAAGTGGGACTCGCCGCTGATGCTGATCGGCGGCGGCGGCCTGGCGCTCTTGATACTGGTTGGAGGTCTGCTCTGGTGGCTTTTGATCTGGGAATCGGGCGACCAGAAACTTACGCTCGCCCGCGCGGCGCGCGACAGCGGCGCGTATTCAGAAGCGATCGAACGGTACCAAGACTTCATCACCAGTTCCCCTCGACACCCCGAGCACGGCCTGGCGAAAGTGGAGCTGGTGTTGTTACGCATTCGTCAGGCAACTGAAGCGGCCGATTTCGAGCAGGCGCTTACGATCGCCGAGACTCAATTGAAGGAAATCGAAGACGAAGAAGAGTTCGACCAGGCCCACGGAGAGCTGGCTGCGCTTATCCCGCAAATTGCGCAGGGCTTGGCAGATCAAACGGGCAAGGCCGATGCCGGTTCCCATCAGGCCAAGAAGGCCGCCGAGCTGACGAACAAAGCGCTCGAATTGAGCAACAACGTCACCTACGTTCCCAAACCGCTGCGCGACGAAGGCAAACTGACCGTTGTGCGCGAAACGCTGCAACTCGTCGAACGCCGCCACCAAACCAGGCGTGCCCTCGACGAGGCCCTCAAGACAATGCAGGAGGCACTTACCGGCGGCGATACGAACAGAGTTTATGCAACCTACGCGCAGTTGCTGCGAACGCACCACGAGCTCGCCGACAACGCGGACCTGGCCGAAACGCTCAAAAAGACCACCGCAGCCGAGCAAGCGGCGATCCACTTCGTAAAGGAAGAGCGGCCCTCCGAAACCGCCGAGCGCCCGACGCCCTGGATTGCCTCACTGGCCGTCGCCAACCGCCGCATCAAGCCCGAAGCGAGCGGAGCTGCCTCCGCCCCCTCAGCCAACACACCAACCACGGCTTGCATCCGCGTCGATGGCGCCGTCTACGCACTCGACGCCGCGACCGGCAAACTTTTGTGGCGCCGACACGTGGGCCACGCGCGGCTCATCTGGCCCACACCTATCGGCAGCGATGTCCTCATATCCGACACAATTCACAACGAACTGCTGCGGATCGAATCCCAGACCGGCCGCTTGAAATGGCGGCAATCGATTGGCGAGCCGTTCGCGCAACCGCTCGTCGTTGGTGATCGCGGCTTCATCGCCGCCGATTCGGGAAAGTTATACGTCCTCGATCTCAACTCCGGCGCGCGACTTGGTTATTTGCAGTTTGCGCAGCCGTTCCGCACAGCTCCGACAGTCGACCGCACGAACGAACGACTATATCTGACCGGCGATCTTTCGTGCGTCTACTCGATTTTGCTGAAAGATTTGTCGTGCATCGGTGTGTATTACCTTGGCCACGCCGAGGGCAGCGTCACCAGACCGCCCGCCGCCGTGATGGGCAAACTGGCGGTCTTGGAAAACGACGGCGTCGAAACAAGTCGTTTGCGCCTGCTCTCGCTTGGCGAGCAAGGGGCGGTCGCCGGACAGGTGGCCGATCGTCGGCTGACCGGCCTAGCATCCGCGCCGCCCATGGTTGCCGGACGGCGGCTGATTGTTTTCACCGATCGCGGACAGATCGACGTCTACGACATCGGTGGCGAGGGCGACGAAGCGCTCTCGCTCGTTGCCACCCGCGCCGCTGCCGGTTCGACGCCGATCGTGCGCTACGTCGCGCTGGCTGATCGCAACATCTGGGTCGGCGACACGCGGCTCACCAAGTACTCGATCCTGCCGACCGGCAATCGCCTCCCGGTCGAATCGATCGAGAACAACTTCACGGGCGCCACATTCGATCATCCGCTTGCGCTGTTTGGCGACACGCTGATTCATGCCCGCCGCGCGAAGGGCAGGGCGGGCCTGATCGTCGCCGCGACCGCCACCGCTCAAGGCCGCACGCTTTGGGAAACTGATCTCGCCATGCCACCGGCCGGCGCGCCGGTCGTCGATGAAGCCGGCAAAGCGCTCACCGCCGCCAATGCCGAGGGTAACCTATTCCGCTTCGACGAAGCGGCCATTCGATCACGCGTTCAAGACGAGCCGCTTGCCACGCAAGCCATGCCCGCCAAGGCGCCGGCCTTAACCACGGCCATTGATTTGGGTCAGGGGCGAGCGGCGTTTTGCGGCGCCGGCTCCGATCACTTGTTGCTCTACAACCCGTCGCTCGGTCAACAAGGGGCCAAGTGGATTAAGCTTGAAAGCCCGTTGGCCTGCCCGGCCACGTCCCTCGGCGACGCGATCGTCGCACCTCTGACCATCGGCCAAGTCTTCCTGCTGAGCGCGAACGACGGGTCGAAAGTCGCCATGCCGTTCCAACCGACGCTCCAGCCGCAAAAGGAATGGCACTACACGCCGGCCGCCGCAATCGACGGCGACGCGAACCGCTTCGTGATTTCCGACGGTGAGGAAAACATTTACTTAATCGAGCTGGCCGATCAACCGCAACCGCATCTTGCTGCCAAGGCGACTGGAAATGTTGGACCAAATCCAATTGAGTCGCCGGTCGTCGTTTTGGGCGACTCGGCCATGGCCGTTGCCGGCAGCTCGCATTTGCTGCGGTTCAAGCTCCCGTCGATGGAATCGGTCGGCGAAGCACATCTGCCGGCGCCGGTTGTTTGGGGGCCTTATCGCGTGGGCGACACGATGCTGCTCGCCACGGCGAACAATCAGCTCATGGCCATCGCGTCCGACGGTCAAATCGCGTGGCAAGCGCCGCTTGAACACGGCGACTTGGCCGGCGCGCCGCTCGCGCAGCAGGATAGTCTGCTGATCGCCTACCGCAAAGGCATCGTCGAGCGCCGCTCGCTGGCCGACGGCAAGCCGCTGGCCGCGAAAGACGTTGAGCAGTCGCTCGCCTCCGGACCGGCATTGTTCCTGCAGCGACTTGTAGTTGCCGCCAATGATGGCACGATACTCGTGGTTGATCGACCGTAGTGCGCAACGGATCCAACTTTTTCGCGTATTCGCTAGGAATTGCAAAGTGCAAATTGACAATTGCAAAATGCAAAATACAGATTCGAGGCCTCGCTGTGTCGGTAAGCGAGTGTCTCGATCTTCCGCAATTCGCATTTTTCACTTTGCAAATTGCATGTCGCTATTTCTTGGAGCCTCAGCCGCTTTTGCTCAACGACCCGACCAAGAGAGTCTCGTCGATCGCCGCCCCTTCGACCAAATCACGCTGAACGATCGCGAGGTGATCGACGTGATGACGCTCAAGCTGCCGCAGCGGCCGCTCGTCAGCGTCCCTGCCGACGGGTCGCTCACCGTCCGGCTTCTCGATCGACCCGCCGAGGAATTCGAAGTATCGTGGTCCAACGTTGCGCGGGTACGCATTTTCGAGGAGCTGCTGCTCGACGAAGCCCGCCGCCTCGCTGCCGCGGGCAAGTTCGACGACGCGTACGATTACTTCGCACGCCTGTTGGCCGAGTATCCGTCGCTCGCTGGCCTTAACGATGCCGTCAGCGAATACCTTCGCGGAAACGCGCTCGCACTCTATCAAGCCAATCAGCACGATCGCGCGCTCGCGCTTCTGCTGACGCTCTATCAGCGGAATCCGAATTACGCCGGCTTGGCAACCGCCGTGGAAACTGTCGCCGGTAAAATCATCGAACGATATCTTCGCGACGGAAATTACGCCGCTGCTCGCGGCGTCCTGGAACTTTGGCGAAACCAGTTCGGCAAATTCGGCGACGCAGCCGCGACCGAGTGGCAACGGCGCTTCGAAGCGGCCGCCACGCGGCAACTGGACGATGCCATTCGTCTTGTGCAAGAAAAGAACTACATCGCCGCGCGCAACGCAGTAAGCAAGGCGACCGCCATTTGGCCACAGCTGAATGAGGCCGCCAACGTCGTGGCGCAGATCGAACGCGAGTTTCCATTTATCTCGGTCGGCGTGCTCGAAACCTCGCCGCGCGAGCCGCGTCATCGCATCGACTGCTGGCCAGCGATTCGCACCGGCCGCCTCATGCAGCGCCTGCTCGCCGAGCAAGTCGATTTCGGCGCCGAAGGCGGCGTGTATCGATCGCCCCTCGGCAAATTGGAGTTGGCCGAATCGGGGCGCGAATTGACGCTTGCGCTCGACCCGTCCCTCGCGACAGGTGGCCACGACGGCAGCCTCACGGCCGACAGCCTCGCGCGCTACTTGCTCGCCACGACTAAGCATGACCACCCGCAATATCGGGCCGATTTGGCCAATCTGCTGAGCGGAGTTTCGATCGCCCCCGGCGCCGTGCAATTGCACTTCGACCGCGTTTACGTACGGCCCGAAGCCCTGCTGCAAATGCCGCCGCCAGTCGACGGCCAGCGGTTTTCCATCGCCGACTATGGGCCGGAGCAAGTCGTATTCACCACGCCGCAAGCTGAAAGCGCGGCACCCGGCGGAATGCGGGCTATCGTCGAGAAAACATTGCCCAACGACGATGCCGCCGTGACGGCGATCGTCTCGGGCGACATCGACATCCTCGACCGCGTGCCGCCGTGGCAAGTCGAGCGGCTGCGGGCAGCGAAGGGCATTCGGGTGGAAAGCTACCGCTTGCCGACCGTGCACGTGCTGATTCCGAATACAAACCGTCCGCTGCTGGCAAAGCGCGAATTCCGTCGCGCGCTGTGCTTCGGCATTGATCGTCATTGGATTCTCAAAAGCGTGCTGCTCGGCGGCATGAGCCAGCCGGGATTCGAGGTGATCAGTGGTCCGTTCCCGGCCGGCACGTCGCTCAGCGATCCGATCCGCTATGGCTACAGCAACCGCATTGCGCCGCGGCCCTACGAGCCGCGACTCGCTGCCGTGTTGGCCACAGTCGCCTTGGCGGGTGTGAACAATCCGACCGGCAGGAAGGAAGACGCACCCGCCGAACTGCCGGAACTGCCCGAGCTGACGCTGGCCCATCCGAACGACCCGGTCGCTCGCATCGCATGCCAATCGATCCAAGTGCAGCTCGCCCGTGCGGGGATCACCGTTAAGCTGATCGAATTCTCCGCCGACCAACTGCTCGCCGGCGCGGTGGACTGCGATTTGCGCTACGCTGAGCTCGCGGTTTGGGAACCTTTGGCGGACGCGCGGACTATCCTCGGTCCCGGCGGCCTGGCTGGCGACGTCCAAAGCCCGTTCATGCTGTCCGCGCTGCGCGAGCTCGATAACGCCAGCAATTGGAACGACGTTCGTGCTCGCCTGGCCGAGGTGCACGACATCGCCCACCACGAGCTGCTTGTGATCCCGCTCTGGCAAACAGTCAACTTTTTCGCCTACCGCGAATCGCTGCGCGGCATCGGCGAAGCGCCGGTCGTGCTCTATCAAAACGTCGAAACCTGGTCCAACGCTGCGCCCGGCAACGTCGCGCGCATCGAGCCAGCTCGGAAATAGCGCACCTTTCGTGTTCACAACTCACCACAACACGAACCGTAAAAGCTGCATTTACCGGCAGTCGCACCGCTTGCCGTTCGGCGCGACCAACCTCCAACTCGCGATATTTGCGTTACTCACAATTACCACATTTGCCTTTCCCATCCCCCGCGCCCATGCCCAATCGCTCGGCTGGGACTACCAACCCTACCGCATTCGCGCACTCGTTGCCCTCGACCTGCCCGGCGGCGTCGCTCAACAATTGACCGACGAACTCCCGACCTTCCTCCAGCGGCGCGTCGATGCGTCGATCGGGCCCGTTTGGTCGTTTAACGTGGAGCTGGCCACTGGTGCAATGCGGCATCGCATTCTCTCTCGAATCACAGCGCTGCCGGAGAAGCCATCGCCTGACTTCCGATTAGAAGACACCGACAAGCTCGTGCTTATTGCCATTCGCTGGCATCCGGAGGGCTATTCGCTCACCGCGCGGGAATACGATAGCTTCGTCCAACGCTGGAGCATGCCCATTCAACGAACCGCGAGGCAGGACGAGGCGCTGCCCGAGCACATTTTCGCGATTCTGTACCGAGCCGTCGCGCCGCTCGCGCAATTCGAACTCATCGCGAACGACGAAAAGCACATCCTGCTCAAGCCGCGCGGCGCGGCCCTCATGCGCCCCGATGCCGGTGAGCCGTGGACCAAGCATGGCGAGGTGTTTTTGCCGATTCTGCGCCGCACCACGCGCGGCGGCCAGCTCGTCGAGAACGGGATTCACGTCGTGCCGTGGACGTTCGTGCAAGTCGTCGCCCCCTCCCCTAACCCCTCCCCCGCGGACGGTGGAGGGGGACAAGGCGCTGAAACGACGGCACAGGTTTTCAGCGGCACGCGTCGGCCGTTCGGCATCCGCCGGCAGGGGCGCGTCGAACAGGTCGCGATCGCCCTACGCTCCGATCCGGCCGACACGATCCTCTCGCTTCGCTCGCGCACCACGGCCGACAAACCGCTAGTCGGATACGAGGTATTTTCGCAGGACGACCCGAAGAATCCCAATTCACTCGCGCGGATCGGTTCGACCGATCGCAATGGCAAACTGGAGATTCCGTCCGGCAAAAACTCGGTTCGTCTGATCTTCGTGAAAAACGGCGTCCATCTCCTTGCGCGTCTGCCGATTGTGCCCGGCGCGCAGCCAGAGGTAGACGTGCCGCTCCCCGACGATGATGCGCGTCTTGCGGCCGAAACCCGGCTGGCCGCTCTTCGGGAAGACCTTATCGACGTGGTGGCTCGCCGCAACATCCTCATGGCCCGCGTCCGGCAGAAAATCAAGAAAAAGGATTTCGCCGGCGCCCAAAAACTGATCGGCGAGATCAACGAGCTGCCGGGCCGGTCGCAATTCAATCTCGAGCTGACAACCGCCGTGCGCCGCACTCGGAGCGACGATCCGCAGATTCAGCGCCGCATCGATCAGCTCTTCGAAGGTACTCAGGCGGTGCTCAGCCAGTATCTGGACGTCCGACCAATCAGCGAACTCAGCGATGAGCTCCGCGCGGCGCAACAAAAAGGCACTTGAAGTAGCAGGCATACTCCGTGTGCCGCCGCTCGCTAAGCGGTTCACGACGCTGTGACACCACGTTATAGCTGGCCTCTGTGAAGCCGGTTTGCTTGCATAAGCCGGGGTCACAGCCCCCAGCTACAGATTCCGATGCGGGGAATTGAATAGATGTCCAAAATTCCTCCTGGGGTTTTGGCCATCTGTCGCCTCCGCCGGCAGTGCGTTTCTGGCTGGCGCGGCGTGAGCACTCAGCGCCTGGGGGCTCCCTTCGGTCGACCCCAGGCACCCTGCACGCGTCGCGAGTGCCAATCACGGTCCGTGAATGAGGCGCAGTCGTTCGAATTTCCAAAGAGCTAATGCACGGTGGCAACGATGAAGGTAGCACAACTGGCGGCCCGTTTCAGCAACGATTTTTGGCCACCGTGCGGAAGAGGGGGAGTGAGGGAGACGGGGAGACCTGCGGTTGGCGTTTGGTGCGGGGTCGGGAGACCCGCGCACAACAGGAGTGTGGTTCTCTCGCTCCGCGAGAGGAGTATCGTCTCGCGGAGCGAGACGACTACACATCGAAAATCCTCGGAAGGGGACAAAGGGGACAGGTTTTGTGTGGGGCCATCAGCGAGAGTTTTGTGTGGCATTTGCGCAGGGCTATGGGCGTGAAGGCTGAGCGTGTCGGCATTTTTGGTGATGCGCGCAGCATTAGCGCGAGCGGTGCGGCCGGTTGATGCTGCACGCTTGGCGTCCGCCAGCGGAAATCGGATGCTGAATGTAATTCGGAGTGAGCATAGCCGATTTCTATACGCTTGTACAGATACCGAATTTGGCCACCTGACGGCTGGAAGGCCGGGGTGGTACCCGGTTTTCTACTGAGCAGTCCTGACCGCTCTTCAACCTATTCCATCCTCATCAAGTCATAGTAATTCAACAGCCAAAGCCATACCAAAGAAACAGGGTTTGGAAGTCGTCGAAGTTTACGAAACCATTTCCGTCGAAATCGCCGACGGCGGAACCGCCTGCTACCGCCGTGTTGTAGTTAACTACCAGGGTTTGGAAGTCATTGAAATTCACACAGCCGTTGCCATCTGTGTCGCCCGGTACTTCCCCAGCGAGCAACGTGGAGGGAAAGCTCCAGCACAAGAACACGAACATCAACGCAGCGATTGCAGCAAAACGATGCAGTGACATAGGATTCTTCCTTAACGTAATTGAATTTGCTCGATGGCCAACACAGCGCGAGTGAAGTCGAGATTTCCTGCCCGACAATCGACCAACCTTGGTTTGCGCACGTTGAGCGATCAAACACAACCGATGGGCACACAGCCGCGATACGCTAATTGTTGCAAGTGCGATGTAATTGCCGTGTACGTTACCCAGGCGAACGAAAAGCCGATAGGAATCTTCATCCCTAATCGAGCGCTGATTTTACGGTTGCGCGGATCCCGCCGTCAAGCATTTTCCCGCTTTTCGGTCGCCGGTCACTGAGGACAAATCAGTTTCTGGAACGTATTCCGAACTTGCTTCAATCCGCGTCCGCCCGCATCGATAATCCCCGGTGCAACTCACGAGCCGAACAGGCTCGGGGACATTCCGCTTACCTAGCTTCCTCAGCTTTCTGGTCTGGCCGCAGTGGGCGCGCCAAACGTGGTAGTCGGCTGCGTCAATTTGGCCGTTGGCAGGCCATCGCCACCGGACTGGACAGTGCGTTTGCACGCGTTTCAAGAAGGGGCCGGAAAAGGTGTCAGGAAGGCTCTGTAGAAAACCGCGTATACTAGCTAAACATGTCAAGAAAAGGTTCCTGACACGTTTTTTCTTTTTTCTAGAAGGCGCCGGCCATCCACGCGACGAAGGCTGCGGCAGCTGCGAAGAAGACTAGTACTGCAGCGAGCGCGAGCTTTCCACCACTTCGTGTCGGCGTCGTCGACGGTGGGTGTGGCAGCGGACGCGGCGCCACTCGGCGCGGTGAGTGCACTCCGGCGAGCGTCTCCTGTGTCTCGCCGGCCATTGACACCGTGCCCTGCGAGATCTGGCTGGGGCTATCTAACTGGCCGGGCATCGGTTCGTCGTCGAGGACGAACGATGCCGTCTCATCGAGGGCGGCCGGGACCTGCTCAGCGGGCGCTCCGCCACGATAGTAAATGCCCGAGGCCGTTGGGTTCTCCTCGGCTATGTGGCGCGTGGCGTTCTCGTCGCGCCATGGTCGCAATAGCTCAACGACGGCCCCCGCCGTCGGCGTGCGTTTGTCCGGGTCCTTGTTCATCATCGACGCAATCGCGTTGCAGAAGCCGGTCGGCAGATCGGGATTGAAGTGCAGCGGGTTGAGCGGCGTTTCTTCCACGTGCCGGCGAATTTTGTCGGCCGTGCTGCCGCCCGGGAACGGTACCTTGCCGGTCACCGCGTAATACAAAGTGCAGCCCAACGAATAAACGTCGCTGACCGGCAGGATTTGGTCCGGCTGGCGAATCGTTTCCGGGGCCAGGTAATCGGCCGTACCAACGAGCGAGCTGCCTTTGCCGGCCGGCTTGGTGGATTCCAGCTCTTCCATGAGAAACCACGCCAGGCCCAGGTCGGTGATCTTGGTGCGGCCATCCGGCGTGACGAGCAGGTTGCCGGGCTTCACGTCGCGATGCACGAGACCACGGCGATGCGCGTAATGCAATCCGTCGGCCGCTTGTGAAACGATCGTGGCTGCGATCGGGTAGGGCAACGGCCCGTTGCGGCGCACCAGCTTCCGCAAGTCGGTGCCCGGCACGTACTCGGTGACAAAGAAATACGTGTCGCCCTCGTAATCGGCGTACGACACGCGCACGAGGTTCGGATGATCGAGCTGGGCCTGCGCACGAATCTCGCGCTGAAACGCGGCGACGGCCTCGGGTGTACTCTTGCTCTTCGGCAGAACCTTGATGGCCTCGATCCGGCCGAGTAATTTGTGTTCCGCCTTAAACACGTGCCCCATGCCGCCCTGACCGATCGCATTGACGATGCGATAGGGTCCGAGCGTGAATTTCGTCCGCCCCTCTTTTAGCTGCTCGACCTGCCAGCGATTGAGATACCCCAAGTCGGCAAGCCGCTGACCGAGAAGCTCGTCCGTAATCTGTTCCGCCGTGAGCGGCGCACCCGATTGGCCCGACGCTAGTCCGGCCAGTGCGTCATCGAGCTGCTGCTGAGAAAGCAATCCGCTGGCCAGCGCCGCTCCGCGCAGCACGGAATGAGAAGTTGACGAGGTCATGGCTAAAATTTACCGTGCCGGTTTACACCGCGCCAAGCACGCGGTGCCGTGAACATCCACTATACCCTGCCGATCGCCATTCGGCCCCGAACTCATGCAGTATTATGCAAGTGGTAGCAGTATCCGAGCCGCAACGCGGCGATCGTCAATAGCCAGGGGCGTCAGCCCCTGGAGCCGTGACGATTGAAACCAAAGCCCCGAAGGGGCGGCAGCTTTGCTACCAGGGGCTGACGCCCCTGGCTATTGACTGCCGGCCCTTCGGGCCTGACTTATACCACATGCACAATCCTGTCATGGCCGAGGGACGGTTTAGCTAATTTCCACGAACTTCCGCCAGGATGCCGGCAGTGGCGCTTCGATCGCCAATTGAATCTTACTCACCGGATGCTCGATGACCAGCCTCCGGGAATGCAGCGCGATGCCCGCCGGAAAGGTGCGCGTGCTGCCGTACTTGCGGTCGCCGACGATCGCAAAACCAGCGTGCGACAATTGCACGCGAATCTGGTGCTTCCGACCGGTGAGCGGTCGAACCTCCAACAGCGAAAGACTTCGCGAATCGATCAACCGCGCCTCGTCGGCTTCATCGCCGAGCGCTCGATACGTCAACTCAGCCGACTGCGCTCCCGGTGTCTGGCTGCTCGCGATGTGCATCCGCCGATGCCGCTCGTCTTTGCGCATGAAATCCGTCAGCCGTCCATGGCTCGGCTCGATGCGTCCTTCGACAATCGCCCAGTACGATTTCTCGACGTTGCGTTCGCGAAACTGTTGCGACAGTCGCTCGGCGGCTTTCGACGTTCGCGCCAGCAGCACCGCTCCTGTCACCGGGGCGTCGAGCCGGCTTACAATTCCCAGATAAACGTTTCCCGGCTTGTCGTATTTGCGACGCACGTACTCCTTTGCCTCCGTCAACAACGATGGCCGGTCGTCCGACACGCCCATCGTGGGCAGCATTGCCGACTTGTTCACGGCCAGCAGGTGATTGTCTTCGTAAAGAACGTCGAGCATGCGCGGGTAAAGTGGGCTGGCACCATATACGTAATACTGGGTACTGCGTACTGAGTAGTGAGCACCGACGAACTAAGGACTAACAACGTTTTAACAGTTACAATGGTGCGCTCAATGACCTGTTAGCGAAAGTGCATATCCGTAATGAAGAAACCGCAGCCGACAGTCTCCAGACCCCAGCCCATGCACTTAATCCTCGCCAGCAACTCCCCGCGTCGCCGCGAGCTATTGGCCGAGGCCGGGTACCGATTCGAGGTTTTGCCGTCTGCCGAAGACGTCGAATGCGGCGTGTGCAGCGAGTCGGGGCCCGCGGGGCTTGTCGCCGAGCTTGCTTTTCGCAAAGCGGCGGCGGTGGTGCGGCAGGTGCAGGGCGCGGACGAGAGTCGGGGTCGGGGCGGGCACCCGGCACACAGTTTTGCCGGGTGCCGGGTCGCTGGCTCGCCAAACACGATCGTCCTTGCCGCGGACACGGTCGCCGAGTGCGATGGCTTCATCCTCGGCAAACCGCGCGACGAAGTGGAGGCCCGCGCGATGCTCACGCGACTCAGCGGCCGCGAGCATCGCGTGCTGACCGGCGTTTGCCTGATTCCCCTCCGAGTGCAGAGAGGGGGACAGGCACATTTTGCTCCGAAGACTGCGCAAAATGAGCCAGTCCCCACCACGCAGCCCCTCATACGCGTCGCCGTCACCAAGTTGCGAATGGATCCGCTCACGACGTCCCAGCTCAACGAATACCTGGCCAGCGGCGCCTGGGAAGGCAAAGCCGGCGCGTTTGGCTACCAGGACCGGCTCGGCTGGGTCCACATTGTCGAAGGCAGCGAGTCGAACGTTGTCGGCCTGCCGATGGAAATGTTGGCCGAAATGCTCGACGAACTGAAGGCAGGGAGCAGGGAGCACGGAGCAGAGAGTACCGAACGTCGATGAATTGCCAAGAAACTTGTCTTGCCGTTTTGCCCCGGAAAGGCGACAGTTAAATGATGACTATACTCCATGCTCCCTGCTCCTCGCTCCTTGCTTTATGAAACTTCGCGTCGGCGTCGTCGGTCTCGGCCAGGCGTGGGAAACCCGCCACGCCCCGGCTCTCCGCGCGCTCGCCGACCGGTTCGAGGTGCGGGCGTTTTGCGATCCGGTCGCCCACCGGGCCGCCGAGATCGCCCAGCGTTGGCCCGCGCGGATGTGCGACGGCTTCCGCGCCCTGGCCTCGAGTGCGGACATCGACGCCGTCTTGTTGCTCTCCGCTCGCTGGTATGGTGCACTGCCAATCTTCGCCGCATGCGATGCGGGAAAGGCGATTTACTGCTCCGCCGCACTTGATCTGGAGACGCACGAGGCCGACGAGGTTCGCCGACGCGTGCGCCAGGCTGGCGTTGCCTTCATGGCCGAGTTTCCCTGTCGACTGGCGCCGGCCACCCTGCGGCTCAAGGAGCTGATGGCCACGCGTCTTGGTTTGCCGAGGCTTTTGTTCTGTAATCGGCGATTCACTTCGCGCCCCGAGAACGGTCACTCTTTTTACACGGCCGACATGCGACAGCTCATCGAGATGGTCGACTGGTGTCGCGACGTAGTGGGCACCGAGGCAACGAGCGTCGTCGGCGCGGCTCACTCCTCGGCCCCGCGCGGCGCCGCGGAACGCCATGAGTCCGGCCCCAAAGATTATCTTGTCATGACGCTCGATTTTTCGCCGACCGGAGAAATCGGCACCGGCCCGGTCGCGCAAATCGCCTGTGGCAGCTACGTCGCCCAGCAGTGGCATGAAGCGGCCGCCTTCCGACGGCCCGCCGACTTGCAAGTCGTCTGCCAGCGCGGCATCGCGTTCCTCGATCTGCCGCACACGCTCGTGTGGTTCGATGAAGCGGGCCAACATTCCGAGCTACTCGACCACGACCGCCCGGTGGGCGAGCAACTCTTCCTGCACTTCCACCGCCACGTCAGCAGCCTGGTCCTCAAAACGTCCAGCCTGGAAGACGCCTACCGCGCCCTGGCGATCGTCAACAAAGCTCAGGAAAGCTATGCGCAGGGTTGCCGGTTGGAATTGGATTGAGTTCGCGCCTTCTGTTTCGCGTGTTACAATTGACGGGACATCCTCGGATCAGATATCAAGCCATGCCCAAGCTCGATTACCGCAATATGGCCCATCGCAATAAATCTGCAACATTGGCCTGGACAAGTACATAATATCATGGGACAAGGCGCGCGCCATGAGCGTAGGCGCCTATTCGACGT
>JAKEIB010000032.1 GCA_022614705.1 Planctomycetota bacterium | reverse complement strand
CCCCGCTGTTTGAGGCCCTCACCGCCAAACATCAACCGTTTCCAGAATCCTCCGACCCTAACCAACTGAAACTGTTCGACTTATAGCCGGACACTACTGGGGCGGCATGTTCGTTCAGTCGCACGCAGCCGAGCGATGCGGGATGGTCCGGCACCTGGGGATGCGAATGAAACGCGATTTCGCGGTTGGCGTGAAACCAGGTCACGAATTTGAAAGCCGTCGCCGAGCCCATGTAATCGCTGAACGCCTCCACGGTGCGCGTCCCCTTGGGCGTGCAGTTCGATTTATTGCGGAGACTTTCAGCCAAGTCATTGCAGTCGCAATCGCCGTTGCCCCTGCCCGGCGAGCTGTGGTACGGCCCCGTGTCTTGGCTGGTTGCTTGCGGACCCGACCATACGAGTCGCACCGAGTGGTTCGGGCTGGTCAGGTCAAGATGAATCGTGCTGATGAACGTGTTCGGAAAACCGCTGTTTCGCAGCGACATGTCCGCGTCGCCCTGCTCGGCCTTGAGCATCATCTCCGAATGAGTTGGATAAGCCGGCGCGCGGGCCAGATACAGCTGCACAGAGAGTGCCCCCAAGGCGGCAGCCAAAAGTGCTTCTATCCATTGGCGTCGCAGCGACAGAAAGGGGTTCTTCATGGTCGGCCTGATCGGAAGAACGGGAACAGGCACATTTTGCTTCGCGGAAGTGCGCAAAATGAGCCAGTCCCCTTCACTTCTAGTTACGGTCGCCGTCGAGCCGGTTGGCCGCGTGACGGTGGACGTTGCGGTCGATGTCGTAGCTGATCTCTCGCACCGAACCGTCACAGAAGGCCATGTTCAACGATGTCGCATGGGCGCTTCCAAAGGCCCAAACAGCGGGGCACACGGTGCCCGCATCGCGCTGCGGCTGGTAGCAACTCTCCTTTTTGGTCGCGCCCTCGCGCCAGGCCACGCGCTGGTTGTCCCATTCGAACCCGGCCCACGCCGATTGGTTGTCGCCCTTGCGAGCGAATTCCGGGATGTCGTTGATGTCTTCGTACGACATCGGGTCCATGTACTTCTCGCCGAAGAGATAGGTCTTCGCCATGCCGTCGACGATCTTTTCGGGTCCGACCTCGCTGCGGTAGTAGATGACGCCCGTTTGATAGAACTCGCTCTCCGGATCGTTGGTGTCGGTCCATTCGGGCGTATCAGCTTCCAGAGCTTCGTAGCTTTCCGGCCACCACATGGTGCCACCGAAGCTGGCGGCGGCGTGGTGCAGGGCGTCGCCCGCGTTGGCGGCGTAGTCGCTCTTGGTGACCGCCGGCAGGTCTTGCACGCCCTTGGCGACGATCATGTTCCACTTGGCCTCGTCGCGGTTTTCGAGCGGATACGGTCGGGCCGGCCGGCGATCCGGGCAATAGAAAACTTGCGGCGCGCTTTCGTGCAACAGCTTCAGGCCGGGGCCAAGCGTTTCGTCCGTCATCGACTCGCCCTTGCCCGCTTCGCGCAGGGCCGATTCGCCGATATATGCCAGCAGGCTGTACGCCCAACCGCCCGGCTGCTCGCGCCCATACCCGCGGTTGGGATCGGCCGTGTACGCCCCCGACCATCCGCCGGTCGGCAAGAATCCATACGCGTTCAGGTGCAACTGCGCTCCAACCGCCAACTGATGCAGATTGTTCTGACATTGCGTCTTCCGCGCCGCGGCCCGCGCCGACTGAATCGCCGGTAGCAAAAGCTGCACGAGAATCGCAATGATAAAGACAACGATCAGCGTCTCAACGATCGTAATCCCGCGCCGCATCTTTCTGCCTACTCCTTGCTCCGTGCTCCAGGCTCCGAGCTAAATCACCTGCTTCTTCCGCGCCTCTCGCATCCGCTCGTACAACGCCCGCTCCTCTTTCAACGTCAACTGCTTCTCGTGACGCTCGGACTTACGGGCTATACGTGGCCGCCGCCCGCGCCATTCTCGGTACAAGTCTGGCCCAAACCGAATGCTGAATAGAACAAGCACGATAGCGACATTAGCGCTCATCCACGCGCCGCGCGACCAGTTCCGCAGGTCGAACGACCAGACCAGTCCGTTCCATAGCGACGGGAAGACTTGAAATAACAACGTAACAAAAGCCAGCACAAGTAACACCTCGAGCCGCCCGAAGCCGCCGCGATTGTGTCGGTTTATACGCATAAAACGCCACTCGCGCCTCAAGGAATATCCGAAATACTCGGCAAATCGAGCGACGCGAACGTTACGTTCCCATCGCTAAGTTGAATTTCCACGGGGGATTGCACGAACCACTCGGTGTCTGTCGAAAGCCTTGCGTAGAGTGCCGGACCAACGCCATGCAGCAATTCGCCAAATGGCGGGATTTCTAGCAACATCACGTTCGTGTTTACACCCCGCTTAGCGATCTCGTCCGCATACTGTTCGTAGCGCGGTAGCACCTGCTGGCATTTCGGACAATTGTGGTGATAGAGAAGCACCACCCATTTACCATTTCCGACGTTCGTTTGCGGCAAAATCACATTATCCAGCGGAAACTTTTGGTTGATCCATTCGGTGGGCTTTAAGACGACTAGCTTTCCATTGCCTATCAAGGATCCATCGTCAATCATCAACGATTGAGCGGATCCAATCATTACGAACACTGATAATCCGCCAACGACAACATAGGACGCCGTCGAAGCACAGAGCTTTGCGATCCCAGCTGAAGTACGTCGTCGTTCAGTGAACGCCTGCCGCCGGGCAACGAGCAGCGATATAATTCCGATATTCAGCGCGAGCGACCACACGGGACTTGTCCTTAATGGACCAAAACATCCGCATGATTCATACCCGGCCGAGATACGATACAGCGAGTAAAGGCCAAAGATGATGAACAGGATCAGTGCAGCCCGCCAACTAAATAGCGGCCACAAGCCGGTGAATAACAGAAATGCAACCAGCAACTCCGCCTCGACAGCGGCTAAAACCAGCCAGGATGGAAGATCGTATGCGACGTGCCACGTCGTTGTCCGCACGGCAAACAATAGCTTAAGCCCTGCGGTAAGGAATAGTAGTCCGGCCGTAACAACCGGCAACGAAATCCTGTGACCGCTCACCGTTTGCACGACAGTAAACATGAAGCTTAGCGCTAGTTATTTAGCTGCCTCAGTTTCTCCTGCGCCAAAGGAGAAACAAAGCAAGTGCGCCGACTACGACACCGTTGATTATTAATAGTATGGCCCATCGCAATAAATCTGCAACATTGGCCTGGACAAGTACATAATATCATGGGACAAGGCGCGCGCCATGAGCGTAGGCGCCTATTCGACGT